>NZ_VWXJ01000011.1:0-227150 GCF_011752535.1 Pantoea sp. Tr-811
GCCCCTACGCTGCGCTTCGGGGTTCCCTCGCTCCGGCCTTGCTCCCGGGAGGACCGCGCTGCAGGCCCCATCCTGGGGCCCAGCGCTTGACGGGCATCCATGCCCGTCACCTCCCTCCGCAAGGCCTCCGCTCGGCCTCCTAAGGTCGCAATCTGCGTTTGCTGAACTACCGCGCGCTTAGAAGCAAGAGCAAGAGCGTCAGCAAGCAACGCGGCCGTGGTAGGAGCGAGCGCAGCTCGCGATGCGCAGGCGGCGCTCGATCTCAAAGCAAGCGCAAGTGGTTCAGGCTTGGAAATGGCGTTAAATTTGTTATAACGTAACAACATCCCGATTCCCTGTTGGATCACTGGTGTATGAACAGACGTAGTTTGTTGAAGTTTCTCTTGGCGGGAATCGCCTTACCCACTTCACTCGTTGCCAATGCAGCACAATCTCTGCGACGTATCCGCGTCAGTCGGGTAGAGGGCCAGGCCACTGTATTGCTCGATCTCAGCGGCCCGGTCGTTTCCAACAGCTTCACCCTGGACTCACCGCCACGGCTGGTGCTGGACCTCAAGCAGACCGTGATGTCCGCACCGCTCGAAGGTTTGACGTTCGAAGGCACGGCGATCCGCTCGATCCGCAGTGGAACGACACCCACAGGCGATTTACGCATTGTCCTGGACCTGACCGAACCGGGCGTTCATACCGCGCTTCGCCCACTCCCCAATCTCAGCCACACCCTGCAACTGCAAGTGGCGGCCCCGCTGCGCAGTGCGGTGGCGAGCACGCAGGCCAACCGAACCCCCAAGCGCTCCGGCGCCAGGGTTAACCGTGACCTGCTGGTGGTGATCGACGCCGGCCATGGTGGCAAGGACCCGGGCGCGCTGGGCGCAAAGGGCGAGCAGGAAAAGCGCGTTGCCTTGCAGATCGCCACGCTGCTGGCCAAAAGAGTCAATGCGCAGAAGGGTTACAAGGCCCGGCTGGTTCGCAGCGACGACGTGTTCATACCCCTGCGCAAGCGCGCCGAACTGGCTCAGCGGCTCAAAGCCGACCTGTTCGTTTCCGTGCATGCCGATGCTGCCCCCAGGCTCACGGCTTCGGGGGCCTCGGTATTTGCCCTGTCCCAGGGCGGCGCCAGTTCGTCGATGGCACGCTGGATGGCTGCGCGTGAGAACGGTGCCGACGCGGTGGGCGGTGGTTTGGCGGTGAAGTTGCGTGAGGACGACCCCATGGTTGCCGGGGTGTTGCTCGATATGTCGATGAACGCCACCATTTCCACCAGCCTGGACCTTGGCCATCAGGTGCTGACGCAGTTGGGCACGGTTTCGCGGCTGCATCAGCCACGGGTCGAGCAGGCTGGGTTTGCGGTGCTGAAGTCGGCGGCCGTGCCTTCGATCCTGGTGGAGACCGGGTTCATCTCCAACGTGAATGATTGCCAGCGGCTGCACGACGCCCGCCAACAACGCAAGATCGCCGAGGCGATTTTCGCGGGCGTCGAGGGGTATTTCCGACAACGGCCTCCGGCAGATAGCCTGATTGCCACCTTGGGGTAGGGTGGTCCGGTTTTAGCCTTGTGGCGCCTGTGAGATCGAGCGCCGCCCGCGCGGCGCTTCGCGGGGCAAGCCCGCTCCTACATTTGTTTCGGGCCAATGTTCATGTGTCCACCGCGCGCGACCCCTTGGCGTACGACGCGATATCGTGGTGAACGAACAAGGCGGTCGCGCGCGATGGCACAGGCGTAACTGGCCCGAAACAAATGTAGGAGCGGCGGTGCGGCGATCCGACTTGCCCCGCGAAGCGCCGCGCGGGCGGCGCTCGATCTCAACGGCACCACAAGGCTAAAGCCCCACACCACGGCATCAATCCCAATCCTGCACCTGATTGTCCCCGCTTCCCATGTCAGACCCTCCGGTCACGATCCTTTAGCGTGTCGACGATTACCCATTCCAGGCAAAGCAGGATGCTTACCGATGCACTTCAGCGAACTGATGGCGGCTCTTTCCACCCACGCAATCCGACTCCAGCGCGAACACCAGGACCTCATCGTCCTGGGCGATGACGACGCCCTGGACGACACCCTGTGGGAGGCCCTGTCACGGCACAAGCCGGCCTTGCTGGAGATGCTGGCCGGGTGCGATGACGACTGGCTCAGCCCCGCGTTTCGCATCACCCCCGACATGCTGCCGCTGGTGCAACTCGACCAACCCTCGATCGACCGCATCGTCGCCAGCGTGCCCGGCGGCGCGGCCAACGTGCAGGACATCTACCCCTTGGCCCCCCTGCAACAAGGCATGCTCTACCAGCACTTGTCCGCCCAGCACGGCGACCCCTACCTCGCCCAAGTGCAACTGCGCTTTGCCAGCAAGGCGCACCTGGAAGCCTTCGCCGATGCCCTGCAATGGGTGATCCAGCGTCACGACATCCTGCGCACCGCGCTGCACTGGGAATACCTCGACCAGCCCGTGCAAGTGGTGTGGCGCGAAGCGGCCCTGGTACGCGAAGCCGTCGCCGTGGGCGGCAACGATGCCCTGGCCGCGCTGTGCGCACGGTTCGACCCGCACCACTACCGCCTGGACCTGCGCCAGGCCCCGCTGATGCAGTTGATGCATGCCCCAGGCGAAGGCGGGCAGTGGGTCGCCCTGCTGATGTTCCATCACGTAATCATGGACCACACCGCGCTGGACATCGTGCGCCGCGAAATTCAAGCGCACCTGGCCGGTGAGTCGGCGCAACTGGCCCCGCCCATGCCGTTTCGCAACGTGTTGGCCGCCGCCCGCCAGGCCCTCGACGAACAGGCCCATGAGCGCTTCTTCCGCGATATGTTGGGCGATATCGACGAGCCGACCCTGGCCTTCGGCCTGCAAGACAAGGCCGACCAACCGCTGCAGCAAGCCCGCCTGACCCTGCCCGCCAGCCTCAGCGCGCGCCTGCGCCAGCACGCGCGCCAGCTCGGCGTAAGCCCGGCCAGCGTGCTGCACCTGGGCTTCGCGCGCCTGGTCGGGCAATTGTCGGCGCGCCAGGCCGTGGTGTTCGGCAGCGTGCTGCTGGGGCGCATGACCACCGGCGATGGTAGCGAACAAGCCATGGGCATGTTCATCAACACCCTGCCGCTGCGCATCGACCTTGGCCGCACCGGCGTGCGCGCCGCGCTGCTGGCCACCCACAAGCGCCTGAGCACCTTGCTCGGGCACGAACAAGCCTCGCTGGCCCTGGCCCAACGCTGCAGCGGCGTGGCCGCGCCTGCGCCACTGTTCAACAGCATGCTCAATTACCGCCACAGCGATGCCGGTGACGCCGCCGAGATCATCCCCGTGGCACCCGGCATCGACATCGTGGGCGCCGAAGAACGCACCGACTACCCACTGACCGTCAGCGTCGACGACTTAGGTACGGACCTGCGCCTGACCGTGCAAAGCCTGCCCCAGTGGGGCGCCGAGCGCCTGGGCCTGCAGTTCGAACAGGTGCTGGCAAGCCTGGCCGATGCCCTCGAACAGGCGCCGGATACCCCCCTGCAGAGCCTGCCGGTGCTGCCACAGGCCGAACGCGAGCAGGTGCTGCAGCAGTTCAACCGCACCACCCAGGCCTACCCGCAAGGCCAGACCGTGCACGCCCTGGTCGAAACCCAGGCCGCCCGCCAGCCCAGCGCGCAGGCCGTGCAGCAGGGCAGCCAGCAGCTGAGCTACGGTGAGCTGAACCGCCGCGCCAACCAGCTGGCGCACCACCTGATTGGCCTGGGGGTGCAGGTGGGCGACCGCGTCGCCTTGTGCCTTGGGCGTACCCCCGAGCGCCTGGTTGGCCTGCTGGCGGTGCTCAAGGCCGGGGCCGCCTACGTACCGGTGGACCCGGCATACCCAGCCGAGCGCATTGCCTACCTGCTGCACGACAGCGCACCCACCTTGGTGCTGGCAATGACCGAAACCCAAGGCTTGCCGGACATCCCGCGCCTGAACCTGGACCAGGCCGGCGCCTTCGCCGCCGACGACAGCAACCCCCAGCGCCAAGGGCTGGACGCGCAGCAGCTGGCCTATCTGGTCTACACCTCCGGCTCCACCGGCCAGCCCAAGGGCGTGATGATCGAACACGCCACCCTGGCCAACCTGGTGCACTGGCACTGCCAGGCCTTCGATCTGCAGGCGGGCTCACACAGCTCCAGCGTCGCCGGCTTCGGTTTCGATGCCATGGCCTGGGAAGTCTGGCCAACCCTGTGCGCCGGCGGCACGCTGCACCTGCCACCGCAGCACATTGGCAACGAACATGTCGACGAACTGCTCGACTGGTGGCTGGAGCAACCCCTGCAGGTCAGCTTCCTGCCTACCCCGGTGGCCGAGCAGGCGCTGCGCCGCGAGCGCCAGCACCCCACCTTGCGCACTTTGTTGGTCGGTGGCGACCGCCTGCGCCAGTTCGACCGCGACCCAGGCTTCGCCCTGGTCAACAACTACGGCCCCACGGAAACCACCGTGGTCGCCACCTCCGGGCAGCTGCTGCCTGGCGGCGCGCTGCACATCGGCCGCCCGGTCGCCAACACCCGTGTGTACGTGCTGGACGAGGGCCTGCAGCCGGTGCCTGCCGGGGTCACCGGTGAGTTGTACATTGGCGGTGCGCAAGTCGCACGCGGCTACTTCAACCGCCCGCAGTTGAGCGCGGAACGCTTCCTTGACGACCCGTTCAACGCCGGTGGGCGCATGTACCGCAGCGGCGACCTGGTGCGCTGGAACGCTGATGGCACCCTGGACTACCTGGGCCGCAACGATGACCAGGTGAAGATCCGCGGCGTGCGCGTGGAGCTGGGCGAGATCGAAGCCACCCTGGCCGCCCAAGCCGGTGTCGGCGATGCCGTGGTGCTGGTGCGCGAAGGGCGCCTGCTGGCCTGGTACACCGAGGCCGCGCCCGTGCACCCTGACCACCTGCGCCAAGCCCTGCAGGCCAGCTTGCCGGCGCATATGCAACCCATGGCATTCATCCGCCTGGAGGCACTGCCACTGACCAGCCACGGCAAGCTGGACCGCCGCGCGCTGCCCAACCCCGACGGCGATGTGCTGCAAGCCCAGGCCTACGAAGCGCCGCAAGGTGAGCTTGAGGCCACCCTGGCCGTGGTGTGGGCGCAGGTGCTGGGCGTGCCGCGGGTAGGGCGCCACGACAATTTCTTCGAGCTAGGCGGCCATTCGCTGCTGGCCGTGACCCTGGTCGAGCGCCTGCGCAAGGCGGGGCTGGCCATCGACGTGCGCGTGCTGTTCGCCCAGCCGACCGTGGCGGCCCTGGCCGGCGCCGCCAACCTCGGCGGCGAGGCCAAGGTGCCGGAGAACCGGGTGCCGCACGCAGCCGAACAAATCACCCCAGCCATGCTGAGCCTGGTCGAGCTGGACCAGGCTGCAATCGATGCCGTGGTTGCCACGGTGCCCGGCGGCGCCGCCAATGTGCAGGAAATCTACCCGCTGGCACCGTTGCAGGAAGGTATCCTCTACCACCACCTGAGCGCCGAGCACGGCGACCCCTACCTGCTGCAGACCCGCCTGGCCTTCGACAGCGTCGAGCGCCTGCTGGCCTGGGCAGGCGCGTTGCAGCAAGTGATCGAGCGCCACGATATCCTGCGCACCGCGGTGCTCTGGCAAGGCCTGCCACAGCCCTTGCAAGTGGTGTGGCGCCGCGCCGAACTGCAGGTGTGCGAAGTCGACGACCTGGCCGATGAACCTGGCCTTTCGCGCATCGAGCAACTGCATGCACGCTTCGATGCCCGCCATCACCGCATGGACCTGGCCCAGGCACCGCTGACCCGGCTGCACTACAGCCTCGACCCGGTTAACCACCAGGTGGTGGCGATCCTGTTGTTCCACCACCTTACCCTCGACCACACCGCCATGGATGTGGTGGCCCGGGAAATGCGCGCGTTGCTGTTCGGCCAGGGCGGCGCATTGCCGCCAGCCGTGCCGTACCGCAACTACGTGGCCCAGGCCCGTCTGGCCGACCAGGCCGGCCATGAGGCGTTCTTCCGCGACATGCTGGCAGATGCCGAAGAACCGACCCTGCCGCTGGGCTTTGCCGATGTGCAAGGCGATGGCCGTGACATCGAAAGCGCCTTCCTGGCCCTGGACGCCGAACTCAGCCGCCGCCTGCGCAGCCAGGCCCGGCAACTGGGCGTGAGCGCCGCCAGCCTGATGCACCTGGCCTGGGCGCGTGTACTGGGCGTGCTCGCCAACCGCACCGACGTGGTGTTCGGCACCGTGCTGATGGGCCGCCTGCAGGGCGGCGAGGGTGCCGACCGGGCCCTGGGCATGTTCATCAACACCCTGCCGCTGCGGGTCGATACCCACGCCGATGCGCATACCGCCGTGCGGGCTACCCACCGCAGCCTGTCGGCCTTGCTCGGCCATGAGCACGCGCCACTGGCCCTGGCCCAGCGCTGCAGCGCCGTGGCCGCGTCGGCGCCGCTGTTCAGTGCCTTGCTCAACTACCGCCACAGTGCCGAGGATGCCCCGCGTGAAGGCGAGGGTATCTGGGAGGGCGTGCGCCTGCTCGGCGGCGAGGAGCGCAGCAACTACCCGCTGACCCTGAGCGTCAACGACCTGGGCGAAGGCTTCAGTTTCAGCGTGCTGGCCGTGGAAGGCATCGGCGCTGCCCGTGTCACCGGCTGGATGGCCAATGCCGTGGCGCAGTTGCTGCAGGCGCTGGAGCCTGGGCAGCAGACGCCCCTCGACAGCCTGCCGATCCTCGACGACGCCGAGCGTCAACACCTGCTCGGCCGTTTCAACGCCACCACGCAGGCGTACCCGCAAGGGCAGACGGTTCATGCCCTGGTCGAAGCCCAAGCCGCTCGTGCAGCGGAAACGACCGCCGTCAGCCAGGGCGAGCAGGCCTTGAGCTATGGCGAGCTGAACCGGCGCGCCAACCGCCTGGCCCACCGCCTGCTCGAACGCGGCGTGCAGTGTGGCGACCGGGTTGCCCTGTGCCTGCCGCGCAGCGTCGAACGGGTGATCGGCCTGCTGGCGGTGCTCAAGGCGGGCGCCGCCTATGTGCCCGTGGACCCGGCCTACCCGGCCGAGCGAATCGCCTACCTGCTGGAGGACAGCGCGCCGGCGCTGGTACTGGCCGACTCGGCCATCAGCGGTTTACCCGCCGACTTACCGCGCCTGGACCTCGACCAGCAGGACAGCTGGCACCGTGACGACAGCAACCCCCACGTAACCGGCCTGGATGCCCACCAATTGGCCTACGTGGTCTATACCTCCGGCTCCACCGGCCAGCCCAAGGGCGTGATGATCGAACACCACACCCTGGCCAACCTGGTGCACTGGCACTGCCAGGCGTTCGCCCTGGGCGCCGGCGAGCGCACCTCAAGCGTTGCCGGGTTCGGCTTCGATGCCATGGCCTGGGAAGTCTGGCCGGCGCTGTGCGCCGGTGCCACCCTGCACCTGCCGCCGGCGCACATCGCCAATGAGCACGTGGACGAACTGCTCGACTGGTGGTTGCAGCAACCGCTGAAAGTCAGCTTCCTGCCCACCCCGGTGGCCGAGCAGGCCCTGCGCCGTGCGCAGCAGCACCCCACCTTGCGCACCTTGCTGATCGGCGGCGACCGCTTGCGCCACTTCGACCGCGACCCAGGCTTTGCCCTGGTCAACAACTACGGGCCGACCGAAACCACGGTGGTCGCCACCTCCGGCACCGTGCTGCCCGGTGGGGCGCTGCACATCGGCCAGCCGATTGCCAACACCCGCGTCTACGTGCTCGACGCGCGTCTCCAGCCAGTGCCAGTTGGCGTCACCGGGGAGTTGTACATCGGCGGTGCGCAGGTTGCCCGGGGTTACCTGAACCGCCCCGAACTTACCGAACAGCGCTTCCTCGCCGACCCGTTCAGCCGCCTGCCGGGCGCGCGCATGTACCGCAGCGGCGACCTGGTGCGCTGGAATGCCGATGGCACCCTCGACTACCTGGGCCGCAATGACGACCAGGTGAAAATCCGTGGCATGCGCGTGGAACTGGGGGAAATCGAAGCCGCCCTGGCCGCCCAGCCAGGTATCGATTCAGCCGTGGTGCTGGTGCGCGGTGAGCGCCTGCTGGCGTGGTTCACTGAAACCGCGCCGGTCGACCTCGACACCCTGCGCCAGGCCCTCAACGCCAGCTTGCCGGCGTACATGCTGCCGCACGCCTTCATGCGCCTTGCGCAGTTGCCGCTGACCAGCCATGGCAAGCTGGACCGCCGCGCCTTGCCCGAGCCTGACTTGGCGCAGCTGGGCCATGTCGCCCCGCTGGGCGAAACCGAAACCCGCATGGCGGCCATCTGGGCTGAGGTGCTGGGCCTTGAGCGGGTAGGGCGCCACGACAACTTCTTCGAGCTGGGCGGCCACTCGCTGCTGGCCGTGACCCTGATCGAGCGCCTGCGCCAACAGGGCCTGAACACCGACGTGCGCGTGCTGTTCGGCCAACCGACCATCGCCGCGCTGGCTGCAGCGCTGGGCAGCGGCCGCCAGGTCGAAGTGCCGGCCAATGGCATTGCCGATGATTGCCAGCACATCACCCCGGGCATGCTGACGCTGATCGACCTCGACCCCGCCAGCATCGAGCGCATCGTCGCCACGGTGCCGGGCGGCGCCGCCAACGTGCAGGACATCTACCCGCTGGCGCCGCTGCAGGAAGGCATCCTCTACCATCACCTCAGTGCCAGCGGCGATGACCCGTACCTGCTGCAATGGCAGGTGGTGTTCGACAGCCCGGCGCGCCTGCAAGCCTTCGCCGCCGCCCTGGACAAGGTCATCGCCCGCCACGACGTGCTGCGCACTGCCGTGCTCTGGGACGGCCTGGCACAACCGGTACAAGTGGTCTGGCGCCACGCTCCGCTGCGGGTCATTGCTCAACCCCCGGCAGGCGTGGGCTCGCCCCGCGAAGGCGACACCGCCGATTTCAAACTCAGCCAGGCCCCGCTGATCCGCCTCGTGCATGCCGACACGGCCGGCCCCCTCAACGCCACCTTGCAGTTCCACCACATCGCCCTCGACCACACCGCGATGAAGGCCGTCCTGCACGAAATCCGCGATCACCTGCGCGGCGAGCAACCCAGCCAGCCGCCCGTGCCATACCGCAACTACGTGGCCCAGGCCCGCCTGGCCATCAGCGAGGCCGAACATGAAGCCTTCTTCCGTGCTGAACTCGGCGATATCGACGAGCCAACCTTGCCATACGGCCTGGCCGACCTGCAGGGCAAGGCCTGCGATTTCGAACTGGCCACGGTCCAGCTCGACCCCACCCACTACCAGCGCCTGCGCCAACACGCCCAGCAGCAGGGGGTGAGTGCCGCCAGCCTGCTGCACCTGGCCTGGGCACGGCTGGTGGCGGCCACCAGCGGCCGCGACAGCGTGGTGTTCGGCACGGTGTTGCTTGGCCGCCTGCAGGGCGGCGCAGGTGCCGACCGTGGCCTTGGCATGTTCATCAACACCTTGCCACTGCGCCTGGACCTTGCCGGCCTGCAGGTGCGCGACGGTGTGCGCCTGGTGCACCAGCGCCTGAGCGCGCTGCTGGTGCACGAGCACGCCTCGCTGGCCCTGGCCCAGCGTTGCAGCGGCGTGGCGGCGCCAACGCCGCTGTTCAGCGCCATTCTCAACTACCGCCACGGCGCCAGTGCCAGCGAACGACAGGCCCAGCGCGAAGCCCTGGAAGGGATCGAGGCGCTGCCCAGCGGTGGCCATGGCAACTACCCGCTTAGCGTCAACATCGATGACCTTGGCGATGGCCTGCGCCTGACGGCCCAGGTGCCCCAGCAGGTGGGTGCCCAGCGCCTCTGCGAGCAGCTGCTGCACGTGCTGCTGGGCCTGCTCGATGCCTTGGAACGGCAACCGCAGACGCTGCTGCAGCACCTGCCCGTGCTCACCGCTTCGGAGCGCCAGCAGCTGTTGGTGGCCGCCAATGCCTCGGCACAGCCCCATGACCTGCAGCAGCCGCTGCACGCCCTGTTCGAGGCCCAGGTGCGGCGCGCACCCGATGCCGTGGCCCTGGTGGCGCAAGAGGGCGAGCTGACCTACCGGCAACTCGACGAACAGGCCAACCGCCTGGCGCACCACCTGATCGCGCTGGGCGTGCGGCCCGATGATCGCGTGGCGATCTGCATCGAACGCGGGCTGTCGCTGGTGGTTGGCTTGCTGGCCATCCTCAAGGCGGGCGGCGCCTATGTGCCTGTCGACCCAAGCTACCCGGCGCAGCGTATCCGCCACATGCTCGCCGACAGCGCGCCCCAGGCCGTGCTGGTGCATGCGCCAACCCGTGACGTGGCTCCCCACGCCGTTCAGGTGAACCTCGACCACCCCAGCTGGGCCACCCAGCCGATCAGCAACCCACGGGTCGCGGGCCTTGCAGCGCACCACCTGGCCTACGTGATCTACACCTCCGGCTCCACGGGGGTGCCCAAGGGCGTGATGGTCGAGCACCGCAACGTGGTCAACCTGGTGCACTGGAGCCGGCGCCTGTGCGCCGTTGGCGAAGGCGCCAGCGTACTGCACAAGACCCCGGTCAGCTTCGATGCCTCGGTGTGGGAGCTGTTCTGGCCGCTGTGCAGTGGCCTGCGCCTGGTGCTGGCACGCCCCGACGGCCAGCGTGACGGGCACTACCTTGCGCAGCTGATCCAGGCGCAGCAGGTCAACGTGGTGCAGTTCGTGCCGGCCTTGCTGCAGCAATTTCTCGACCAGCCACAAAGCGCAGGCTGCACCAGCCTCAGCGACATCGTCTGCGGCGGTGGCGAACTGACCGAGGCACTGGCCGCCCTGGTGCGCCAGCGCCTGCCGGGGGTACGCCTGCACAACGTCTACGGCCCCACCGAAACCACCGTCGACTGCAGCGCCTGGACCCTGGAGCCGCAGGCGCCGCTGCCGCGCGGCAGCTTGCCCATCGGCCAGCCGATCGACAACACCCACCTCTACGTACTCGACAGCGCCGACCAACCGCTGCCGTGGGGTGTGGCGGGGCACCTGCATATTGGCGGTGCTGGCGTCACCCGTGGCTACCTGGGCTTGCCGGCGCAGCAGGCGGAGCGCTTCATCGACAGCCCGTTCGTGGCCGGCGAACGGCTGTACCGCAGCGGCGACCTGGTGCGCCAGTGGGCCGATGGCACCCTGGAATTTCTCGGGCGCAACGACGACCAGGTGAAAATCCGCGGCCTGCGCATCGAACCGGGCGAGATCCAGGCCTGCCTGGGCCGCGTCGCCGGTATCCGCGAAGCCGTGGTACTGGCCTGCGACGACCGTGCCAGCGGCCCACGCCTGGTCGCCTACTACACCGGTGCAGCCCAGGCGCCGGACGCCCTGCGCCAGCACCTGCTGGCGCAATTGCCGGAGTACATGGTGCCGGCGTTGTACATCCACCTTGAGGCACTGCCGCTGGCTCCCAACGGCAAGCTCGACCGCAAGGCCTTGCCAGCCCCCGACGCGCAACCGCGCACCTTCGAGCCACCGCAGGGCACCACCGAAACCCTGCTGGCGCAGCTCTGGGCCGAGCTGCTGGGGGTTGAGCGGGTAGGGCGCCACGACAATTTCTTCGAACTGGGCGGCCATTCGCTGCTGGCTGTCAGCCTGACCGCGCGCCTGCGCCTGGAAGGCTTGCAAGTCGATGTGCGGACCCTGTTCGGCCAACCGACCATCGCTGCGCTGGCCGCGACCCTGGGTGCCGACCAGCAGGTCAAGGTGCCGGAAAACCGCATCCCGGCAAACTGCAGCCAGATCACCCCGGACTTGCTCAGCCTGATCGACCTCGACCAGGCGGCCATCGACCGCATCGTCGCCTGCGTACCCGGCGGCGCTGCCAATGTGCAGGACATCTACCCCCTGGCGCCGCTGCAGGAGGGCATTCTCTACCACCACCTCAGCGCCGCTGAACACGACCCCTACGTGCTGTTCTCGCACCTGCGCTTCGACAGCCTGGCGCGCCTGCAAGCCTTCGCCGCCGCCCTGGACCAGGTCATCGCCCGCCACGACGTACTGCGCACCGCCGTGCTCTGGGACGGCCTGCCACAACCAGTGCAAGTAGTCTGGCGCCAAGCCCCACTGCTACTGGTTGCACACCCCCCTGTAGGAGCGGGCTTGCCCCGCGAAGGCCATATCGCGGATTTCAACCTGAGCCAAGCCCCCCTGATTCGCCTCTTGCATGACGACACCGCAGGCCCCCTCGAAGCCACCCTGCAGTTCCACCACATCGTCCTCGACCACACCGCCCTGGAAGTGGTGGGCGAAGAACTCCAAGGCTTCCTGCAGGGCGCCCCGGCCCCGGCCCACGCCCCGGTGCCTTACCGCAACTACGTGGCCCAAGCCCGCCTGGGCATCAGCCAGGCTGAGCACGAGGCATTCTTCCGCACGCAACTGGCCGACATCGACGAACCCACGTTGCCATTCGGCCTCAATGACGTGCAGGGCGATGGCCGCGACATGCAGGAAGCCAAGCTGCCCTTGTCTGCCGGCCTGGCCAGCGGCCTGCGCCGCCAGGCCCGGGTGCTGGGCATCAGCGTCGCCAGTTTGTTCCACCTGGCCTGGGCACGGCTGCTGAGTGCGGCCAGCGGCCAGGACCGGGTGGTGTTTGGCACCGTGTTGCTGGGCCGCTTGCAGGGCGGCGAAGGCGCCGAGCGGGCGCTGGGCATGTTCATCAACACCTTGCCGCTGCGCGTCGACCTGGCGGGCGTCAGCCTGCGCGACGCTGCCCATGCCACCCACCAGCGCCTGAGCGCGCTGCTGGCCCATGAGCACGCCTCGCTGGCCCTGGCCCAGCGCTGCAGCGGCGTGGCGGCGCCATTGCCGCTGTTCAGTGCGATGCTCAACTACCGCCATGGCGCCGAGCGCAGCGACGAGCAGCGCCAGGCCTGGCAAGGCATCGAAGTGTTGGACGGGCAGGAGCGGACCAACTACCCGCTGAGCCTGAACGTCGATGACTTGGGTGAAGGCTTCCGCCTGGTGGCCATGACCCCGGCCGAGGTCGGCGCGGCGCGTATCTGCGGGCAGATGAACCAGGTGCTGGAGGCCATGGTTGCGGCGCTGGAGCAGGAGCCGGAGCTGTTGCTGCAGCGCCTGCCGGTGTTGCAGGCCGAGGAGCGCCAGCGGGTACTGGTGGAATTCAACGACACGGCGGTCACTTACGACCTTGAGCAGACCCTGCATGGGATGATCGAGGCGCAGGTGCTGCGTTCGCCCGAAGCGGTGGCGGTTCGTGCTGAAGAAGGCGAGTTGAGCTACCGCGCGTTGAACGAGCAGGCCAACCGCCTGGCTCATTACCTCATCGGTTTGGGCGTCAAACCTGATGATCGCGTGGCGATCTGCGTGGAACGTGGCTTGTCGATGGTGGTTGGCTTGCTGGCCATTCTCAAGGCTGGCGGCGCCTACGTGCCGGTCGACCCGGATTACCCGGCTGAGCGGGTTCGGCATATGTTGACCGACAGCGCGCCGGTGGCGGTGCTGGTGCATGCGGCGACGCAGCATGTGCCGGAAACGGGCCGCATCATCGACCTGGACCAGCCAACGTGGGCCGAACAACCTTCAACTAACCCGGTGGTGGCGGCCCTGACGCCCCGCCATCTGGCCTACGTGATCTATACCTCCGGCTCCACCGGGCTGCCCAAGGGTGTGATGAACGAACACGCCGGTGTGGTGAACCGCCTGCTGTGGATGCAAGACGCCTACGGCTTGAATGCCGAAGACGTGGTGCTGCAGAAAACCCCGTTCAGTTTCGATGTGTCGGTATGGGAATTCCTCTGGCCACTGCTAACCGGCGCCCGCCTGGTCATGGCCCGCCCCGGCGGCCACCGCGACCCGGACTACCTGCGCCAGGTAATCGAGCACGAAGCCATCACCACCCTGCATTTCGTCCCTTCGATGCTGGACGTCTTCCTATCCTCCACCCCCGATACCACCGCGCTCCCTGTAGGAGCGGGCTTGCCCGCGATCACCGGCGAAGCCGGTGCCATCCTCCATGCTTCACCCCTGAAACGGGTCCTGTGCAGCGGCGAAGCACTACCAGGCAGCCTGGTCCGCCGCTTCCACACGCAACTCCCCGGCATCGACCTGCACAACCTCTACGGCCCAACCGAAGCCGCCGTCGATGTCAGTGCCTGGCACTGCCTGACCGCCCCGGACAACACCCCCATCGGCAAACCCATCGCCAACACCACCCTGTACGTCCTCGACCCCCAGGGCCAACCCGTCCCCCAAGGCGTCGCCGGCGAGCTGTTCATCGGTGGCGTACAGGTCGCCCGTGGCTACCTCAACCGCGCCGAGCTCACCGCCGAGCGCTTCCTCGACGACCCGTTCGCCCCAGGCGGGCGCCTGTACCGCACCGGTGACCTGGCCCGCCACCGCGCCGACGGCAACCTCGAATACCTGGGCCGCAACGACGACCAGGTAAAACTGCGCGGCCTGCGCATCGAGCTGGGCGAAATCCAGGCAGGCCTCACCGCCATCGCGGGCATCAAGGAAGCTGTGGTGATCGCCCGCGAACAACGCCTGGTTGCCTATTACACCGGCGAGCCACAAAGCACGGAAACCCTGCGCACGGCACTGCTCGCGCACCTGCCGGAATTCATGGTGCCCGCGCTGTTCATCCACCTCGAAGCCCTGCCGCTAAGCCCCAACGGCAAGCTCGACCGCAAGGCCCTGCCAGAACCCGACGCCATCGAAGAGCGCCCCTACGAGGCCCCACAAGGCGAAACCGAAACCCTGCTGGCCGCACTTTGGTGCGAACTGCTGAACCTGGAGCGGGTAGGGCGCCACGACAACTTCTTCGAACTGGGCGGCCACTCGCTCCTGGCAGTGACCCTCACCTCCCGCCTGCGCCAGCAAGGCCTGCATGCCGATATCCGCGTGCTGTTCGGCCAGCCAACCCTGGCTGCGCTGGCATCTGCAGTGGGCGTCGAAACCCGCGTGCAGGTGCCGGCCAACCGCATCCCGGCGGATTGCACCCGCATCACCCCAGGCATGCTGCCGCTGGCGCAGTTGTCCCAGGCCTCGCTCGATGCACTGCTGGCGCAAATCCCCGGCGGCGCAGGCAATGTCCAGGACATCTACGCCCTGGCCCCGCTGCAGCAAGGCATCCTCTACCACCACCTGGCCAGCGAAGGGGCCGACCCTTACGTGCTGCAAGCCCGTTTCGCCTTCCCCGACCCGGCCACCCTGGCCGCGTTCGCCGCAGCCCTTGACCACGTCATCGCCCGCCACGACATCCTGCGCACCAGCATCCACTGGCAGAACCTTGAAGAGCCGGTCCAGGTGGTGTCGCGCAATGTCCCACCGGCAATGCCGGCCCAAGGTGGCAGCGCGCTGGCCCGCGAAGCGCTGAACCTCGCCCAGGCCCCGTTGATCCGCCTGCTGCCCACTGAAACCAACGGCCGCCTGGAAGCGACCCTGTACATTCACCACATCATCCTCGACCATGCCGCCGTCGAGCAGCTGGTTGCGGAAATCACCGCCGTGCTGCAAGGGCAGGCGCTGGCCGACGCCAGCGTGCCGTACCGCAACTACGTGGCCCAGTCGCGCCTGGCCGGCAACCGCCAGGCCGAGCAAGCGCTGTTCCACGAACTGTTGGACGATATCGACGCCCCCACCGAAGTGTTCGGCCTGCGCGAAGCGCACAGTGCTGGCCGCCCCGTGCTCGACAGCCGCCAGGCGCTGGATGCCGGCCTCTCGACCCAACTGCGGGTGCAGGCGCGCCAATTGGGCATCAGTGTCGCCAGCCTGGTGCACCAGGCCTGGGGCCAAGTTCTGGCGCAGTTGTCTGGCCGCGACGAGGTGGTGTTCGGCACCGTGCTGCTGGGCCGCCTGCAAGGTGGCGAAGGCGCCGAGCGGGCGCTGGGCATGTTCATCAACACCTTGCCCCTGCGCGTCAGCGTCGGCACCTTGGGCGTGGCCGAAGGCGTGCGCCTGACCCACCAACGCCTGGCCCGCTTGCTTGCCCACGAACAGGCCTCGCTGGCCGAAGCCCAGCGTTGCAGCGGCGTGCCAGCGACTCAGCCGCTGTTCACCAGCCTGCTCAACTTCCGTCACAGCGCACCGGCCAGGGCCGAGCTGCGCGAGGCCTGGCAGGGCATCGAGCAACTGGCCGCCCACGAACGCAGCCACTACCCGCTGGTGGTGAACGTCGATGACCTGGGCGACGGGCTGGTACTGACCGTTCAGGCCGTGGCCGAAGTGGACGGCGCCCACGTGTGCCGCTTGCTGGCCACGGCCCTGGCGCAGCTGGCCCAGGCCCTGCAGCAGGCACCGGCCACGGCCTTGCAGCAGCTGAGCTGCCTGGCACCTGCCGAACGGGAGCGAGTGCTGCACGGCTTCAACGCCACCCGCCGCGACTACCCCCAGGCCCATGCCGTGCATACGCTGTTCGGTGCCTACGCGGCGCTGAGCCCGGACGCCGTGGCCGTGGTCCACGGCGAGCAGGCTTACTCCTACGCCGCACTCGACCAACATGCCAACCGCCTGGCCCATCACCTGTTGGCCCTGGGCGTGCAACCAGGCGAGCGTATCGCGCTGCTGCTGCCGCGCAGCTTCGACCTGCTGGCGGCGCAGCTGGCCGCCAGCAAGTGCGCGGCGGTGTATGTCCCCCTGGACAGCAATGCACCGGCCGAGCGCCTGGCGTTCATGCTTGCCGACAGCCAGGCCCGCGTGCTGCTGGCCTTGACTAGCGAGCCGCCGGCCGGCCATGTGCTGCGCGTGGACCTCGACCGCCTCGACCTCGCCGGCTGTCCGAGCCACGCCCCAGGCCTGGCCGTGGATGGGCAAGACGCGGCGTACATCATGTACACCTCCGGTTCCACCGGCACCCCGAAAGGCGTGGAGGTGCCGCATCGGGCCATCGTGCGCTTGGTGGTCAACAACGGCTTCGCCGATTTCACCAGCCAGGACCGGGTGGCCTTTGCCTCCAACCCGGCCTTCGATGCCAGTACCCTGGAGGTGTGGGCGCCGCTGCTCAACGGCGCCAGCGTGGTGGTGATCGACCAGCAGCACGTGCTGTCGCGTGAGGCCTTGCGCGACACCTTGCTGCAGCAGCGCGTGAGTGTGCTGTGGCTGACCGCCGGCCTGTTCCATCAGTTCGCCGCAGACTTGCTGCCGGCCTTCGCCAAGCTGCGCTACCTGATGGTGGGTGGCGATGTGCTGGACCCCGCGGTGATCGCCCGCGTGCTGCGCGATGGCGCCCCGGCGCACCTGCTCAATGGCTACGGCCCGACCGAAGCCACCACCTTCAGCACCACCCACGAAATCCTCGCAGTGGGCGAGGGCAGCATCCCGATCGGCAAACCCATCGGCAATGCCCGTTGCTACGTGCTCGATGCCCGCCAGCAACCCCTACCGGTCGGCGCCGTTGGCGAGCTGTACATCGGCGGCGACGGCGTTGCCCTGGGCTATCTGGGCCAGCCCACGCTGACGGCCGAGCGCTTCCTCGATGACCCGTTCAACCCCCAACCCGGCGCGCGCATGTACCGCAGCGGCGACCTGGTCTGCTGGCAGGCCGACGGCACCTTGCGTTACCTGGGCCGGGCCGACCAACAAATCAAGCTGCGCGGCTTCCGCATCGAACTGGGTGAGATCGAGGCGGCGCTGGGTGAATGCGCAGGCGTAGGCGATGCCGCGGTGCTGCTGCGTGAAGACGCACCCGGCGACAAGCGCCTGGTCGCCTATTTCACCGCTTGCGAGCAAGCCCCGGCCATCACCGATGTGCACGCCCAGCTGCAAGGCCGGTTGCCGGACTACATGCTGCCGGCCGCCTATGTGCTGCTGCCGGCCTTGCCGCTGAACGCCAACGGCAAGCTCGACCGCCGCGCCTTGCCGCAGCCGGGCAGCGATGCGCTGCTGAGCCGCGCCTTCGAAGCGCCGCAGGGCGAAGTGGAATCCACCCTGGCGGCGATCTGGGCCGACCTGCTCAAGGTCGAGCAGGTGGGGCGCCACGACCACTTCTTCGAACTGGGGGGCCATTCGCTGCTGGCGGTCACCTTGATCGAGCGCATGCGCAAGGCCGGCCTGAGTGCCGATGTGCGAGTGCTGTTCGCCCAGCCGACCCTGGCCGCCCTGGCCGCGGCCGTGGGCAGTGGCCGTGAAGTGCAGGTGCCGGAAAACCGCGTGCCCCATGACGCCCGGCAGATTACCCCGGCGATGCTCAGCCTGATCGACCTCGACCAGGCCACCCTCGATCGCATCGTCGCCTGCGTGCCCGGCGGTGCCGCCAACGTGCAGGAAATCTACCCGCTGGCACCGCTGCAGGAGGGCATCCTCTATCACCACCTGAGCGCTGAACAGGGCGACCCGTACCTGCTGCAGTCACGCCTGGCGTTCGACAGCCTTGCCCGGCTGCAGGCCTGGGCCGGGGCCTTGCAGCAGGTCATCGACCGCCATGACATCCTGCGCACCGCCGTGCTCAGCGAGGGCCTGGAGCAACCGGTGCAGGTGGTGTGGCGCCAGGCGCGCATGGCCGTGACGGCCGTTACCGACCTGCGCAGTGATTCGCTGATCGACGCCTTGCAGGCACGCTTCGATGCCCGCCATCAGCGCCTGGACCTCACCCAGGCACCCCTGATGCGCTTGATGTACGCCGAAGACCCGGCCAATCAGCGCGTGGTGGCGATCCTGCAGTTCCACCACCTGGCCCTGGACCACACGGCCATGGAAGTGATCGCCGGTGAAATGCAGGCGATCCTCGCAGGCCACGCTGAGCAGCTGGCAGTGCCTGCGCGGTACCGCACCTATGTTGCCCAGGCGCGCCTGGGCGCCGATGACGCCGGCCACGAAGCCTTCTTCCGCGACATGCTGGGCGACCTTGACGAGCCGACCCTGCCGTTTGGCCTGGCAGATGTGCAGGGCGATGGCCGGGCGATCGAGGAGGCGCGCTTGGCGCTGGACCCCGGCGTGGCCCGCCAGCTGCGCGACCAGGCCCGGCGCCTGGGCGTCAGCGCCGCGAGCCTGGCGCACCTGGCCTGGGCGCGCGTGCTGGGGGTGCTGGCCAACCGCAGCGACGTGGTCTTCGGCACCGTGCTGATGGGCCGCCTGCAGGGCGGCGAGGGCGCCGACCGCGCACTGGGCGTGTTCATCAACACCTTGCCCCTGCGCATCGACCTGGCAGCCCCCGTGCAGCAAGCCGTGCGCGCCACCCACCAGCGGCTTTCGGCACTGCTTGGCCACGAGCATGCCTCGCTGGCCCTGGCCCAACGCTGCAGTGGCGTGGCCGCCTCGTTGCCGCTGTTCAGTGCCTTGTTCAACTACCGCCACAGCAGCGCCGGCACACCGGCTGCGCAGGATGCCAGCGTACAAGGCGTGCGCCTGCTGGGCGGCGAGGAGCGCAGCAACTACCCGCTGACCCTGAGCGTCGATGACCTGGGCGAAGGCTTCACCTTGAGCGTACTGGCCCAGCAGGGCCTGGGCGGCGAAGCGGTGGCGCAGTGGATGGCCCAGGCCCTGGCCCAGCTGTGCCAGGCGCTGGAGCAGGGCGAAGCAACGCCGGTGGAGGCCTTGTCGATTCTTGATGAGCCTGCCCGCCAGCACGTACTGGAAGCCTTCAACCTCACGCACCGCGACTACCCACAAGGGCAGACCGTGCATGCCCTGGTCGAAGCCCAGGCCGCCAGCGCACCGCAAGCGGCGGCGCTGGTGCAGGAGGGCCAGGTACTGAGCTATGGCGAACTCAACCGCAGCGCCAACTGCCTGGCCCACCACCTGGTCGCCCGCGGCGTGCAGGTTGGCGACCGGGTGGCCGTGTGCCTGGCGCGGGGCATCGAGCGCGTAGTGGCCTTGCTCGCAGTGCTCAAGGCCGGCGCTGCCTATGTGCCGGTGGACCCAGCCTACCCGGCCGAGCGCATCGCCTACCTGTTGGCCGACAGCGCGCCAGCGTTGGTGCTGGCCGATACCCGCACCCAGGCCCTGGTCGGCGACACACCGCGAGTCACCCTGGACCGCGACCCGTGGCAGGCCAGCGCGGATGGCAACCCGCAGCTGGCTGGCCTGGACGCGCGCCAGCTGGCCTACGTGATCTACACCTCCGGCTCCACCGGCCAACCGAAGGGCGTGATGGTCGAGCACCACACCCTGGCCAACCTGGTGCACTGGCACTGCGCAGCGTTCGCCCTGGGCGCCGGCAGCCACACCAGCAGCGTCGCCGGTTTCGGCTTCGACGCCATGGCCTGGGAAACCTGGCCAGCGTTGTGCGCCGGGGCAGTGTTGCACCTGCCACCGGCGCACATCGCCGGCGAGCACGTCGACGAACTGCTCGACTGGTGGCTGGAGCAGCCGCTGCAGGTCAGCTTCCTGCCCACCCCGGTGGCCGAGCAGGCCCTGCGCCGCGAGCGTCAGCACCCGACCCTGCGCACGCTGCTGGTCGGTGGCGACCGCCTGCGCCAGTTCGACCGCGACCCAGGCTTTGCCTTGGTCAACAACTATGGCCCCACGGAAACCACCGTGGTCGCCACCTCCGGGCATTTGCAGCCGGCTGGCGAGCTGCACATTGGCAAGCCGATCGCCAACACCCGCGTCTACGTACTCGACCCGCACCGCCAGCCGTTGCCGGTGGGCGCAGTCGGTGAACTGTACATTGGTGGGGCCGGTGTCGCCCGGGGTTACCTGAACCGCCCTGAACTGACTGCAGAGCGCTTCCTCGACGACCCGTTCAACGCCGGCGGGCGCATGTACCGCAGTGGCGACCTGGTGCGCTGGAATGCCGACGGCACCCTCGACTACCTGGGCCGCAACGATGACCAGGTGAAAATCCGTGGCGTGCGCGTCGAGCTGGGTGAGATCGAAGCCGTGCTGGCTGCCCAGCCAGGGGTGGCCGATGCGGTGGTGCTGGTGCGCGGCGAACGCCTGCTGGCCTGGTTCACCGAAGCGGCCCCGGTGGCGGCCGAACACCTGCGTGAAGCCCTGCAAGCCAGCCTGCCGGCGCACCTGGTGCCGCTGGCGTTCACCCGCCTGGCGGCGCTACCGCTGACCAGCCATGGCAAGCTGGACCGCAAGGCCTTGCCGGACCCGGACCCTGCGCTGCTCAGCGGCCACGCCTACGCGGCGCCGCAAGGGGCAGTGGAAATGGCCCTGGCACAGGTTTGGGCGCAGATGCTGGGCGTGGCGCGGGTAGGGCGTCACGACAACTTCTTCGAGCTGGGCGGCCACTCGCTGCTGGCGGTAAACCTGACGGCGCGCTTGCGCCGCGAGGGCCTTCAGGTCGATGTGCGTACGCTGTTCGGCCAACCGACCATTGCTGCCCTGGCCGCGACCTTGGGCCAGGCGCGTACGGTCGAGGTGCCGGCCAACCTGATCCCAAACGGTTGCCAGCACATTACCCCAGCCATGTTGCCGCTGGTGGCGCTGGAGCAGGGCGCCATCGACCGCATTGTCGCCCAGGTGCCGGGCGGCGCCGCCAACGTGCAAGACATCTACCCCCTGGCACCACTGCAGGAGGGCATTCTCTACCACCACGTGAGCGCTGCCGGGCATGACCCGTATGTGCTGCAGTCGCGCTTGAGCTTCGCCAGCCGCGACCACCTGGCCCAGTTCGCCGCCGCCCTGGACCAGGTCATCGCCCGCCACGACGTGCTGCGCACCGC
The DNA here is from genome assembly GCF_011752535.1 of Pantoea sp. Tr-811. Lineage (NCBI taxonomy): Bacteria > Pseudomonadati > Pseudomonadota > Gammaproteobacteria > Enterobacterales > Erwiniaceae > Pantoea > Pantoea sp. Tr-811. Next base: position 21,506 of record NZ_VWXJ01000011.1, read on the forward strand.
CGTGCTCTGGCAAGGCCTGCCACAACCGGTGCAAGTGGTCTGGCGCCAAGCCCCCCTGTCGCTGATCCCTGTAGGAGCGGGCTCGCCCCGCGAAGGCCATATCGCTGATTTCAACCTGAACCAAGCCCCCCTGATCCGCCTAGTGCATGACGACACCGCAGGCCCCCTCGAAGCCACCCTGCAGTTCCACCACATCGTCCTCGACCACACCGCCATGGAGGTGGTGGCCGAGGAGCTGATCGGTTACCTGCAAGGCAACGCCGAGCCCGTCCACGCCCCAGTGCCTTACCGCAACTATGTGGCCCAGGCGCGACTGGGCATCAGCCAGGCCGAACACGAGGCGTTCTTCCGCACCCAGTTGGCCGATATCGACGAGCCAACCCTGCCGTTCGACTTGAGCGACGTACAGGGCGACGGCCGGGATATCGAAGAGGCCCAACTGTGGCTGCACCACGACTTGGCCCTGCGCCTGCGCCAGCAAGGCCGGCAACTGGGCATCAGCGTCGCCAGCCTGTTCCACTTGGCCTGGGCGCGGCTGCTGAGTGCGGCCAGCGGCCAGGACCGGGTGGTGTTCGGCACCGTGCTGCTGGGCCGCTTGCAGGGCGGCGAAGGCGCCGAGCGGGCGCTGGGCATGTTCATCAACACCCTGCCGCTGCGCATCGACCTGGCGGGCGTCAGCCTGCGCGACGCTGCCCATGCCACCCACCAGCGCCTGAGCGCGCTGCTGGCCCATGAGCACGCCTCGCTGGCCCTGGCCCAGCGCTGCAGCGGCGTGGCGGCGCCATTGCCGCTGTTCAGTGCGATGCTCAACTACCGCCACAGCAGCCAGGCCACCGCCAGCCAGAAGCAGGCGACCGAGGGCATCTCCACCCTGGAAAGCCAGGAGCGCAGCAACTATCCGCTGGGGCTGAACGTGGATGATACCGGCGAAGGCTTCCGCCTGGTCGCCATGACCCCGGCCGAGGTCGGCGCGGCGCGTATCTGCGGCCAGATGAACCAGGTGCTGGAGGCCATGGTTGCGGCGTTGGAGCAGGAGCCGGAGCTGTTGCTGCAGCGCCTGCCGGTGTTGCAGGCCGAGGAGCGCCAGCGGGTACTGGTGGAATTCAACGACACAGCGGTTGCGTACGACCTTGAGCAGACCCTGCATGGGATGATCGAGGCGCAGGTGCTGCGTTCGCCGGTGGCGGTGGCGGTTCGTGCTGAAGAAGGCGAGTTGAGCTACCGCGCGTTGAACGAGCAGGCCAACCGCCTGGCTCATTACCTCATCGGTTTGGGCGTCAAGCCCGATGACCGCGTGGCGATCTGCGTGGAACGCGGCCTGTCGATGGTGGTTGGCTTGCTGGCCATTCTCAAGGCCGGCGGTGCCTACGTGCCGGTCGATCCGGATTACCCGGCTGAGCGGGTCCGGCATATGTTGACCGACAGCGCGCCGGTGGCGGTGCTGGTGCATGCGGCGACGCAGCATGTGCCGGAAACGGGCCGCATCATCGACCTGGACCAGCCAACGTGGGCCGAACAACCTTCAACTAACCCGGTGGTGGCGGCCCTGACGCCCCGCCATCTGGCCTACGTGATCTATACCTCCGGCTCCACCGGGCTGCCCAAGGGTGTGATGAACGAACACGCCGGTGTGGTGAACCGCCTGCTGTGGATGCAAGACGCCTACGGCTTGAATGCCGAAGACGTGGTGCTGCAGAAAACCCCGTTCAGTTTCGATGTGTCGGTATGGGAATTCCTCTGGCCACTGCAAACCGGCGCCCGCCTGGTCATGGCCCGCCCCGGCGGCCACCGCGACCCAGACTACCTGCGCCAGGTAATCGAGCACGAAGCCATCACCACCCTGCATTTCGTCCCCTCGATGCTGGACGTATTCCTATCCTCCGCCCCCGATACCACCGCGCTCCCTGTAGGAGCGGGCTTGTCGAGGCGTCGAACCGCCGCGAACACCGGCAAAGCCGGTGCCATCCTCCATGCTTCACCCCTGAAACGGGTCCTGTGCAGCGGCGAAGCACTACCGGGCAGCCTGGTCCGCCGCTTCCACACACAACTCCCGGGCATCGACCTGCACAACCTCTACGGCCCAACCGAAGCCGCCGTCGATGTCAGTGCCTGGCACTGCCTGACCGCCCCGGACAACACCCCCATCGGCAAGCCCATCGCCAACACCACCCTGTACGTCCTCGACCCCCAGGGCCAACCCGTCCCCCAAGGCGTCACCGGCGAGCTGTTCATCGGCGGCGTACAGGTCGCCCGTGGCTACCTCAACCGCGCCGAGCTCACCGCCGAACGCTTCCTCGACGACCCGTTCGCCCCAGGCGGGCGCCTGTACCGCACCGGTGACCTGGCCCGCCACCGCGCCGACGGCAACCTGGAATACCTGGGCCGCAACGACGACCAGGTAAAACTGCGCGGCCTGCGCATCGAACTGGGCGAAATCCAGGCAGGCCTCACCGCCATCGCGGGCATCAAGGAAGCCGTGGTGATCGCCCGCGAACAACGCCTGGTCGCCTATTACACCGGCGAGCCACAAAGCACGGAAACCCTGCGCACGGCACTGCTCGCGCACCTGCCGGAATTCATGGTGCCCGCGCTGTTCATCCACCTCGAAGCCCTGCCGCTAAGCCCCAACGGCAAGCTCGACCGCAAGGCCTTGCCAGAACCCGAGGCCATCGAAGAGCGCCCCTACGAGGCCCCACAAGGCGAAACCGAAACCCTGCTGGCCGCACTCTGGTGCGAACTGCTGAACCTGGAGCGGGTAGGGCGCCACGACAACTTCTTCGAACTGGGCGGCCACTCGCTCCTGGCAGTGACCCTCACCTCCCGCCTGCGCGAACAAGGCCTGGAAGCTGACGTGCGCGCGCTGTTCGAGCAACCGACTTTGGCCGGCTATGCAGCCATCACAGACAGCATGGAGATCGTCCTGTGAGCATCAACGAACTTTTGGCCACACTGGCGGCCAACAACGTCCAGCTGGCCTTGAAGGATGGCCAGCTGGTGGTCCAGGGCAATCGCCAGGCCCTCACCGACGCTGCCCTGGTGGCGCGCCTGCGCGAGCACAAGCCGGCACTGGTGGCGCTGATCGAAAGCGGCCAGTACGTGGCCGTCAAGCACGGCGCCGTGCAGGTGCCAGGCAACCTGATCCCGCCCGGCTGCACGCGCATCACCCCGGCACTGGTGAACCTTGCCGACCTGCAGCAGGGCACCCTCGACCAGTTGGTGGCCGCGATTCCCGGTGGCGCGGCCAACGTGCAAGACATCTACCCCCTGGCCCCCCTGCAGCAAGGCATGCTGTTCCACCATGCCAGCGCCACCGGCCACGACCCTTACGTGATGCAAGCCCGTTTCGTGTTCGCCAGCGAAGCGCGCTTGCAGGCCTTCGCCCAGGCCCTGCGTGGGGTGGTGGCGCGCCACGACATCTTGCGTACCTCCGTGCATTGGCAGGGGCTGGAGGCGCCGCTGCAGGTGGTTTGGCGCCAGGCTGAGCTGCCCGTGCTCGACCTCGCGGTGGATGACCCGGCACGCCACTGGCTCGACCTCACCCAGGCGCCGCTGATTCGCCTGCTGCGCGAGCCGGTGCAGGCCGACGGCCGGCTTAATGCCACCTTGCAGTTCCACCATATCGCCATGGACCACAGCGCGCTCGACGTGGTGCGCCAGGAACTGATCGCCTTTCTCAGCGGCCAGGGCGAGCAGTTGGGCGCACCGGTGCCGTTTCGCAACTACGTGGCACAGGCGGTGCTGGGCATCAGCCAAGCGCAGCATGAAGCCTTCTTCCGCGAGATGCTCGGGGGCATCGATGAAGCCACCCTGGCCTACGGCATCCAGGACGTGCAGGGCGACGGCTCGCCCCACAACGAACACGCCCTCGACCTGCCCCAGGTGCTGTGCCAGGGCCTGCGCGCCCATGCCCGCAGCCTGGGCGTGAGCGTCGCCAGCCTGTTCCACCTGGCCTGGGGCCGGGTGCTGGGCGGCCTGACCGGGCGTGACCAGGTGGTGTTCGGCACGGTGCTGATGGGCCGCCTGCTGGGCGCCGAGGCCACCGACCGGGCGCTGGGCATTTTCATCAACACCCTGCCATTGCGGGTAGACCTGGGCGAGGGCGACCTGCCCACCGCCATTCGCGCGACCCATCAGCGCCTGAGTGCGCTGATGCGCCACGAGCACGCACCGCTGGCCCTGGCCCAGCGCTGCAGCGGCGTAGCGGCCCCGGCGCCGCTGTTCAACGCACTGCTCAACTACCGCCACAGCGCGCCGGCGGCGGCTGCCGAGCCGCAGCGGGCAGCGCTGGCTGGCATCGATATCGTCGAGTCTGCCGAGGCCACCAACTACCCGTTGACGCTCAGCATCGACGACCTTGGCGAAGGCTTCCGCCTGACCTTGCTGGCCAGCCCCGAGGTGCCTGCCGAGCGCGTTTGCGCCTACCTGCAGCACACCTTGGAAAGCCTGCTGCACAGGCCGGATGCCGAAGTGCTGGCGCTGCCGATGCTGCCCGACAGCGAACGCCAGGCGCTGCTCGAAGGGTTCAATGAGCACACGGCCCCTTTCGAGGCGACGCTGACCCTGCACCAACGCATCGCGCAGCAGGCCCAGGCACAGCCGGACGCGGTGGCCGCCACCTGCGGCGCGCAGCGCCTGAGCTATGCCCAGCTCGACCGCCAGGCCAATGCCCTGGCACACCGCCTGCTGGCATTGGGCGTGCGCCCGGACGACCGGGTGGCCGTGTTCGCCCGCCGTGGCCTGGACACCCTGGTGGCGCTGCTGGCTGTGCTGAAGGCGGGCGCAGGCTACGTGCCGGTCGACCCCGCCCACCCGGACGAGCGGGTGCAGTACCTGCTGGCCGACAGCGCGCCAGTGGTGGTGCTCGCCCAGCACGCCTTGCGTCAGCGCCTGGGGGCCTTGGCGGCGCCGCTGGTGCTGCTCGATCAGCCTGATTGGCCGGCCCAGGCGCAGGCGCCGGTGGTGGCTGGGCACAGCGCTCGCCACCTGGCCTACGTGATCTACACCTCAGGCTCCACCGGCCAGCCCAAGGGCGTGATGGTCGAGCACCGCACCGTCAACAACCTGGTGGATTGGCACTGCCGTGCGTTCGACCTGTGCCAGGGCCGCCACACCTCGTGCCTGGCCGGCTTCGGCTTCGACGCCATGGCCTGGGAAGTGTGGCCTGCCTTGTGCGCGGGGGCGACCCTGCACCTGGCGCCGCCCGCCGAGGGCAACGAAGACCTCGACGCCATGCTGACGTGGTGGCGCAGCCAGCCGCTGGATGTAAGCTTCCTGCCCACCCCGGTGGCCGAGTATGCCTTCAGCCACCAGCTCGAACACCCGACCCTGCGCACCCTGCTGATTGGCGGCGATCGCCTGCGCCAGTTCAACCGCACCCAGCGCTTTGCCGTGGTCAACAACTACGGCCCCACCGAAACCACCGTGGTCGCAAGCTCCGGGGTGGTGGAGGCGGGCGGGGTGCTGCACATTGGCCGGCCGGTGGACAACGCCCGCCTGTACGTGCTGGATGCGCAGCTTCAGCCCGCGCCGCTGGGGGTGCCTGGCGAACTCTACATTGGCGGCGCCGGGGTCGCCCGTGGCTACCTCAACCGCCCTGACCTGACCGCCGAACGTTTCCTCGACGACCCGTTCAGCCCAGGCGGGCGCATGTACCGCAGCGGCGACCTGGTACGCTGGCTGGCCGACGGCACCCTCGACTACCTGGGCCGCAACGACGACCAGGTGAAGGTCCGTGGCGTGCGCATCGAGCTGGGTGAAATCGAGAGCCGCCTGGCCAGCCTGCCTGGCATCACCGAGGCCGTGGTACTGGCCCGCGAGGACCAGCCCGGCCAGCCGCGCCTGGTGGCCTACTTCACGCCCCAGGCCGCCGTCGAGGCGGCAACCCCCGAAAGCCTGCGTGCGCAGCTGCAAGCCCACCTGCCCGAATACATGGTGCCGGTGGCTTTCGTGCAACTGCAGGCCCTGCCGCTGACCGCCAACGGCAAGCTCGACCGCCGCGCGCTGCCCAAGCCAGAGCGCTCGGCGTTGTTCGAGCAGGGCTTCGAGGCCCCGCAGGGCGAATTGGAAAACGCCTTGGCGCAGATATGGGCCGAGTTGCTGCAGGTGGAGCGGGTCGGCCGCCGCGACCATTTCTTCACCCTCGGTGGCCATTCGCTGCTGGCCATGCGCATGGTGTCTCAGGTGCGTGTGCGCCTGGGCGTGGAGCTGGCCTTGGCCGAGCTGTTCGCCAATGCCGAGCTGGCGGCGGTGGCCGAAGTGCTGGCAGGCGCCGGGCGCAGTGCCTTGCCGGCCATTGTCGCGGTGCCGCGCGAGCACGCCTTGCCGATGTCGTTCGCCCAGCAGCGGTTGTGGTTCCTGGCGCAGATGGAAGGCGGCAACCAAGCCTACAACGTGCCGCTGGCCCTGGGCTTGCGCGGGCCGCTGGAGGCCGATGCGCTGGAGTGCGCCTTGTTGCGCATCGTCGAGCGCCACGAAACCCTGCGCAGCCGCTTCGTGCCCCGCGACGACAGTGCCGAGGTGGTCATCGCCGCCACGCCTGGCGCCGGCTGGTTCCGGCGCGAAGACATCCAGCCCGATGCTCTGGCGGCCACCCTGCAGGAAGAAGCTCGCGCGCCGTTCGACCTGGCCCACGGCCCGTTGCTGCGGGCGCGTTTGCTGCGCGTGGCCAGCGACCAGCACGTGCTGGCCCTGACCGTGCACCATATCGTTGCCGATGGCTGGTCGCTGGGCGTGCTGACCCGCGAGTTGAGCGCCCTGTACCCGGCCTTCTGCCAAGGGCGGGACGACCCGCTGCCGGCGATGGCCATTCAGTACGGCGACTACGCCGTGTGGCAGCGGCGCTGGCTGGCCGGCGAACAGCTGCAACGTCAGGCCGACTACTGGCGCCAGGCCCTTGAAGGCGCACCCAGCCTGCTGCGCCTGCCCAGCGACCGGCCGCGCCCCGAGCGCCAGGATTTTGCCGGGGCAAGCCTGGCGCTGGCATTGGACCCAGGCCTGGCAGCCGGCCTGCGCACCTTGGCCCAGCGCCACGGGGTGACCTTGTACATGACCGTGCTCGGCGCCTGGGCCGCCTTGCTCAGCCGGCTGGCAGGGCAGAGCGAGGTGGTGATCGGCTGCCCGGTCGCTGGCCGTGGCCATGCCGAGCTCGAAGCGCTGGCCGGCCTGTTCGTCAACACCCTGGCCATTCGCATCGACACGGCCGCTGCGGCCAGCACCGAGGCATTGCTGGCCCAGGTGAAGGCGCGTGTGCTGGACGCCCAGGCACATCAAGACCTGCCGTTCGAGCAGGTGGTGGAGATCGTCCGGCCTGCCCGTAGCCTTGGCCATACGCCACTGTTCCAAGCCACCCTGAACTGGCAGGCGACCCAGGGCGCGGCCCTGCAATTGCCGGGGCTCGAGCTGGAAGCGGTGGGCCAGGCCGGGCAGGTGGCCAAGTTCGACCTGACGCTGAACCTGGGCGAGCATGACGACCGGCTGGCCGGCAGCCTGGAATACGCCACGGCGCTGTTCGACGAGGCGACCGTGCAGCGCTACCTGGGCTACTTCCAGGCGCTGCTGTGGGCCATGGCCGGCAATGACCAAGCCCCGCTGGAACAGGTTGAACTGATCGACGAGGGCGAGCGGCAGATGCTGCTGCAAGCCTTCAATGCCACGGCCTACGACTACCCCCGCGCACAGGGTGTCGCCGCGCTGTTCGAGCAGCGCGTCGCCCGTCACCCGCTGGCCGTGGCCGCCGTGCAAGGCCAGCAGACCTTGCGCTATGGCGAGCTCAACCAGCAGGCCAACCGCCTGGCTCACTGGCTGATGGCCGAAGGGGTGGTGCCTGGTAGTTGCGTGGCGATCCTGCTGCCGCGTTCGCTGTCGTTGCTGGTGGCGCAGTTGGCGGTGCTCAAGTGTGCAGCGGTCTATGTGCCCCTGGATATCCACGCCCCGGCTGAGCGCCAGGCGTTCATGGTCGAGGATTGCCAGGCCGTGGCCTTGCTGACACTGGCCGAAACCGAGGCCCCATGGCCGGTACGCCGCATCGACCTGGACCGCTTGGCCCTGCACGACCAGGACGGCCACGACCCACGCCTGACGCAGGACACCGGCAGTGCGGCCTACGTGATGTACACCTCCGGCACCACCGGCCAGCCCAAAGGGGTGTGCGTGCCGCACCGGGGCATTGCCCGGCTGGTGCTGAACAACGGCTATGCCGACTTCAACGCCCAGGACCGCTTCGCCTTCGCTTCCAACCCGGCGTTCGATGCCGCCACCCTGGAGGTGTGGGGCGCGTTGCTCAACGGCGGGCAGGTGCGGGTGATCGACCACCCGACCCTGGTCGACCCGCAGCGCTTCGCCGCGGCGCTGGTAGACCAGGGCGTGACCGTGCTGTTCCTGACCACCGCGCTGTTCAACCAGTATGTGCAGTTGCTTCCAGAAGCGCTGGCGGGGCTGCGCATCCTCATCAGCGGTGGCGAGCGGGCTGAGCCGGCCGCGTTCCGTGCGCTGCTCGAACGGGCACCGGCGCTGCGCCTTATCAATGGCTACGGCCCCACCGAAACCACCACCTTCGCCACCACCTGCCACGTGCAGGCGCTGGCGGCCAACGCCGCGCAGGTGGCCATCGGGCGGCCCATCGGCAATACCCGGGTTTACGTGCTCGACCACCAGCGCAAGCTGGTGCCGCGCGGCGTGGTTGGCGAGCTGTACATCGGCGGTGATGGCGTGGCCCTGGGCTACCTGAACCGGCCTGAACTGAGCGCCGAGCGTTTTCTCGACAGCCCGTTCGTGAGCGGCGACCGCCTGTACCGCACCGGCGACCTGGTGCGCTGGCAGGCCGATGGCCAGCTGGAATGCCTGGGGCGCAACGACGACCAGGTCAAGATCCGAGGTTTTCGCATTGAACTGGGGGAAATCGAGCAGCAACTGGCGCTGTGCCCTGGCATCGCCGAGGCGGTGGTGATGGCGCTGCCGGACGGCCAGGGGCCGCTGCGCCTGGTGGCCTGGTTCACCTGTCACGGCGCCGAGGTCGATGCCAGCAGTGTGCGCAGCTACCTGCGCGGTCGCCTGCCCGACTACATGCTGCCAGGCGCCTATGTGGCGCTGGCGCGCATGCCGCTGAACAACAACGGCAAGGTCGACCGCAAGGCCTTGCCACAACCCGGCCCGCAGGATTTCACCACGGCCGCCTTCGAGTCCCCGCAGGGTGAGCGCGAAACAGCGCTGGCCCTGCTGTGGAGTGAGTTGCTGCAACGCGATCGGGTGGGGCGCCACGACCGCTTCTTCGAGCTGGGCGGCCATTCGCTGCTGGCCATGCGCATGCTGGCCCAGGTTCGCCAGCGCCTGGGCCTGGAGTTGGCCTTGGCCGAGCTGTTCGCCGACGACAGCCTGGCGGCAGTGGCTGCCAGCCTTGGGCAACAGGGCGAGCGGGCCTTGCCGGCCATTGAGCCGGCCCCGCGCCTGGGCAGCCTGCCGCTGTCGTTCGCCCAGCAGCGCCTGTGGTTCCTGGCGCAAATGGCCGGCGGCAGTGCGGCCTACCATATTCCCATTGCCCTGCACCTGCATGGCGCGCTGGATGTGCTGGCCCTGGAGCGCGCCTTGCGCCGGGTGGTCGAACGCCACGAGAGCCTGCGCAGCCACTTCGTGGAGCAGGAGGGTGAACCGCGCGTGGTGCTGGCCACCGACGCCCGTGGCCTGGCCCTGGGCCGCGAAGCGGTGCAAGCGTTGGATGAGCCTGGGTTGGCGCAACTGATGGCCGAGGAAGCGGGGCAGCCTTTTGTGCTGGCCCATGAGTTGCCGATTCGTGGCCGCCTGCTGCAGCGTGGCCAGGATCACCACATCCTGCTGCTGACCGTGCACCACCTGGTGGCCGATGGCTGGTCGCTGGGGGTGCTGGTGCGTGAGCTGGACGTGTTGTACCGGGCCTTTACCGACGACCAGGCGGACCCATTGCCCGCCTTGCCGGTGCACTACCTGGACTACGCCGTGTGGCAGCGGCGCTGGCTTGGCGTCGAGGCCTTGCAGCGCCAGGCGGACTACTGGCGCCAGCAACTGGCCGGCGCGCCGACCTTGCTCAGCCTGCCATGGGACCGGCCACGCCCGGAGCGCCAGGTGTACGTCGGCGGCAGCGTTGCGCTGAACTTGGACCCGCGGCTAAGCCACGAGCTCAAGGCCCTGTGCCGGGCCCAGGGGGTGACGCCGTACATGCTGTTCATGGCCGCCTGGGCGGTGTTGCTGGCGCGCTTGGCCGGGCAGGACGAGGTGGTGATTGGCTCGCCATTGGCCAACCGGCGCCAGGCCGAGGTCGATGGCCTGATCGGCATGTTCGTCAATTCCGTTGCCCTGCGCGTGGACACCGCCGGCATGCCGAACGTGGCCACCTTGCTGGCGCAGGTCAAGGCCTGCGTGCTGGCCGCCCAGGCGCACCAGGACCTGCCGTTCGAGCAGGTGGTCGAAGCGGTACGCCCACCGCGTAGCCTGGCCCATACGCCGTTGTACCAGGTGTCGCTGGACTGGGACGCTACCTCCGAAGCCCAGGCGCTGCAGTTGGGAGACCTGACGGTGACCGCAGTGGCCGGGCAGGCGAGCATCGCCAAGTTCGACCTGAGCCTGAGCCTGGGCGAGGGCGCCGATGGCTTCAGTGGCGGCATCGTGTATGCCACGGCGCTGTTCGAGCGGGCGACGGTCGAGCGTTACGCCGGGTACCTGCAGCAGGTGCTGTGGACCTTTGCCGAAGGCGCCCAGGCCGTGCCAGGGCATGTGGGCTTGCCGGATGCCACTGAGCGCAAGCGGTTGCTGGTGGATTTCAACGACACGGCGGTTGCGTACGACCTTGAGCAGACCCTGCATGGGATGATCGAGGCGCAAGTGCTGCGTTCGCCCGAGGCGGTGGCGGTTCGCGCTGAAGAAGGCGAGTTGAGCTACCGCGCGTTGAACGCGCAGGCCAACCGCCTGGCTCATTACCTCATCGGTTTGGGCGTCAAGCCCGATGACCGCGTGGCGATCTGCGTGGAACGCGGCCTGTCGATGGTGGTTGGCTTGCTGGCCATTCTCAAGGCCGGCGGCGCCTACGTGCCGGTCGATCCGGATTACCCGGCTGAGCGGGTTCGGCATATGTTGACCGACAGCGCGCCGGTGGCGGTGCTGGTGCATGCGGCGACGCGGCATGTGCCGGAAACGGGCCGCATCATCGACCTGGACCAGCCAACGTGGGCCGAGCAGTCTTCGACTAACCCGGTGGTGGCGGCCCTGACGCCACGCCATCTGGCCTACGTGATCTATACCTCCGGCTCCACCGGCCTGCCCAAGGGGGTGATGAACGAACACGCCGGTGTGGTGAACCGCCTGCTGTGGATGCAAGACGCCTATGGCTTGAATGCCGAAGACGTGGTGCTGCAGAAAACCCCGTTCAGCTTCGATGTGTCGGTATGGGAATTCCTCTGGCCTCTGCAAACCGGCGCCCGCCTGGTCATGGCCCGCCCCGGCGGCCACCGCGACCCGGACTACTTGCGCCAGGTAATCGAGCACGAAGCCATCACCACCCTGCATTTCGTCCCTTCGATGCTGGACGTCTTCCTATCCTCCACCCCCGATACCACCGCGCTCCCTGTAGGAGCGGGCTTGCCCGCGAACACCGGCAAAGCCGGTGCCATCCTCCATGCTTCACCCCTGAAACGGGTCCTGTGCAGCGGTGAAGCTCTACCAGGCAGCCTGGTCCGCCGCTTCCACACGCAACTCCCGGGCATCGACCTGCACAACCTCTACGGCCCAACCGAAGCCGCCGTCGATGTCAGTGCCTGGCACTGCCTGACCGCCCCGGACAACACCCCCATCGGCAAACCCATCGCCAACACCACCCTGTACGTCCTCGACCCCCAGGGCCAACCCGTCCCCCAAGGCGTCACCGGCGAGCTGTTCATCGGCGGCGTACAGGTCGCCCGTGGCTACCTCAACCGCGCCGAGCTCACCGCCGAACGCTTCCTCGACGACCCGTTCGCCCCAGGTGGGCGCCTGTACCGCACCGGTGACCTGGCCCGCCACCGCGCCGATGGCAACCTGGAATACCTGGGCCGCAACGACGACCAGGTAAAACTGCGCGGCCTGCGCATCGAGCTGGGCGAAATCCAGGCAGGCCTCACCGCCATCGCGGGCATCAAGGAAGCCGTGGTGATCGCCCGCGAACAACGCCTGGTCGCCTACTACACCGGCGAGCCACAAAGCACGCAAACCCTGCGCACGGCACTGCTCGCGCACCTGCCGGAATTCATGGTGCCCGCGCTGTTCATCCACCTTGAAGCCCTGCCGCTAAGCCCCAACGGCAAGCTCGACCGCAAGGCTCTGCCACAGCCCGAGGCCATCGAAGAGCGCCCCTACGAAGCCCCACAAGGCGAAACCGAAATCCTGCTGGCCGCACTTTGGTGCGAACTGCTGAACCTGGAACGGGTAGGGCGCCACGACAATTTCTTCGAACTGGGCGGGCACTCCCTGGCCGCCATCCGCCTGCTGGACAAACTAACTAAGGCCAACCTGCCAGCGGCGCTCAATGATGTGTTCCAGCAACCCAGCCTGGCCGCGTTCGCCCGCCATCTGGACGCCAGCCGCATCGACCCCGCCCAGGCCGTGGTAACGGTCAGGGCTAACGGCAGCCAGACACCGCTGTTCCTCGTTCACGAGTTCACCGGCCTGGACTTCTACTTCCCCGTGCTCGGCCAGCACCTGCCCGGCGATTTTCCGGTGTACGGCTTGCCAGGCATACCCTGCGGCCAGGCGCAACCGCACACGCTGGAATGCCTGGCCCGCTATCAGGTCGAGCAGCTGCGCAAGGTTCAGCCCCACGGCCCCTATCGCCTGGCCGGCTGGTCGTTCGGCGGCGTGCTGGCGTTCGAGATGGCCAACCAGCTGCTGGGCGTGGACCAGGAGGTGGAATTCCTCGGCCTGATCGACACCTACGTGCCACGCCTGGCCGACCAGGGCAAGGCGCGTTGGCAGGGCCCGGGCGCGCTGGAGCGCCAGTTGCTGCTCAACTGCAGCAGCTTCTGGCGTTCCCAGGGCGAGGCGGGCGTTGCGCCCCTGGCGCAACTGCAACGCCTGGAAAACGAGCAGGCCGACTTCACCCAACTGCTGGCCAGTTGCCGGGAACACCACCTGTTGTACGGCCTGTGGTCGAGCATGGGCGATGAACAGCTGCGCCACTACTTCGAACGTGAACTGGCCCACGGCCATGCCATGGCGCACTACCGCCTGGCGCCGCTGAACCTGCCGGTGCACCTGTTCCGCGCCGAGCACGACAGCGCCAGCCGCGGCTGGCACGAGGCGCTGCCGGGCCAGGTGCTGCTGGAAGTCGGCGTGCCCGGCGACCACCGCAGCATGATGCAGGCACCGCATGTGGCCGCCTTGGGCGCTGCCCTGGGACAGGCGCTGGCCAGCCTGGCACGCCCCGTTGCGCAGCCGGCGGCGTACCAGCCGTTGGTAGCGATTCAGAGTGGCCAGCCAGGCCATGCGCCGCTGTTCTGCGTGCCGGGCGCCGGTGACAGCGTCACCAGTTTTATTGGCTTGGCCGAGGCACTGGGGCCGGAGTGGCCGCTGTATGGGCTGCAGGCCCGTGGCCTTGAAGGCTCAGCCGTGCCCCATGCGACCGTGGAAGCGGCTGCCGAGCGCCACCTGCAGGCGATCGAGGCGCTGTACCCGCACGGGCCGTTGAACCTGGTCGGCCATTCGTTTGGCGGCTGGGTGGCGCACGCCATGGCCGTGCGCCTGGAAGCCAAGGGCCGCACGGTGCGTTCGCTGACCTTGATCGACAGCGAGGCGCCGGGCGAGGGCGGATCCTGTGGCAGGCCGTACACCTTTGGCCAGGCGCTGGAAAAGCTGATTCAGGCGCTGCAGTTGTCCACCGGCAAAGCCCTGGGCATCGAGCCGCAGGGCTTTGCTGCGGCCAGCGATGACGAGCAGTTGCGCCAGTTGCATGGGGCGATGGTGCGCACCGGCCTGCTGCCGGCGCGCTCGGCGCCCGCCGTGCTGGAAGGCACGGTGCGCACCTTCGCCACGGCGCTGCGCACGCGCTATCGGCCGGCGCAGGGCTACCGTGGGCCGGTGGGGCTGGTATTGGTCGACGACCCCAGTTTGGATGCCCCGGCCAATGCCCGCGAGCAGGCGGCGATGCAGGCCGGCTGGCAGGCGCTGATGCCGCAACTGGCGCTGTGGCAGGGCCCAGGGGATCACTTCAGCATCCTCAAGGTGCCGGATGTGTTCAGCCTGGCGGCCTGGTGGCACGACGGGCAAGCGTTGCAGCCGGGCAAGGTGACCCAGTGAGTGAAGGCGTCCCGCCCCATTCGGGGCGGGGCAGGCCGTTGATGATGTGCTTTCAATGGAAGTGAGTGTTCATGGAAAAATCCAGCTTTCGCAAATTCAGCCTCGGCGCCGCCGTGGTGCTGGTGGCCGGCATCACCCTGTATGCGGTGCAGGCGCCGGCCAAGCCGCCGCAATACATTGTCGCCACCGTGGAAAAGGGCGACATCGAGAATGCCGTGCTGGCCACTGGCATGCTTGAAGGCATCAAGCAGGTGGATGTGGGCGCGCAGGTGTCCGGGCAGCTGAAATCGCTCAAGGTCAAGCTCGGCGACAAGGTCAGCCAGGGCCAGTGGCTGGCCGAGATCGACCCCCTGGTGCTGCGCAATACCCTGCGCCAGGCCGAGGTCGACGAGGAGAAGCTGCAGGCCGAAAAGCGCTCGACCCAGGCCCAGTTGCGCCAGGCCAAGCGCGTCTACGAGCGCTACCGGGAGTTGCAGGCCGACGAGTCGGTGTCACGCCAGGACTTCGAGAACGCAGAGTCGGACTATGAGGTCAAGCAAGCTTCGGTGCGCTCGCTGGACGCCCAGATACAGAGCGCCCGAGTGGAAATCGACACGGCCAAGGTCAACCTGGGCTACACCCGCATCAACGCACCGATCACCGGCCATGTGGTGGGCATCGTCACCCAGGAAGGGCAAACGGTGATCGCCAACCAACTGGCCCCCGTGCTGCTGAAACTGGCCGACCTGGACACCATGACGGTCAAGGCCCAGGTGTCGGAGGCCGACGTGATCCACATTACCCCCGGGCAAGCGGTGT
This sequence comes from Pantoea sp. Tr-811, assembly GCF_011752535.1. NCBI lineage: Bacteria > Pseudomonadati > Pseudomonadota > Gammaproteobacteria > Enterobacterales > Erwiniaceae > Pantoea > Pantoea sp. Tr-811. The sequence goes on from NZ_VWXJ01000011.1 coordinate 36,593, forward strand.
ACTTCACCATCCTCGGTGAAGACAAGCGCTACTACGCCAAGCTGCGCGGCACCGAGCCTGCGCCGCAGAACTACGCGCAAAGCAGCGACAAAAGCGACGGCAGCAGTGCCAAGCCCAAGGGCGCGGTGTTCTACAACGCCCTGTTCGAAGTGCCCAACCCCGATCACCGCCTGCGCATCTCGATGACCGCCCAGGTGCATATCGTGCTCGACACCGCCCAGGGCGTGCTGACCGTGCCGGTGGCCGCGCTGGGCCTGCGCAATGGCGATGGCAGCTTCCCGGTACGGGTGCTCGACGCCAAGGGCTTCGCCCAGCAGCGCAACGTGCAGACCGGCATCAACAACAACGTCAAGGTGCAGATCAAGGACGGCCTGGCCGAAGGCGACCGGGTGGTGATCGGCGAGCCGGTGTCTGGCGAATCAGGGGCGTGAGCATGAACATGAATGTCGAGCTGACCCCGCACCTTGAAGTGCCCAGTGGCCAGGGCCAAGCCTTGTTGCGCTTGCGCGGTGTTACCCGCAGCTTCCTCGCCGGTGACCGTGAGTTCCTGGCGCTCAAGGGTATCGACCTGGACATCCGCAGCGGCGAGCTGGTAGCGATCATCGGGGCTTCTGGCTCGGGCAAGTCGACCCTGATGAACATCCTTGGCTGCCTGGACAACGCCAGCAGCGGTAGCTACCAGGTTGGCGGCCAGGAAACCCGTGAGCTGGACGACGACGCCCTGGCCGCGCTGCGCCGCGACCATTTCGGCTTCATCTTCCAGCGCTACCACCTGCTGCCGCACCTGGATGCCCTGCACAACGTCGAGATCCCAGCCGTGTACGCCGGCACCCCCCAGGCCCTGCGCCATGAAAGGGCGCGCGAGCTGCTGACTCGCCTGGGCCTGAACGGGCACCTGGAACACCGCCCGAGCCAGTTGTCCGGCGGCCAGCAGCAGCGCGTGAGTATCTGCCGCGCGTTGATGAACGGTGGCCAGGTGATCCTCGCCGACGAGCCCACCGGCGCCCTGGACACCGCCAGCGGCAAGGAGGTAATGAACATCCTGCTGGAGCTGCACAACGCTGGGCACACGGTAATCCTGGTAACCCACGACCCTAAGGTGGCCGCCCATGCGCAGCGCATCATCGAGGTCAGCGACGGGCAGATCATCAGCGACCGCAGCAACGCCCCAGGCAGCGTGCCTGCCCCCGCCGCCCAAGCCGCGCCGAAGGCTCCGCCCAGCCGACGCCTGGTGGCCAGCCTGGGGATGTTCCGCGAGGCCTTCAAGATGGCCTGGATCGCCCTGGTTTCGCACCGCATGCGCACCTTGCTGACCATGCTCGGGATCATCATCGGCATCACCTCGGTGGTGTCGATCTCGGCCATTGGCGAAGGCGCCAAGGGCTACGTGCTCAAGGACATCCAGGCGATCGGCAGCAATACCATCGACATCTATTCGGGCAGCAACTTCGGCGACAGCCGGGCCAAGACCATCGAGACGCTGCTGCCCGCTGACGTGGCGGCGCTGAACGCGCTGTACTACGTCGACAGCGCCACTCCGGTGATCGGCCAGAGCACCCTGGTGCGCTACCGCAACCTGGACGTGGACGTGCAACTCAACGGGGTCAGCGAACACTACTTCCAGGTGCGCAACATTCCCCTGGCCGCGGGTATCGTGTTCAGCGCCGACGACGCCCGCCGCCAGGCCCAGGTGGTGGTGATCGACCACAACACGCGCACGCGCCTGTTCGGCAGCAACGTCGACCCGCTGGGGCAGGTGATCCTGGTCGGCAACCTGCCGTGCACGGTGATCGGCGTTACCGCGCAGAACAAGAACCTGTTCGTGGCCAGCAACCAGTTGAACATCTGGGTGCCCTACGAAACCGCTGCCGGGCGCGTACTGGGGCAGCGCCACCTGGACAGCATCAGCGTGCGGATCAAGGACGGGGTGCCGAGCAAGCGAGTGGAAGAGGAGGTCACCAAGGTGATGCTGCAGCGCCACGGCACCAAGGACTTCTTTACCAACAACCTCGACAGCATCATGCAGACCGTGCAGAAAACCAGCCGCTCACTGACCCTGCTGCTGTCGCTGATTGCCGTGATTTCGCTGGTGGTGGGGGGCATCGGGGTGATGAACATCATGCTGGTATCGGTCACCGAACGCACCCGCGAAATCGGCATCCGCATGGCGGTGGGGGCGCGGCAGTCGGACATTCGCCAGCAGTTCCTGGTGGAGGCGGTGATGGTCTGCCTGTTTGGCGGGGTGGTGGGGATCGGCTTGTCGTATGGGATCGGCTACCTGTTCGAGCTGTTCGTCAAACAGTGGGAGATGGTGTTCTCGCCGGCCTCGATCGTGATGGCGTTCGCCTGTTCGACCTTGATCGGCGTGGTGTTCGGCTTCGTGCCGGCGAGAAATGCGGCGCGGCTGGACCCCATCGAGGCGTTGGCGCGGGATTGAGGCTCCGCCGGCCCACACCCTCCGGTAGGAGCGAGCGCAGCTCGCGATGCGTCGCCGCAAGCGGCGCGGGCCCCGAAGGGCCCCTTCGCGAGCTGCGCTCGCTCCTACAGGGGAAACCCGGAGGGCCAGGAAGGCGTCATTCGGTATACATCCAGCGCATCAACGAATGCCGGCCACTGATGCCCAACTTGATTGCCGCCCGGCGCAGGTAGCTCTCCACGGTATTGACCTTGAGCTGCAAATGCTCGGCTTGCTCCGGCGCCGTTTGCCCGGCCAGCAGCCCCAGGCACACCTGGCATTCGCGTGCCGACAGCTTCAGGCCAGACTGGGCGATACGCTCAAGGAACCGCTCGGCCAGGCTTTCCGGGGCGTTGCGTTCGGTGGCGGGGCGCAGGGCGTGGGCGTGCTTTTCCAACATCGGCAGCAACAGCGGCGAGATGTCATCCAGGCGGCTGCGTTCGTGGGCGGAAAAGCCGTAGGCCGAGCCTGCCCGCAGCACCTGGATTTCGTAGCGCGAGTCGCCTTTGCGGCGGATCAGGTGCAAGCGCGAGGGGTCGCTGAATTCCGCCTGGGGCCGGCGCTCGGAGGTGAACACGGTTTCGTGGATCACGCTTGCGTCGTTGCTGCATGACTGGCGAATCTGCGTGGCATCGATGGTCAGGTGGGCCTGGATCAGGTTGTGCAGCATGCGCGGAAACTCGCGGCTGCCAGTGCTGGCAATGACTTTGCCGATCTGGGGGTAGAGCAAGTGAGCGTTCATCGTGTCGTCCATGAGTTCGGTGGCGCGAATCCCGTCGGTTTGGGCGGCCTTTATCCTGGGCCAGCGACGGGACGTGGTGAGTATCCTAGTACAACGATTGGGTGACGGTTAAATGAAGTAGCGATAGTGTCAGATTAATGGCATCTATTCCTTGACGTCTACTGCCCCGGGGGTTGTCGGGTATGATGCGCGCCTCAACTTTTTTCACGAGGCCTGTCCCATGTCCCTGAACGCTGAACAGATCGGCGAATTCCAAGCCTTCGCCGAGCAGTTGGCCGATGCCGCCGCCGCCGCGATCAAGCCGTATTTCCGGGCAAGCCTTGAGGTTGAGGACAAGGGTGGGCGGCTGTACGACCCGGTGACCGTGGCCGACAAGGCCGCCGAGGACGCCATGCGCGCCTTGATCCAGGCCCGCTACCCCGAGCAGGGCATTCTTGGCGAGGAAGCCGGCGTGGCGGTGGGCAGTAGCCCGCTGACCTGGGTGCTGGACCCAATCGACGGCACCCGGGCGTTCATCACCGGGCTGCCGCTGTGGGGAACCTTGATCGCACTGAACGATGGCACGCGGCCTGTGGTTGGGGTAATGAACCAGCCATTCACCGGCGAACGCTTCGTCGGCACCCCGGCTGGCGCCTGGCGCAGTGGCACGCCGCTGAAAACCCGGGCCTGCGCCGACCTGGCCGCCGCCACGCTGATGTGCACCACCCCGGACATGTTCGACACCGCCGCGCGCAAGGCCGCATTCGAAGCGGTGGCCGGCAAGGCGCGGCTGATGCGGTACGGCGGCGACTGCTATGCCTATTGCATGCTGGCGTCGGGCTTCGTCGATGTGATTGTCGAGGCAAGCCTGCAACCGTACGACGTGCAGGCGCTGATGCCGATCATCGAAGGGGCGGGCGGGGTGATCACCGCCTGGGATGGTAGCTCGGCACAGAACGGTGGTTGCGTGGTGGCCTGTGGCGACCCGGCGCTGCATGCGCAGGTGGTGGAGATGTTGCGCCACGCCATGTGATTGAAGCGCAGGCCCTGCGAACTGCACAGTGCCCGCAAGCGCGCCGCAATACCCTGTAGGAGCGGGCTTGCCCGCGAACACCGGCGCAGTCGGTGCCATTCCCTCACTGTTCCCGTTTTGCGGGCACTCTGCTTGGCCAGGCCGTTGATTTCTTGATGCGTGTTATGCCTGCCAGATCGCATCGCGAGCTTTGCTCGCTCCTACGGGGGGAGAGGAAGTCAATCGGCGAGTGGTGAGGTGGCCCCATCCCTGGGGCCACAGGTCGTCAGGGTTGGAAACAGGCGATCATTTCGTATTGGGGACCGTTTGCGATCATGGGCATCAGTGTGAAAACGCGAATGCCGTTCGCGTTGACGTTCAGGTCGGTAGCGGCCCAGAGATAGGCATTGGGCTGCGTGAAACCACTATTTCCGAAACTGTCGTCCAGCGTTCCGTCAGCCAGCAGCCGTACCACGTACAACTCGGAGTGAATTTGATCGGCACTTTCAGCTTCGTAGTAACGTTCGCCCGCCAGTACCAGACGGCCCTGGTCATCGAATGAAGCGTGGTGAAGCGAGAGATTACCAACCGGCAGACGGACGATGCGTCTGAATCGCAGGTCCTGGTGGCCGTCCATGTCATAGCCATAGAGGCTGGTTGCCTCGGGTATCGAGATTTTAGGGGTTGCACCCTTGCAGACCACGATCATTGACCTGTGCTCCCGTATCCGGGTCCAGTGTCATGCAAAGGGTTTTTCGGTAATGGAGCCATCTGCAGCCGCCAACATCGATTTGAAAACGACCCTTATCAGGCCCGCTGCCAATGCCAGTTTCGGCGCGCTTATATAGGTCGCTACTTGCGGAGAAATGTGTTCATCCCGCAATTGGCTTCCAGGGGCCAGGACAGGTCGCGTCGTGGCGATGCCGTCGTCGGCGAAGCCTGGCCAAGGCGCGAAATGCTCTGTGTAACGACCCACTACAATTTCCTGGTAAACGTCATCGCCTTCAAAATAGTACGCCTTGCCTGCTGTCAGAACGCCGTCCTGCGCATTGCCTGTGGTGTAAGTCAGCGCAGTGAAGTCGTCAAATTGCAACGGCATTGGGCCGTTCTGATTTTTTGAAATCGGCACGTGCCCTGTTTCACGATCCCAATGCCCGTCAGCGTTCATGCGTGTGAAGACCTTGTTGGCGTGGAGGGGGTCATCTGGATTAAAACCATACATGGCCGCCGAGCCGTCATTGGCCCAACCAACAGGGTATATCTGTAGGGAGTGCGTATCCGGATCCAAGCCGCCCATGGGAGGGATGCGTGCAATCCCGTCGCCTTTGTCGCCGTAGGAAAGGTCCAGGTCGCCCGCTCTCTTGGTCCTCATGGCACGCGCTCTCGTGGTGGAAGGTGCTCCCACAGTCAGCGCGCCGTCATTGCTCCGAAACTGGCAGAATTACCAGGTCGGCGATCAAGGGTGGCCACTGCACTTTTTCGGTTTCCTGGGCTCTATGCTTGGCCAGGCCGAACCGATCCCCAGTACGGCCGCCCATTCTCGACCCGGTGCCGATGGTTGCAAGCAACGCCAAAACCCTTTCGCGCCTGCTGCTGGCAGGCACGCTTATCGCCCTGGCCGGCTGCAGCCAGCAGCAGGGCCGTGACATCGTCAGCCAGTTCGGTGACGGCAAGCCCAGCGAGCTGTTCCAGACCAGCGTCGACCGCATGGCCACCCTGGCCATGCGCGACAACCTGCAAAGCCTGTACTTGCTGATGAACAAGCTGTACCTGCGCAACCCCAGCCAGTTGAAGCTGTCTGGCTACCTCGATGCTGCCACCGCCGAGCGGCAGATCCGCCTTGCCATCGAGCAGCGCCAGCCGTTGCCGCAGCTGGGCGAGCGCCGCGACCTGGCGGCGCTGAGCTATGCCCTGAGCCCGGAATTTCGCGGCGACCGGGTTGGCGCTTTCATCTACGCCATTGGCAGCATGTTGATCACTGCCCATGGTGGGCGTACCGAGTTCTACATGACCGATACCCTCGACCCGCTGTTCATCAACAACGCGGCGCGCAATATCGAGAAGGCCACCTGGATGCTCAGCCAGCGCCAGGATGCCAATGGGGTGCTGTTGCTGTTCAGCAACGAAATCTCCGAGGAGGGCAGCAACCTGAGCTTTGCCGTGGAGTTCGGCAAGATCGTGGCGCGCCTGGACCTGTTGGCCGAGCTGTTGGATGAGCGCTACCGGCGTATTGGCCTGAACTATGCGCAAAGCCTGCTGCTGATGAATTTCCTGCCGGTGCAGTGATCTCGAAACGCTACGTCAGCCTGGGGTAGGAGCGAGCGCAGCTCGCGATGCGGTGTCACGGCCGGGTTGGTCCCTTGAGCGTGCTACGCCTGCCAGATCGCATCGCGAGCTTTGCTCGCTCCTACGAGGGCGAGACGTGCAGGCGGGCTTAGGTATTGCGCAACTGTTCGAGCAACGGTTGGAACTCCACCAACAACCAGTCACGCAACCGCCGGCAACTGGAGTCGTGTTCCTTTTCTTCGTTGAACGCCAGGAAATGGAAGGTGTCCTTGAGCACCAGCTCCTCGGGCACTGGCCGTACCAGCAGCCCCTGGGCCAGCAGCGGCGTCACCAGGTGGTGCCAGCCCAGCGCCACACCCTGGTTGCCCAGGGCCAATTGCACCAGCAGGTTGTAGTCGTTGGCGTTGAAGAAGTGCGGCGCAGTGCTGGCGCGGCTTTTCAGGTCGACATCATGGAACGCTAGCCACACGTTCCAGTCGACATGCTCGGCCACCTGCGAGCGGCCGTAGGGGCTCAAGTTGAGCAGCGAGCCGTCGCGCAGGCCCTCCAGGGTGCGCACCTCGGGGTGCTCGGCCAGGTACTGCGGCGAGCATACCGGGTAGATCACATCGTGGTTCAACGGGTGGCAGCTGTAGCCCGCCTGGATCTTGCCCAGCTTGGTGATGTAGATGTCCGGGCGCACCCCAGGCTCCATCGACAGGAAGTTCTGCGTGGTGACCAGGTTGATGTCGATATCCGGGTTGTCTGCGAAGAACCTCGGTATCCGCGGCCCCATCCACAACGCAGCGAAGGCCGGCGAGCAGCACAGGGTGACCACGTGCTTGGTGTTGGTGTTGCTGCGGATACGCTCGGCGGCCTGGGAGATGTTGACGAACGACAACTGCACCGCATCGAAGAAGATCGAACCGGCCACGCTCAACTCCACCGCCCGGCCCACGCGGGTGAACAGTTCAGCCCCCAGGTAGGTTTCCAGCTCGCGGATCTGCCGGCTGACCGCCGCCTGGGTCACGCACAGGGCCTCGGCGGCGCGGGTGAAATTCTGGTACTTGGCAGCGGCGACGAAAACCTTCACGGCGCGCAGGGAGGGCATCTTGATCAGCGTCTGATCGGGTTCGGAGTGTCTGACCATGATGGTGGCGGGATGTCCTTCGTCTAGCCAAGGGGATCACTCTGTCAAAGCCCCGGCGGTAAATGCGCAGGGGCTCTGGCGTCGTGGCTGCAGGCCAATTGATAACTTCAGGTAATGGTTAGCGTCATGCAAATGTCGTTGGACCCCGTCTGGATCAGGGCCTAACGTAAAACCACGGCGCGGCATTCGCGACAGCGATGTCTAATAATTTCGAAGCAGGACTTTCTGCGTGCCGGTGTTGACTCACGTTCGAATTCGAACGGACTGCCAAGCGTACTCGCACTGATCTCTACCCGCCTTATTGAAAGTGCGATGTTGAAAGATTGGTTAATAAGCATAATAAAGAGGGTCGTATGAGCCATGCCGATGAGATTCTTTCGGTAAAAAACATCTTCAAGGTATTCGGGCCCAACCCCGACATGGCCATGGAGATGCTCCGCAAGGGCGCCGACAAGAACGAAATCTTCAGCAAGACCGGCCACGTCGTCGGCGTGTTCGATGCAAGCTTTTCCGTCAAACGTGGCGAAATCTTCGTCATCATGGGCCTCTCCGGCTCGGGCAAGTCGACCATGGTGCGGCTGTTCAACCGCCTGATCGAGCCCACCTCCGGCAGCATCCACCTCAACGGCAAGGAAATTACCGGGCTCTCCGACAAGGCCCTGCTCGACGTGCGCCGCAAGGAAATGGGCATGGTGTTCCAGTCCTTCGCGCTGATGCCGCATATGAGCGTGCTGCAGAATACTGCCTTTGGCCTTGAGATTGCCGGTGTGCCCGAAGCCGAGCGCAACAGCCGCGCCCGTGAAGCCCTCAGCCAAGTTGGCCTGGCCGGCCACGAACACAGCTACCCGCACCAGCTGTCTGGCGGCATGCAGCAGCGCGTGGGCCTGGCCCGGGCGCTGGCCAACGACCCCGCGATCCTGTTGATGGACGAAGCGTTTTCCGCCCTCGACCCGCTGATTCGCAGCGAGATGCAGGGCGAGCTGATTCGCCTGCAGGCCGAGCAGCAACGCACCATCATCTTCATTTCCCACGACATCGAGGAAGCCATCCGCATCGGCCATCGCATCGCGATCATGGAAGGTGGGCGGGTGGTGCAGATCGGCACCCCGCAGGAGCTGATAAACGAGCCGGCCAACGACTACGTGCGCACCTTCTTCAAGAGCTTCGACAGCTCGCGGGTGCTCAAGGCCGGTGATGTGGCCAAGTTCGACCCGGCCGTGGTGTGCAAGGTCAACGGCAAGGCGCCGAGTTTCCAGGCCGGCGTGCCGTTCGGCTACCTGGTCGACGACCGTGGCCAGTTGCTCGGGGTGGTCGACACCGACGCCAGCGGTGCCACCGCCAGCGAGCGCTACAGCCTGCACGAGCAGCAACCGGTGTATACCGACACGCCGCTGCACGAAGTGCTGGGCATCGCCGCGGACCTGCCATACCCGGTGCCGGTGCTCGACCGCCAGGGGGCCTTCAAAGGCACCGTGTCGAAGAACGAGCTGCTGCAGACCCTGAGCCGCCACTAATACAAGAAGAGGTAAGCCCTCATGTCCGAATTCAGCCTGCTCGACCCGTTCCAGGCGGCCACCATCCCCCTGGGCGACTGGGTGACCGCCACCCTGAACTTCCTGGTGCATAACTTCCGTGACGTATTCCGTGCCATTCGCTGGCCCATCGACCAGGTGCTCAATGGCATCGAGTTCACCCTGCAGAGCATTCCGCCCACCATCGGTATCCTGCTTTCGTCACTGCTTGGCTGGCAGTTGGCAGGCAAGCGCATGGCGCTGCTGTGCTTCATCACCCTGACCTTGCTGGGGTTGATCGGCGTGTGGGCCGAGTCGATGACCACCCTGGCACTGGTGCTGACCTCGGTGTTCTTCTGCGCGGTGATCGGCATTCCACTGGGTATCGTCTGCGCCCGCAGCAACCGCCTGGAAAGCATCATTCGCCCGCTGCTCGACGCCATGCAGACCCTGCCGGCGTTCGTCTACCTGGTGCCGGTGGTCATGTTGTTCGGCATCGGCAACGTGCCGGGCGTGCTGGTGACCATCGTCTTCGCCCTGCCGCCTTTGGTGCGCCTGACCAACCTGGGCATCCGCCAGGTGCCGGAAGACAAGATCGAAGCCGCCCGTGCCTTCGGTTGCACGCCACGGCAGATGCTGACCCGCGTGCAATTGCCGCTGGCCACCTCGACCATCATGGCCGGCCTCAACCAAACCCTGATGCTGTCGCTGTCGATGGTGGTGATCGCCTCGATGATCTCGGTGGGCGGCCTGGGCCAGATGGTACTGCGCGGCATCGGCCGCCTGGACATGGGCCTGGCCACGGTCGGCGGCGTTGGCCTGGTGTTGCTGGCGATCTTCCTCGACCGCCTGACCCAGGCGATGGGCGCGCGCACCAGCGCCGACCCAAGCCGGCGCTGGTACCACACCGGCCCCGTAGGCCTGCTGCTGCGCCTGTGCGGCGCGGCGCAACCCCAAGGGCAGCGCAAGACTGCCTGAACAGCACCCTGGATACATTCGATCTGCCGCACTTGAAGATAACAATCAGAAGAAGGTAAGCGACGATGCACGAATCCACATTCACCCGCAGCATCCTCAAATGCGCTACCGCGCTGACCCTGGTGGCCGCCGCGCTGTGCGCCCATGCCTCGGCCGACAAGCCCGGCGAAGGGGTGAAGGTCACGCCGATCTTCCCGTCCATTGCCGAAGAGCGGTTCCGTGGCGAAGTGGCCATGGAGGGCCTGCGCGAGCTGGGCTACAACGTGCAGGAGCCGAAGGAAACCGAGTACGGGGTGATGATGGTGGCCCTGGCCAACGGTGATGCCGACTTCACCGTGCACCTGTGGGAGAAGCTGCACGACAAGTTCTACCAGCAGGCTGGCGGTGACGATGTGATGGTCAAGACCGGCAACATCCTGCCGGGCGTTGCCCAGGGCTACCTGATCGACAAGAAAACCGCCGACCAGTACAACATCAAGTACATCACCGACCTGAAGAAACCCGAGATTGCCAAGCTGTTCGACACCGACGGCGATGGCAAGGCTGACATGACCGGCTGCAACCCAGGCTGGGGCTGCGAACTGGTGATCGCCCACCACATGAAGGCCTACGACCTGAGCAAGACCGTTACCGTCAACCAGGGTTCGTACTTCGCACTGATGGCCGACACCATCACCCGCTACAAGGAAGGCAAGCCGATCCTGTATTTCACCTGGGTGCCGCAGTGGATCGCCAGCGTGCTGGTCGAGGGCAAGGACGTGGTATGGCTGGAAGTGCCGAAAACCGACCTGCCGGACGGCAACAATGATGTCGATACCATGTACCACGGCAAGAACCTGGGCTTTGCCATCGACAAGGTGGTGGCGGTGCTGAACAAGGACTTCGCCAAGAAGAACCCGGCCGCCGAGAAGTTCCTGTCGCTGGTGCAGATCAGCACCGATGACGAGAGCAACCAGAACCTGAAGATGCAGAAGGGCGAGAAGAAGCCCGCCGACATCACGCGCCATGCCAAGGAGTGGGTAGAGGCGCATCGTCAGCAGTTCGACCAGTGGCTGCAGGCATCCCGCGCCGCCGCTACCCAGGCCAGCAACTAATCCTGTTTCATCTGCTTAGGCCTTTTCGCGGGGCAAGCCCGCTCCTACAGGAACAGCGCAAACTGCGCCTGTAGGAGCGGGCTTGCCCCGCGAAGAAGTCACCGCGATTTCCCCGCCGTAGAGTCACCGCCATGAGCCATTTCGAAAGCATCCTCAAGAACACCAACCTCGCCCACCTCGACCCCGCCGGCCGCAGCACCCTCGGCCAGCCTTGCCGGCGGGTGGCCTTCGTCCTGCGCGAGCACTTTTCGATGATGGCCTTCACCGCCGCCATGGACACCCTGGTCACCGCCAACCTGATGAGCGCCACACCCCTGTTCGACATCCAGGTGGTGGGCGAGGGCGCCCAGGTGATTAGCGACCTGGGCATCGCCTTGCCGGTCAACCTGGCCCTGGCCGACCTCGAGGTGCAGGGCCTGGACTGCCTGCTGGTGTGCGGCGGTTTCCGCGTGCGCCTGGAAGCCTCGCCGCTGCTGCGCAGCAAGTTGCGCCAGGCCGACCATTCAGGCTGCCAGCTGGGCGGGCTGTGGAATGGTGCCTATTTCCTCGCCGAAGCGGGTTTGCTCAATGACCACGACTGCGCGTTCCACCCCGATGGGCGGGCGATGATGAGCGAGTTGTTCCCCAAGGTGCGGGTCAGCCGCCAGGCGCACCTGCTCGATGGCCGGCGCATGAGCTGCGCCGGGGCCAGCAGCGCGCTGGACATGATGCTGGCCATGCTCGAATTCAAGGGCGGCGAAGGGCTGCGCCGGGCAGTGGAGCAGATGCTGGCCTGCGACCGCGCCCGGGGGCTTGGCGATACGCCGTCGAGCGCCCCGGAAGTGGACCCGAGCCTGCCGCGCGGGGTGCGCTTGGCGCTGGAGCTGATGCACGCCAATATCGAAGATCCCATTGGCATCGACGAAATTGCCGAACACGCCGGGCTGTCCCGCCGCCACCTGGAGCGCCTGTTCCGCCGCCATGTCCAGGCGACGCCGCCGCGTTATTACCTGGAGCTGCGCCTGACCCATGCGCGGCAGTTGTTGCAGCACACCAGCAAGTCGTTGACCGAGGTAGCGGTGGCCAGTGGGTTTGTCAGTTTTCCGCATTTCTACCGGCGGTTCCGTGAGCTGTTCGCGATTGCACCCCGGCAGTTCAGGGCACGCAGCCAGGGTTGGGCAGGGCGGCAGGACATGGCGGTTCATTGAGGGTTTAATCTACCGTGTTTACGCCGGCCTGGTAGGAGCGAGCGTAGCTCGCGATGGGGCGCGCAGCGGCCCCGGTGTTTCAGCTCCGCGGCCCATGATGCCGGGGCTGCTTTGCAGCCCATCGCGAGCTGCGCTCGCTCCTACCCGCGAAGAGGCCCGCACAGGCATAACCATTCTGTTCGCTGATCGCCCAATTCCACAGGCTCCACTGTCCGCTATCCGCCCACCCAATCCCAACGGCGCATTGCCCAACCCCTGGTTTTTTGCTTAGGTGTCACTCACCACAACAATAACGATCCCGAGTGCCTGCCCATGGAAAGCCGCCTGCTGAGCGAGCGCAGTAGCGTGTTCCATCACGCCGACCCCTATGCCGTGTCGGACTACGTCAACCGCCATGTCGGCCAGCACTGCATTGGCCTGTCGCACAGCACCCATCCCCAGGCCAGCCTCAGCCACCGCAGTTTCGCCGAACTCGACCTGTGCCGCATCAGCTACGGCGGCAGCGTGCGGGTGACCTCGCCGGCGCTGGAGTCCATCTACCACCTGCAAGTGCTGCTGCGCGGCAACTGCCTGTGGCGCGGGCACCGGCGCGAGCAGCACCTGGTGCCGGGCGAGCTGCTGCTGATAAACCCAGACGACCCCGTTGACCTGACCTATTCCGACGACTGCGAGAAATTCATCCTCAAAGTGCCCACGCGCCTGCTCGACTCGGTCTGCGAGCAGCAGCGCTGGCAACGGCCAGCAGGCGGCGTGCGCTTTGTGCGCAACCACTACCGGCTGGAGGAACTGGAAGGCTTCGTCAACCTGCTGGCCATGGTGTGCCAGGAGGCGGAAGTGAGCGAGCCGCTGCCGCGCGTGCAGGGCCATTACAGCCAGATCGTCGCCAGCAAGCTGCTGACCCTGATGAACACCAATGTCCAGCGCGACAGCCTGGGCGCCGCCACCGCCAGCCTGGAACGCATCCTCGACTACATCCACCACAACCTGAAGCTGGAACTGAGCGCCGAAACCCTGGCGGAGCAGGCCTGCATGAGCGTGCGTTCGCTGTATGCGTTGTTCGACCGCACGCTTGGCACCACGCCTGGCCAGTACGTGCGCCAGCGCAAGCTGGAGCGGGTGCACGCCTGCCTGAGCGACGCCAGTTGCCCGGTGCGCAGCGTCACCGAACTGGCCATGGACTACGGCTTCCTGCACCTGGGGCGGTTTGCCGAACGCTACCGCCAGCACTTCGGCGAGCTGCCGTCGGAAACCCTCCGGCAGCGCCGCTGAAGTGGCCTATAGCGGGTAGTGTTTGAGCTCGCGGGCGATCAGCATGCGCTGGATCTCACTTGAACCTTCATAGATCTGGGTGATGCGTGCATCACGGTAGTGGCGCTCTACCGGGTAGTCTTCCAGGTAGCCGTAGCCGCCATGCACCTGGATCGCCATCGAGCACACCCGCTCGGCCATTTCCGAAGCGAACAGCTTGGCCTGGGAGGCTTCCGACAGGCAGGGCTTACCGGCCGTGCGCAGGCGTGCGGCATGCAAAATCAGCAGGCGGGCAGCGTTCACCTGCACCTGCATGTCTGCCAGCAGATTGGCGATGCTCTGGTGCTCGTTGATCGGCTTGCCGAACTGGATGCGCTCACGCGAATACACCAGCGCCGCCTCGAACGCGGCGCGGGCGATGCCCAGGGCCTGGGCGGCGATGCCGATACGCCCGCCTTCGAGGTTGGACAGGGCAATGGCCAGCCCCTTGCCGCGCTCACCGAGCAGGTTGGCGGCTGGAATGCGGCAGTTGTCGAAGGTGACCGCGCAGGTGTCGGAGGCGCGAATGCCCAGCTTGTGCTCGCTGCGGTCGACCTTGAAACCTGGGTTGTCGGTGGGCACCAGGAAGGCCGACAGGCCTTTCTTGCCCAGTTCCGGGTCGGTGACCGCGAACACGATCGCCAGGCCCGCGCGGCGGGCGTTGCTGACGAACTGCTTGGCGCCGTTGATCACCCACTGGCCATCGACCAGCTCGGCGCGGGTGCGCAGGTTGTGCGCTTCGGAGCCGGCCTGCGGTTCGGTCAGGCAGAAGCAGCCGATCACTTCGCCTGCCGCCAGGCGCGGCAGCCAGGCCTGTTGCTGTTCGGGGGTGCCGTAGGCGAGCAGGGGGCCGCAACCGACCGAGTTGTGAATGCTCATCATCGCGCCGGTGGCGCCGCAGCCGGCGGCGATTTCCTCGACGGCCAGGGCATAGGCCACGTAGTCGGTGTAGCTGCCACCGAAGCTTTCCGGCACGACCATGCCGAGCAGGCCCAGCTCGCCCATCTTGCGTACCACGCCGTCGTCGATCCAGCCGGCCTTGTCCCAGGCCTGGGCATGCGGGGCGATCTCGCCACGGGCAAAATCCCGGGCCATGTCGCGGATCATGATCTGCTCTTCGCTCAGTTCCACGTCTTGCATCTGTGTACTCCCAGGCTCACAGGCCTTCGAAGAATTGGTCGACCCGCTGGCGCGACAGCCCGGCCAGGGTTGGCGGGTTCCAGCGCGGCTGCTTGTCCTTGTCGATGATCAGCGCCCGCACGCCCTCGATCAGGTCGCCGTACTGGAACCACTGGCGGTCCAGGTGCAGCTCCATGGCGAAGCAGTCCTCCAGGGTCAGGTGGCGGCCGCGGCGCAGCATCTCCAGGGTAACTGCCATAGCCAGTGGCGAGCGGCTTTCCAGCTGGTCGGCGGTGGCCAGTGCCCAGTGGTGGCTGTCACCGATGCTGACGGCGCGCAGTTGCTCGATGATGGCCGTAAGGTCGGGCTGGGCGAAAAAGTGGTCGATCACCGGGCGCAGCTTTTCCAGCGGTGCATTGTCCAGTACCTGGCTGCCGAGCCGGGCCAGCAGGTTCTGCAGGTCCTTGAGCGGGGTGCCGCCGAAGCGCAGCTGGTCGAGGCCTTCATCCAGGGCGGCCAGCTTGTCGCTGTGCAGATACCAGTCGGCCAGGCCGCAATACAGGGCATCGGCGGCCTGGATCTGGGCGCCGCTGACGCCCAGGTAGGTGCCAAGCTCCCCGGGAATGCGCGAGAGGAAATAGCTGCCGCCCACATCCGGGAAGTAGCCGATACCCACTTCCGGCATGCCCAGCCGGCTGCGCTCGGTGACGATGCGCAGGTCGCAGCCCTGGGCAAGGCCCATGCCGCCGCCCAGGGTAAAGCCGTCCATCAGCACCAGCACCGGCTTGCGGTAGCGGTGGATGGCCAGGTCCAGGGCGTATTCTTCGACGAAGAAGTCTTCGTGCAGGGTGTCCCCGGCCTTGTAGCTGTCGTGCAGCGAGCGGATGTCGCCCCCGGCGCAGAAGCCCTTGGGGCCCTCGCCGCGCAGCACCACGGCCTGCACCTGCGGGTCGTCGGCCCAGGCGTCGAACTGCTGGCGCAGGCGGCGCACCATGTCCAGGGTCAGGGCGTTGAGGCCGGCGGGGCGGTTGAGGGTAAGGTGGCCAATCTGGTTACGAACCTCGGCCAGTACATGGTCGGTTGCCGAGGTATGAGCGTGCGCGGTCATCGCGTTCTCCCTGCTTTGTTATTGATTTTCCGAGTGAAGTTTGCAGCGCACTGGAGGGTCAATGGATCCTCGCATGCGAATTTGCCCTGAGCAATGGACAAATCTGCAGGGGGATCGTGCGTTTTTGCCACATTGGCCGCGCCTGTCAGGCCCACCGTTGACGGGTGAAAACGCGATTCCCGGTGGTTGAGCGCAATCGTTAACTTTACCGTAATGATCGCCCTCCCAGCTTGATTGATCCACCAGCAGGCACCGCCCTAATGTGGCCCCACGACAGCGAACCCGTGGAGTCACCATGACCTTCAGCAAGAATCCACCCCCGCAATGGTCCAGGCGCCGCGCCGAGAAGCAGCGCCGCCTGGACCGCGTCCGACACCTGGCCGACGGCGTGGTGCTGCCCACCGACAAAATCGTCGAAGCCCTGGAGCTGCTGATCGCCCCCGGTGACCGTGTGGTGCTCGAAGGCAACAACCAGAAGCAGGCCGACTTCCTTTCCCGCTCCCTGGCCAAGGCCGACCCCGAGCGCTTGCACGACCTGCACATGATCATGCCCAGCGTCAGCCGCGCCGAGCATTTGGACCTGTTCGAACGTGGCATCGCGCGCAAGCTCGATTTTTCCTTCGCCGGCCCGCAGAGCCTGCGCATCGGCCAGCTGCTGGAAGACGGCCTGCTGGAAGTTGGCGCCATCCACACTTACATCGAGCTGTACTCGCGGCTGCTGGTCGACCTGATTCCCAACGTCACCCTGGTGGCCGGTTTCATGGCCGACCGCGACGGCAACCTGTACACCGGCCCCAGCACCGAAGACACCCCGGCGCTGGTGGAGCCAGCGGCGTTCAGCGATGGCTTGGTGATCGCCCAGGTCAACCAGCTGGTGGACCGGGTGGATGACCTGCCACGGGTCGACATCCCGGCGTCCTGGGTCGACTTCGTGGTGGTGGCCGACCAGCCGTTCTACATCGAGCCGCTGTTCACCCGCGACCCGCGCCATATCAAGCCCGTGCACGTGCTGATGGCGATGATGGCGATACGCGGCATCTACGAAAAGCACCAGGTGCAGTCGCTGAACCACGGCATCGGCTTCAACACCGCCGCCATCGAGTTGATCCTGCCCACCTACGGCGAGTCGCTGGGCCTTAAGGGCAAGATTTGCCGCAACTGGACGCTCAACCCGCACCCCACCCTGATTCCGGCGATCGAAACCGGCTGGGTGCAGAGCGTGCACTGCTTCGGCACCGAGCTGGGCATGGAAGACTACATCGCCCAGCGCCCGGACGTGTTCTTCACCGGCCGTGACGGTTCGCTGCGTTCCAACCGCATGATGTGCCAGCTGGCCGGGCAATACGCGGTCGACCTGTTCATCGGCGCCACCTTGCAGGTGGACGGCGATGGCCATTCCTCGACCGTGACCCGCGGCCGCCTGGCCGGCTTTGGCGGTGCGCCGAACATGGGCCATGACCCGCGCGGGCGGCGCCACGCCACCCCGGCCTGGCTCGACATGACCGTGCCGGACACGATGCTTGAGCGCGGCCGCAAGCTGGTGGTGCAGATGGTCGAAACCTACCAGGAAGGCGGCAAGCCCACCTTCGTGGAAACCCTGGATGCGGTGGAGGTGGCGAAGAAAGCCGGCATGCCGCTGGCACCGGTGATGATCTACGGCGACGACGTGACCCACCTGTTGACCGAAGAGGGCATCGCCTACCTGTACAAAGCCCGCAGCCTTGAAGAGCGCCAGCAGATGATCGCCGCCGTGGCCGGGGTTACCGCCATCGGCCTGCGCCACGACCCCAAGGACACCCTGCGCCTGCGCAAGCTCGGCCTGGTGGCCTTGCCCGAAGACCTCGGCATCCGCCGCACCGACGCCAGCCGCGAACTGCTCGCGGCGCGCAGCATCGCCGACCTGGTCGAATGGTCCGGCGGCCTCTACAACCCGCCCGCCCGCTTCAGGAGCTGGTAAATGAACGCGCATTCCCAAAAATTGCCGGCCTACCCCCTACCTGTAGGAGCAGGCTTGCCTGCGATGAGGCCCGCCCAGTCCACCCAGCTCCCTCATTCAACCCACCCCCCCCAGCCCGACCACCTGGCCGACCTGGCAG
The DNA here is from genome assembly GCF_011752535.1 of Pantoea sp. Tr-811. Classification (NCBI taxonomy): domain Bacteria; kingdom Pseudomonadati; phylum Pseudomonadota; class Gammaproteobacteria; order Enterobacterales; family Erwiniaceae; genus Pantoea; species Pantoea sp. Tr-811. The sequence goes on from NZ_VWXJ01000011.1 coordinate 54,576, forward strand.
TAGAAGCCCTGATCGACGAAGCCGACCTGTCCCCCAAGCCCGGCCTGGTCGACCGCCGCGGCAGCGGCGCCCACCCCGACATGACCCTGGCCCTGATGCACGCCTCGGCCCTGTCGCTGTGGCCCTGCCTGCGCCAGATGGCCGAGGCAGCCCAGGCCCATGGCCAGGTCAACCAGCCCCTGCGCGCCGAACTGGGCCGCATTGGCCGTGAAGGCGAACACGCCATGCTGGCCACCACCGGCGGCATCAACACCCATCGCGGTGCGATCTGGGCACTGGGCCTGTTGCTGGCCGCCCAGGCCCTCGACCCCAAGGCAGATGCCGGCACGGTTGCCGCCCGCGCCGGGCGCATCGCCCTCATCGATGACCCGGCCATGCCCGTGCAGCCCAGCCACGGCGCCGAGGTGCGCCAGCGCTACGGCGCCAGCGGTGCCCGCGAACAGGCCCAGCAAGGCTTCCCGGCAGTGATTGGCCACGGCCTGCCACAGCTGCGCCGCAGCCGCGCCGCAGGTGCCAGCGAAAGCCATGCCCGGCTTGATGCGCTGCTGGCGATCATGGCCGCCCTGAGCGACACCTGCGTGCTCTGGCGAGCCGGCCCCGAGGGCCTGAACACCGTGCAAAGCGGCGCCCGCGCCGTGCTGGCTGCCGGCGGCAGCGCCACCCTCGATGGCCGCCGCCTGCTGCGCACGCTGGACGCCCAACTGTTGAACCTGAACGCCTCACCGGGCGGCGCCGCCGACTTGCTGGCCGCCTGCCTGTTTCTCGACAAAGCCAGGAGCCTGTGACATGGAAACCCTGACATTTCAATTCCCCGCCGCCGCGCCTGGCCGTGGCCGTACCCTGGTCGGCTGCGTCAGCTCCGGCGACCTGGAAGTGCTGATCGAACCTGGCCGCGCCGGCCAGCTGGAGATCCAGGTGGTCACCTCGGTGAACGGCAGCAGCGCCCGCTGGAGCCAGCTGTTCCAGCGCCTGTTCGACGGCCGCACGCTGCCGGCGCTGAAAATCGACATCCACGACTTCGGCGCCACGCCTGGGGTGGTGCGCCTGCGCCTGGAACAAGGCTTCGAGGAGATCGGCCATGACTGACACCGCACGCCTGCTGCAAAGCCGCAGCTTCGTCGAACTCGGGGCCCGCCAGCGCGCCCGCGCCATGCTCGACCCCGGTAGCTTCCGTGAACTGCTTGGCCCGTTCGACCGCCTGATGTCGCCCTGGCTGCCGCGCCAGGGCATCGTGCCCCAGGCCGACGACGGCGTGGTGATCGCCAAGGGCCTGTTGGGCGGGCGCCACGCCGTGGTCGCTGCCATCGAAGGCGGTTTCCAGGGCGGCAGCATGGGCGAGGTGGGCGGGGCGAAGATCGCCGGTGCCCTGGAGTTGGCCATCGAGGACAACCGCAACGGCACGCCCACCTGCGCCGTGCTGTTGCTGGAAACCGGTGGCGTGCGCCTGCAGGAGGCCAACCTCGGCCTGGCGGCGATTGCCGAAATTCAGGCGGCGATCGTCGAGCTGCGCAACTATCAACCGGTGGTTGGCCTGATTGCAGGTGCGGTCGGCTGCTTTGGCGGCATGTCCATCGCTGCCGGGCTGTGCAGCCACCTGCTGGTTACCCGCGAAGCGCGCCTGGGCTTGAACGGCCCCCAGGTGATCGAGCAGGAAGCCGGCATCGCCGAATACGACGCCAAGGACCGCCCGTTCATCTGGAGCCTGACCGGTGGCGAGCAACGCCACGCCAGCACCCTGGTGGACAGCTACGTGGCCGATGACGTCGAGGCTATTCGCCAACAACTGCTGCACCTGCTGGACACGCCCACGGCCGACCGTGCCGGGCGCCACGCCTGGTTCCTGCAGCGCCTGGCCCGCCTGGGCGCCGAATGCCCGCAACTGGACGCCGCCGCCGTGCGTGCCCTGTACCAAGGAGATGCGCAATGAACCGTGCCCTGAACTGGCTGCCGGGCCTGGCCGGTGCCGAACCGCTGCCGGGTTACCCGGCCTCGCTGCGGGTGGTCGATGGTGAACTGGACAACCGCCTGGCGCGCTTTATTGCCGTGGTGCCCGATGCCAACAACCCGTTTCCCAGGGCGCGCAACGGCGAAGTCGGCTTGCTCGAAGGCTGGGGCCTGGCCCAGGCGGTGAGCGAGGCGGTGGCGTTGGACCGCGAAGGCCAGAAGCGCGCTATTGTCGCGATCATCGACGTGCCCAGCCAGGCCTATGGCCGCCGCGAGGAAGCGCTGGGCATCCACCAAGCCCTGGCCGGCGCCGTGCAGGCCTACGCCCAGGCACGCCTGGCCGGGCACCCGGTGATCGGCCTGCTGGTGGGCAAGGCCATGTCCGGCGCGTTCCTGGCCCACGGCTACCAGGCGCAACGGCTGATCGCCCTGGACGACAGCGGGGTGATGGTGCACGCCATGGGCAAGGACGCGGCGGCGCGCATCACCCTGCGCAGCGTCGAGCAACTGGAGGCCCTGGCCGCTGAAATTCCGCCGATGGCCTACGACCTTGCCAGCTATGCCTCGCTCGGCCTGCTCTGGCGCCGGCTTGCGGTAGAAAGCGCCGAGGCGCCGAGCGCCGCCGACCTGGCGCAGGTGCGTGCCTGCCTGGCCGAAGCCGTGGCCGACATCGGCCATTCGACCGACCTAGCCTCGCGCTTGGCCGGCGAGCACCGCAGCGCGTCCCGCGAGGTGCGGGCGCGCCTGCGTAGCCAGTGGCAGGGGGCCTGACATGAACCTTGCGCAACCCCACGACCTGCTTTGGGGCATGACCCCGGCCGATTTGCCTGCCGATGCCCCTGCCTGGGCCGTGCAGGCGCTGGCGGCCGGGCAACCGGTGGTGGTTCGCCGCGCCGTCTGCAGGGCGGGTTGGGTGGCCGTGGGTGTGCGCGGGCAGGGGCGCGAACAGCGCCTGGCCACGCAGATGCGCCTGGCTGCTGTGCAGCGCCATGTGGCGCCAGAAGCGCTGCGCTGGCAGGGCCACAGCCCGTGCGCCGCGTTGCAGGCGCTGGCCTCGGCGGCGCCGGTGCTGGACGCCAGCGGCCTGGCTTGGGGCCCGACGGGGGGTGTTGGTTATCAGCTGGCGACCGGTTGCCAGGTGCTGCACGCGGGCAGCGACCTCGACCTGGTGCTGCGCACACCGCAATTCATGGCGCGGGCAAAGGCCCGTGAACTGCTGGACATCCTGGACTGCGGCCCTTGCCGCATCGATGTACAACTGGAAACGCCCGCAGGGGCCATTGCCTTGCGCGAGTGGGCCGGCATGGCGCGGCAGGTGCTGCTCAAGTCGGCCCACGGTGCGCGCCTGGTCGCCGACCCCTGGCATGCCGTGGAGCGCGCCGCGTGAGCAGCCTGTTCGCCTTTCCAGGGCAGGGCGCCCAGCAGCCCGGCATGTTGCAGCGCCTGCCAGAAGGCAGTGCGCGGCTGGTGGAGGAGGCCAGCGACGCCCTTGGGCAACCCGTGCTGGGCCTGGACACCGCGCAGGCGCTGCAATCGACCCGTGCGGTGCAACTGTGCCTGTTGCTGGCGGGGGTAGCCTGGGCGCGCTGGTTACTGCAGCGCAGCCCCGCACCCGAGTATGTGGCGGGCCTGTCGATCGGTGCCTACCCGGCCGCTGTCACCGCCGGTGCGCTTGGCTTTGCCGATGCGGTGCGCCTGGTGGCCCTGCGCGGCGAACTGATGCAGCGTGCCTATCCGCAGGGCTATGGGATGACGGCCATCAGTGGCCTGGATGCCGCCAGCGTCGAGTACTTGCTGGCCGAGGTGGCGGGCGAGGCTTACCTGGCCAACCTCAACAGCGACAACCAGATCGTCATCGCTGGCAGCGACGCGGCCATGGCCGAGGTCGTCGCTCGCGCCCGCCGCCGCGGCCAGGGCGTGGCGCGGCGCCTGGCAGTCAGCGTGCCGTCGCACTGCCCATTGCTCGACGGCCCAGCGGCAGAACTTGCCAGTGCCTTTGCCAGTATCGAACTGCGCCGCCCGCGCATCACCTACCTGAGCGGCAGCAGCGCCAGGCCCATCGTCGACCCGCAGCGCCTGCGCGACGACCTGGCGGGCAACATGGCACGCTGGGTGGACTGGCGCGGCACGCTGCGCAACGCCTATGAACGCGGTGTGCGCCTGCACCTTGAAATGCCACCGGGCAGCGTGCTCACTGGCCTGGCCCGCCCGGTGTTCGAACAGGGCAGGGTGGTGGCGGTGGAAGGTACCCGCTGGGACACCCTCGATGCGCTGTTGCGCCAGGAGGTGGCTGGCAACCGATGAGTGCGCTGCATTTCGAAGAACAACAACAAGCAACTTCGACTCAAGCTGAGGACAACAACAATGATCATCTATGGTGTGGCTCTGCTGGCGGTATGCACGCTGGCCGGCGTTATCGTCGGCGACTTCCTGGGCGTGCTGCTGGGCGTGAAATCCAATGTGGGTGGGGTCGGCATCGCCATGATCCTGCTGATCTGCGCACGGTTGTACATGCACCGCAACGGTGGCATGAGCAAGGAGTGCGAGTTCGGCGTCGGCTTCTGGGGCGCGATGTACATTCCAGTGGTGGTGGCCATGGCGGCCCAGCAGAACGTGGTGACTGCCCTGCACGGTGGGCCGGTGGCGTTGATCGCTGCCGTGGGCGCCGTGCTGGTATGCGGCCTGACCATCGCGGTGATCAGCCGCAGCCATCGTGGCGAACCCTTGCCGGCGCCTGATGCGCCCGAGGTTGCCGATGCGCAGGCCGTGCCTGCAGGAGGGCGCTGATCATGTGGCCGATCATTGACAATGCGTTGGAGCACAACGGCCTGATCACGGCCTTCGCGGTGGTGGGTGGGATCATGTGGTTGTCGGTGTTGCTGTCCAAGTACCTGACATTCGGCCGGGTGCACGGCTCGGCGATTGCCATCGTCATCGGCCTGGTGCTGGCCTGGGTGGGCGGCACCGTGACGGGCGGGCAGAAAGGCCTGGCCGACATGGCGCTGTTTTCCGGTATTGGGCTGATGGGCGGGGCGATGCTGCGCGACTTCGCCATCGTCGCCACGGCGTTCGAGGTGCAGGCCACCGAGGCGCGCAAGGCCGGGATGATTGGCGCCGTGTCGCTGCTGCTCGGGACGGTGCTGCCGTTCATCGTCGGTTGCGCGGTGGCCTACGCTTTTGGTTACCGCGACGCGGTGAGCATGACCACCATCGGTGCCGGGGCGGTGACCTATATCGTTGGCCCGGTGACCGGGGCGGCGCTGGGCGCGAGTTCGGACGTGGTGGCGCTGTCGATTGCCACCGGGTTGATCAAGGCGATTCTGGTGATGGTGTTCACCCCGGTGTCGGCGCGGCTGCTGGCGCTGGACAACCCGCGCTCGGCGATGGTGTTTGGTGGCTTGGCGGGCACGGTGTCGGGGGTGACAGCCGGGTTGGCGGCGACTGATCGGCGGCTGGTGCCCTATGGCGCGTTGACCGCCACCTTCCATACCGGGTTGGGGTGCCTGATGGGGCCTTCGGTTCTGTATTTCTGTGTCAGGGGCTTGGTCGGTTAGTGCCGGCATTCCCTGTAGGAGCGGGCTTGCCCCGCGAACACCGGCGCAGCCGGTGCCATGCCCCGCGTCGCCTGCTTCGCGGGTCAAGCCCGCTCCTACAGCGGCGTTCTGAGCCGCGAAGCTGAAACCTTGGGGGCGCTACGCGCCCCATCGCGAGCTGCGCTCGCTCCTACCGAAGCGGCGCTGGCCTGGCTCAATTCTCACGGCTGTACATCCGGCATTCAGCCAGCAACGCCAGCAGGTTCGGCTCCCGCTCCCGGGCCTTCAGGAACACCACGCCAATATGCTGCTGCAGCCGGTACCGCGCCTGCAGCGCAATCAGCTTCACGCGGTTCTCGTACACTGCCGCGATCCGCCCGGGCAGCAGGGCGAAGCCCACGCCCGAGCTGACCATGCTCAGCAGGGTGAAGATATCGTTCACCTGCATCGCCACCTTCGGCTCGAAGCCGGCCTGCTGAAACACCCGGGCGCCGTCGCGGTGGGTGGCGAAGCCTTGGGTCAGGGTGATGAAGGTGGAGTCGGCCAAGTCCGCCAGGTCCACTTCCTGCTGCTCGGCAAAGGGCGAGTCGGTGGGCACGGCCAGGAAAATGTCGTCGGAAAACAGCGGCAGCTGTTCACAGGCAGGGTCTGCCACGCTTTCGTCCAGCGACACCAGGATCGCTTCCAGTTCGTGGTTCTTCAGCCGTTGCAGCAAGTCGACGTTCGAACCCAGGGTGAGGTCGATGTTCAGCTCGCTGCGCCGCAGCTTCAGGCCCATCACCAGCTTGGGCACGGTTTTCACCGTCAGCGAGTACAGCGCCCCCAGGCGAAAGCGCTCGGCGTAGAAGCCCGCTGCCTCGCGGGTTTGGCGCACCATCTGTTCGGCGTCCTGGATCAGCTGGCGGGCTTTTTTCTCCAGTACATAGGCGCTTTCCAGGGGAATCAGCTGGCGGCCCTCGTGTTTGAACAGCGGGCAGCGCAGGGCGCTTTCCAGGGAATGGATGGCCCGGTGTACGCTCACCGCGCTGGTGGACAGCTCGGCGGCGGCGCGGCCCAGGTTGCCGCTGCGCATGAAGGCGAGGAAGGTTTCCAGCTTCTTCAGGGTCAGTTCTTCGTCGATCAACATGTTCGGCCCTGGTAGTGAGGTGGGGTCGATGATGCCATAGGGCGCCGCTTTGCGGCGCATCGCGAGCTGCGCTCGCTCCTACGGGGGCGTGCGTAGGATGGGGGGGCACGGCCTCACCCCGAAGGGTGATGGTCCGCCTGGCAAGCGCGTGCAAGAATCCCAACCACAACAACCCCGGCATGGGACCACGACAATGAGCAAAGACCGGCTGAAATCGCCCGACTGGTACGCGCAGATGGCCCGTGTCGTCGACGCCCAGGGTTCGCCGGGCTTCGTCGAGGCGCTGTTCGCCGCGCTCAAGCTGATTGCCCCGTGCCAGGCCATCACCGTGTTCCTCTACCCACGCAAGGGCCTGCCTTCGGCGTTGTTCGAAAAAGACGAGGAAGGCCCGTGGTTGCCCGAAGGCAACATCCACAAATACCTCGAAGGCTACTACCTGCTGTGCCCGTTCTACCGCGCCTGCATGGACGGGATCGCTCCCGGTTGCTACCGCCTGAGCGATGTCGCCCCCGACCACTTCAAGCGCAGCGAGTATTACCTGGCGTTCTACCAGCACGCGCACCTTGAAGACGAACTGAACTTCATCGTGCCCCTGGACGAACACCTGACCATCGCCGTGGCCCTGGCCAGCACCCGCCGCCTGGACCGCCAGCAGGTCAACGACCTCAAGTGCGTGGCGCCCTGGGTGGTGGCCAGCGTGCGCCGCCAGTGGGGGCACCTGGACGTGGACGCCCTGGGCGGGCGCTTCGAAAGTGCCTTGGGCCGGCAGATCAACGCCGCACTGAACAACTTTGGCTCGTCCCTGCTCACCGAGCGCGAGTGCCGCATCGCCCAGTACCTGCTGCGTGGCCACTCCACCCGTTCCCTGGCCGAGCGCCTGGGCATCAGCGAGGACACGGTGAAGACCCACCGCAAGAACCTCTACACCAAGCTCGACATCGCCAAGCAGTCCGAGCTGTTTTCGCTGTTCATCGACTCGCTCGCCCAGGCCCAGGAAGGCCTGAGCAAAGACCCGTTGGAAAGCTACCTGCGAAGGCGCTGAACGCGCCGCTACCCCTCAAACGTTTTTTACTGTCAGCGGTCTGGCAGGGACAACTGCATGCCGCGTTTCACCCTGGAGAACAACAATGAACGCACCGTTCAAAGCCCAGCTGCACGCCCAGCGCGATACCCGTGACTACCAGGCCGGCGATGCCGCCCACCATATCCATGCCTTCCTCGACCAGAAGGCGCTGAATGCCGAAGGCCCGCGGGTGATGGTGGGCGGCGAGCGCCTGCACCTGTGGGACAGCGACGGCAAGCGCTACCTGGACGGCATGTCCGGCCTGTGGTGCACCCAGCTCGGCTACGGGCGCAAGGACCTCACCACCGCCGCCGCTGCGCAGATGGACCAGCTGGCCTACTACAACATGTTCTTCCACACCACCCACCCGGCGGTGATCGAGCTGTCCGAGTTGCTGTTCAGCCTGCTGCCGGGCCACTACAGCCACGCCATCTACACCAACTCCGGCTCCGAGGCCAACGAGGTGCTGATCCGAACCGTACGCCGTTACTGGCAGGTGGTCGGCCAGCCAGCCAAGAAGATCATGATCGGCCGCTGGAACGGCTACCACGGCTCGACCCTGGCGGCCACGGCGCTGGGCGGCATGAAGTTCATGCACGAAATGGGCGGGATGATCCCGGACGTGGCGCACATCGACGAGCCGTACTGGTACGCCGCCGGGGGCGAGCTGACCCCGGCCGAGTTCGGCCGCCGCTGCGCCCTGCAACTGGAAGAGAAGATTCTTGAACTGGGCGCCGAGAACGTCGCGGGCTTTATCGCCGAGCCGTTCCAGGGCGCAGGCGGGATGATCTTCCCGCCGGAAAGCTACTGGCCGGAGATTCAGCGCATCTGCCGCCAATACGACGTGCTGCTGTGCGCCGACGAGGTGATTGGGGGCTTTGGCCGCACCGGCGAATGGTTCGCCCATGAATACTTCGGCTTCCAGCCCGACACCCTGTCGATCGCCAAGGGCCTGACCTCGGGCTACGTGCCCATGGGCGGCCTGGTGCTGAGCCAGCGCATTGCCGAGGCCCTGGTGGAACGGGGCGGGGTGTTCGCCCACGGCCTGACCTATTCCGGGCACCCGGTGGCGGCGGCGGTGGCGATTGCCAATCTCAAGGCGCTGCGCGACGAAGGCATCGTGCGCCAGGTGAAGGAGGATACCGGGCCTTACCTGCAGCGGATCCTGCGCGAGGTGTTTGCCAATCACCCGCTGATTGGCCAGGTACAGGGCGCTGGATTGGTGGCGGCGTTGCAGTTTGCCGAGGACAAGGGCAGCCGCAAGCGGTACGCCAACGAGAATGACCTGGCGTGGCAGTGCCGGACCTATGGGTTCGAGGAAGGGGTGATCATTCGCTCGACCCTGGGCCGGATGATCATGGCGCCGGCGTTGGTGGCCAACCATGGGGAGCTGGATGAGTTGGTGGAGAAGACCCGCATCGCGGTGGACCGGACGGCGCGGGGGTTGGGATTGTTGTAAGGGGCGGGGCCGCTTTGCGGCCCATCGCGACCTTTGGTCGCTCCTACGCAAGGCGTGCGTTCACATCCCTCCCTGTAGGAGCGAGCAAAGCTCGCGAACGCTTCACAAATATTCACAAAGTTTCAAATGAGACAAAATTGACTCATTAAGCCTCCAGAAATATCATTCGGGCCGTTTTTCTCTAAATAGCTCGGGTGAATCATGCGCCACTTGCGTGCACTAGGACTGGTCAGCTGCTTGGCCGCTGCCGTTGCGTTAGCCGGCTGCGACGAACAGCAAGCGCCAGCGTCCGCCGCCAACACCACCATTCCCGTCCAGACCGTCACCGTCGCCAGCGAACCGCTGGCCCTGGCCTCGACCCTGCCTGGCCGGGTCGAACCCATGCGGGTGGCGGAAGTCCGCGCCCGGGTGGCCGGAATCGTCCTGCACAAACGTTTCGAAGAGGGCGCCGACGTCAAGGCCGGCGATGTGCTGTTCCAGATCGACCCCGCGCCGTTCAAGGCCGCGCTGTCGCGTGCCGAAGGCGAGCTGGCCCGTGCCCAGTCGGTGATGCTCGAAGCCCAGGCGCGGGTGCGCCGCTACCAGCCGCTGGTGAAGATCGAGGCGGTCAGCCAGCAAGACTTCGACAAGGCCAGTGCCGACCTGCGCAGCGGCCAGGCGGCCGTGCGCTCGGCCCAGGCCGATGTCGAAACGGCGCGCCTTAACCTTGGCTATGCCACGGTCAAGGCGCCCATCTCCGGCCGGATCGGCCGCGCCCTGGTCACCGAAGGTGCGCTGGTGGGGCAGGGCGACGCCACGCTGATGGCGCGCGTGCAGCAACTCGACCCGATCTACGTCGACTTCACCCAATCCGCCGCCGACGCCCTGCGTTTGCGCCAGGCGCTCAAGGACGGCGAACTGGCCGCCGGCGACAACCCCGCGCTGACAGCCCGGGTCGAAGGCACCGATTATCAACGCCAGGGCACGCTGATGTTCACTGACGTGGCCGTTGACCGTGGCACTGGCCAGGTCACCCTGCGCGGGCGTTTCGACAACGCCGACGGCATCCTGCTGCCGGGCATGTACGTGCGCGTGCTGACGCCCCAGGGCACCGACAACCAGGCCATCCTGGTGCCGCAACGCGCCATCCAGCGCGGTAGCGATGGCGAGGCGCGGGTACTGCTGGTGGGCACCGGTGGCATCGCCGAGGCCCGTGCCGTGCGCACCGGCGCCATGCACGGTGCGCGCTGGCAGGTCACCGAGGGCCTGCGCCCGGGCGACCAGGTGATCGTTGGCAGCCCGGCGGGCCTGGCCCCCGGCATGCCCGTGGCACCGGCCGCCGCGCAACACGCAGCGGCGCGCTGAGGCGAGGAGCACGAGATGTCCAAGTTCTTCATCAAGCGGCCGAATTTCGCCTGGGTCATGGCCCTGTTCATTTCCCTGGCCGGGTTGCTGGTAATCCCCATGCTGCCGGTGGCCCAGTACCCCAACGTGGCGCCGCCGCAAATCACCATCACCGCCACCTACCCGGGCGCCTCTGCCAAGGTGCTGGTGGAGTCGGTCACCAGCATCATCGAGGAGTCGCTCAACGGCGCCAAGAACCTGCTGTACTTCGAGTCCACCAACAACTCCAACGGCATGGCCGAGGTGGTGGCCACCTTCGAGCCGGGCACCGACCCGGAACTGGCCCAGGTGGACGTGCAGAACCGCCTGAAGAAAGCCGAGGCGCGCATGCCGCAGGCGGTCACCACCCAGGGTATCCAGGTGGAACAGACCAGCGCCGGCTTCTTGCTGATCTACGCCCTGAGCTACAAGGATGGCGCCGGCAAGGCCGATACCACGGCCCTGGGCGACTACGCCGCACGCAACATCAACAACGAACTGCGCCGCGTGCCGGGCGTGGGCAAGCTGCAGTTCTTCTCCTCGGAAGCGGCCATGCGCGTGTGGGTCGACCCGCAGAAACTGGTGGGTTTCGGCCTGTCGATCGATGACGTGAGCAACGCCATTCGCGGGCAGAACGTGCAGGTGCCGGCCGGCAGCTTCGGCAGTGCGCCAGGCAGCAGCGAACAGGAACTGACCGCCACCCTGGCGGTGCAGGGCACCCTTGACGACCCCGAGGCCTTCGGCCGCGTGCTGCTGCGCGCCAACCCCGACGGCTCGCAGGTAACCCTGGCCGATGTCGCCCGGCTGGAAGTGGGCCTGGAAAGCTACAACTTCTCCTCGCGCCTGGACGGCAAGCCGGCGGTGGCCGGCGCGGTGCAGCTGGCGCCCGGTGCCAACGCGCTGAAAACCGCCGAGCGGGTCAAGGAACGTTTGGCCGAGCTGAGCGAGTTCTTCCCCGAAGGCGTCGAGTATTCGGTGCCCTACGACACCTCGCGCTTCGTCGACGTGGCCATCGAGAAGGTGATCCATACCCTGATCGAGGCCATGGTCCTGGTGTTCCTGGTGATGTTCCTGTTCCTGCAGAACATCCGCTACACCCTGATCCCGTCGATCGTGGTGCCGGTGTGCCTGCTCGGTACGCTGATGGTGATGAAGTTGCTGGGCTTCTCGGTGAACATGATGACCATGTTCGGCATGGTGCTGGCCATTGGCATTCTGGTCGACGACGCCATCGTGGTGGTGGAAAACGTCGAGCGGATCATGGCCGAAGAAGGGCTGCCGCCAGCCCAGGCCACGGTCAAGGCCATGGGCCAGGTGTCGGGGGCGATCATCGGCATCACCCTGGTGTTGTCGGCGGTGTTCCTGCCACTGGCGTTCATGGCAGGTTCCGTGGGGGTGATCTACCAGCAGTTCTCGCTGTCGCTGGCGGTATCCATTCTGTTCTCGGGCTTCCTGGCGCTTACCTTCACCCCGGCGCTGTGCGCCACCCTGCTCAAGCCGGTGGCCCCGGGGCACCATGAGAAGCGCGGGTTCTTCGGCGCTTTCAACCGTGGTTTCGCCCGCCTGACCGAGCGCTACTCGGGCATGAACGGCGCGCTGGTCAAGCGTGCTGGCCGCTACATGCTGGTGTACGCCGGGATCCTGGCGATGCTGGGCTACTTCTACCTGCGCCTGCCCGAATCGTTCGTGCCGGTGGAAGACCAAGGCTACGCCATCGTCGACGTGCAGCTGCCGCCGGGCGCCAGCCGCGTGCGCACCGATGCCACCGGCCAAGCGCTGGAGCAGTTCCTGATGTCACGCGAGGCATTGGCGTCGGCATTCGTGGTCAGCGGCTTCAGTTTCTCGGGCATGGGCGAGAACGCCGCGCTGGCATTCCCCACCTACAAGGACTGGTCGCTGCGCGGCAAGGACCAGTCGGTGGACGCCGAAACCGTGGCCATCAACGCCCGCTTTGCCGGCCATGACGACGGCACGATCATGGCGGTCAACCCGCCGCCCATCGACGGCCTGGGCAACTCCGGCGGCTTTGCCCTGCGCCTGCTCGACCGTGGCGGCCTGGGCCGCGAAGCCTTGCTGGCGGCACGTGACCAGTTGCTGGGCCAGGCCAATGGCAACCCGGTGATTCTCTACGCGATGATGGAAGGCCTGGCCGAAGCACCGCAACTGCGGGTGGCGATCGACCGTGAAAAGGCCCGTGCCCTGGGTGTGAGCTTCGAGAGCATCAATAGCACCCTGGCCACGGCGTTCGGCTCGGCGGTAATCAACGACTTCACCAACGCCGGCCGCCAGCAGCGCGTGGTGGTGCAGGCCGAGCAGGGCGAGCGGATGACCCCGGAAAGCGTGCTGCGCCTGTACGCGCCCAATGCCAATGGCCAGCAGGTGCCGTTCAGCAGCTTCGTCACCACCCATTGGGAGGAAGGGCCGGTGCAAATCGTGCGCTACAACGGCTACCCGTCCATCCGCATCGCCGGCGACGCTGCGCCGGGCCACAGCACCGGCCAGGCCATGGCTGAGATGGAGCGCCTGGCCAGTGCGCTGCCGCCGGGCATCGGCTATGCCTGGACGGGCCTGTCATACCAGGAAAAGGTGTCCAGCGGCCAGGCGGGCAGCCTGTTCGCCCTGGCCATCCTGGTGGTGTTCCTGCTGCTGGTGGCGTTGTACGAAAGCTGGGCGATCCCGTTGACGGTGATGCTGATCGTGCCCATCGGCGCCCTTGGCGCGGTGCTGGCGGTGATGGTGACCGGCTTGCCCAACGATGTGTACTTCAAGGTTGGCCTGATCACCATCATTGGCCTGGCGGCGAAGAACGCGATCCTGATCGTCGAGTTCGCCAAGGAGCTGTGGGAGAAGGGCTACAGCCTGCGTGACGCTGCCATCGAGGCTGCACGCCTGCGTTTCCGGCCGATCGTGATGACCTCCATGGCGTTCATCCTCGGCGTGGTGCCCCTGGCGCTTGCCAGCGGCGCCGGCGCGGCCAGCCAGCGCGCCATTGGTACCGGGGTGATCGGCGGCATGCTCAGCGCCACCTTGCTGGGCGTGGTGTTCGTGCCGATCTGTTTCGTCTGGGTGCTGTCGCTGCTCAAGCGCAAGCCGGCCCCGCAAACCCACGCTGGCGAGGTGACTGATGCGCATGCGTAATGTGTTGCTGCCGTTCGCCCTGGCCTTGCTGGCCAGCGGCTGCTCGCTGGCGCCCACCTACCAGCGCCCCGAGGCGCCCGTGGCGCGCCAGTGGCAGGCTGCGCCAGAGCAGCCAGGGCAGGCCGTGGATGGCCTGGATTGGCAGGCGTTCATCGTCGACCCGGCCTTGCGCCAGCTGGTGGGCACGGCGCTGGACAACAACCGCTCGCTGCGCCAGACCCTGCTGGACATCGAGCAGGCCCGGGCGCAGTACCGGATTCAGCGGGCCGACCGGGTGCCGGGTTTGAGTGCTGGCGCTTCCGGTAACCGGCAGCGGGTACCGGCCAGCCTGGCCAGTGATGGATCGGGCGGCGTCACCAGCACCTACCAGGTGGGGGGGTCGTTGCCGGAGTACGAAGTCGACCTGTTCGGCAGGGTGAAAAGCCTTAGCGATGCGGCACTGGAGCAGTACCTGGCCACTGAAGAAGCCGGGCGCGCGGCACGTATCGCGCTGATTGGCGAGGTCAGCCAGGCGTACCTGAGCCTGGATGGCGCCGAGCGGCGGCTGGCGTTGACCCGCCAGGCCCTGGCCAGCCGTGAAGATTCGTTGGCCTTGATCGGCCAGCGCCGCACTGCCGGTGAGGCCACCGCGCTGGATCACCAGGAGGCCCTGGGCCTGGTCGAGCAGGCCCGCGCCGAGCTTGAAAGCAACCTGCGCCAGCAGCGCCAGGCGCGCAATGCCTTGGTGCTGCTGGTGGGCAGCGCGCAGGCGGTGATCCCGGCCCAGCGGCAAACGGCGCCCAGTGTGTTGCAGGACATCGCGCCCGGCGCGCCGTCGGCGCTGCTTGAGCGGCGGCCCGATATCCTCGCCGCCGAGCACCGGCTGCGGGCACGCAACGCCGACATTGGTGCGGCGCGGGCGGCGTTTTTCCCGCGCATCAGCCTGACCGGTAACTTCGGCACGTCGAGTGCGCAGGTGTCGGGCTTGTTCGACGGTGGTTCGCGCAGTTGGGCCTTCATGCCGCAGTTGTCGGTGCCGCTGTTCGATGCCGGGCGCAACCGCGCCGGGCTCAGTTTGGCCGAGGCGCGCAAGGATGCGGCGGTGGCGGCCTATGAGGGCGCCATCCAGGCGGCCTTCCGCGAGGTGGCCGATGCGCTGGCGGCCACGGATACGCTGCGGCGCGAAGAGGTGGCGCGGCGCTCGCTGGCCGAAACCAGCCGGGCCACGCTGGCTTTGGCCAAGGCCCGGTATGAAGGTGGAATCGACAGCCACCTGCGCTACCTGGATGCGCAGCGCAGTGATTTTGTGAACGAGGCGGCGTATATCGAGGCCAGTACCCAGCGGCAGCTGGCGTTGGTCGACCTGTTCCGCGCGCTGGGCGGTGGGTGGCCGGCGCGGGGCTGAATACAGGCTCCTTTGGTTGGGTGATCCGGCCGGTTTGGCCCCTGGGACTTGTGCCCAGGGGCCTTTTTTTTGTGCCGGAACGCGCGCCGCAGGCGGCGCATCGCGAGCTTTGCACAGGCCCCGTAGGAGCGAGCGCAGCTCGCGATCCTCGGTCAAACTCCGGCCATGGCCCCATGCAAAAACAGCTGCTCCAGCGCCACCGCCGAATTGGCACTGGCCGCTCGCCCGCGGCGCTCGGCATCGACCATGCCGTAGATCTGGGTAATGAACATCTCGGTAAACACCGCTGCGCTGATGTCGATGCGCAACACCCCCAACTGCTGCGCACGCAGGAAGAAGCCATCCATCGCCTGGGTATAGGCCAGCCAACGGCGGTCTTCGCTGTCGCCCAACAGGGTGTCGGGGCGGTACTGGAACATCAGGAACACCAGCATTTCACGGTGCTTGAGGTGTTCGGCAATCAGGTGGCGCACGGCATCCAGTGGCTCGGCTGTGCCCAGCGCGGCGTTGCTGATGACCTGGTTGAGCACCTGCTCGCCGTGGTCTTCGAGCATCGCCACCAGGTTGTCACGGGTGCCGCAGAAGCGGTGCAGGGTGGCCTTGCTGACACCGGCGGTTTCCGCCAGCTCCTTGAGGGTGGCGCGGGGGTGGACCACGATGGCGTGGGCCAGGGCCTTGAGCAGGCGTTCGTCGTGGGGGGTGGGTTGCATCAGGGGGCCTCGCAGGGGTGGCATGCTTGGCATTGTGCAGGAAATAGGTGGGGGATCAAGGTTTGGTGTCTCATATGAGACATTTTTGTGTCTTTGCCGGCCTCTTCGCGGGGCAAGCCCGCTCCTACACAAGGCCGTGTAGGAGCGGGCTTGCCCCGCGAAAGGGCCCTTACAGGCTATAGATCAATGCGGCGCACGCGGAATGGTCTTGAGTAGATCTTCCGGGCTGATGTGCCCCACCACCTGGGCCACCGCGCTACCCGGCGTCGGCAGATCGATGATGTGGCTTTTCATCTTGCCCACCACGTGCATCTCGCAGGGCTTGCAGTCGAACTTCAGGGTCAGTACCTCATCACCCTGAATCAGCTGCATCGGCGCCACCTTGGTCCGCACGCCAGTCACGCCCTTGGCCTGCTTGGGGCACAGGTTGAAAGAGAAACGCAGGCAGTGCTTGGTAATCATCACCGGCACTTCGCCGTGTTCCTCGTGGGCTTCGTACGCAGCGTCGATCAATTGCACGCCATGGCGGTGGTAGAAGTCGCGGGCCTTCTGGTTGTACACGTTGGCCAGGAACGACAGGTGCGATTCCGGGTACACCGGGGGCGGCGTGGTTTCTGCCTTGCGCGCACCGCGTGGGTGGGCTTTCACCCGGGCTTCGGTCAGCGCCTCGATGGCTTCGCGGCGCAGGGCCTTGAGCTGCGAGTTGGGGATGAAATACGCCTGGGGCGCATCCAGCTCGATGGCATTGGCGTGGTACATCGTGGTGCCCAACTGGCCGAGCAGGTCGTGCAATTGCTCCAGCGCTTGCTGCGGCTTGTTGGCCGCGCCGAACGGGCCATCCAGCGCCACTTGCACGCTGACGCCTTCTTCGCTGCTGACGGTGAGCATCAGGCGCTGCTCGCGCAGCACCGCGTGCCATTCCACGCCCACCCGGCGTTCGGCCGAGGTGCGCTGCAGGGCCTGTTGCCAGTTATGGTCGAGGTTGCGCGACAACGGGTGGTTCGGGCGCAGCTTGTGCAGGCCCTCGGGCATCTCGTTGGGCTCGACGCGGTAGCGGTAGCGCTTCTGGCCGTCTTCCTCGAACTCGCCACGGGGCTCGGCGATGTTGGCGCGGAAACCCACCACCTCACGCTTGACCAGTACGTTGAGGCCGTCGCCGTTGGTCAGCGGCACCTCGGTGACCACCTGCATGTCACGCTTGCCGACTTTCTCCACCACACCCACCGGCAGGCCGGTGAAGGTTGGCGAGTCGAAGGCGCCAATGTCGACCTTGCGGTCGGTGACGAAGTAGTCGGTGCTGCCGCGGTGGAAGGTTTTGTCCGGGTCGGGCACGAAGAAGTGCTCGGTACGGCCGCTGGAAGCGCGGGCCAGTTCCGGGCGGCCTTCGAGGATGGCGTCGAGTTCCTTGCGGTAGTGGGCGGTGATGTTCTTCACATAGCCCACGTCCTTGTAGCGGCCTTCGATCTTGAACGAGCGCACGCCAGCATCGACCAGGTCGGCCAGGTTGGCGGTCTGGTTGTTGTCCTTCATCGACAGCAGGTGCTTTTCGAAGGCAACCACGCGGCCCTGGTCGTCCTTGAGGGTGTAGGGCAGGCGGCAGGCCTGGGAGCAGTCACCGCGGTTGGCGCTGCGCCCGGTCTGGGCGTGGGAGATGTTGCACTGGCCGGAGAAGGCCACACACAGCGCACCGTGGATGAAGAACTCGATGGCCGCGTCGGTTTCGGCGGCGATGGCGCGGATTTGCTGCAGGTTCAGCTCACGGGCCAGCACCAGCTGGGAGAACCCGGCCTGGTCGAGGAACTTGGCCCGTTCCAGGGTGCGGATGTCGGTCTGGGTACTGGCGTGCAGTTCGATCGGCGGGATGTCCAGTTCCATCACCCCCAGGTCCTGCACGATCAGTGCGTCGACACCGGCGTCGTAGAGCTGGTGGATCAGCTTGCGCGCTGGCTCCAGTTCGTTGTCGTGAAGGATGGTGTTGATGGTGGTGAACACCCGGGCATGGTAGCGCCGGGCGAACTCGACCAGCTCGGCGATTTCGCCGACCTCGTTGCAGGCGTTGTGCCGTGCGCCGAAGCTTGGGCCGCCGATATAGATGGCATCAGCACCGTGCAGGATCGCCTCGCGGGCGATGGTCACGTCACGGGCAGGGCTGAGCAGTTCCAGGTGATTCTTTGGAAGGGACATGTCGTTATAGGTTCGGGCTGTCACGGTTAGGGCGGCATTGTAGCGGGGTTCGGGGCCGGAGGCATCATTGGGTGCCCAGAGGTGCATGGCAGGCTTGGCCTCTTCGCGGGGCAAGCACAAACAACACCCTCTAGAGCCGGATACCTTTCAGGCACTCCACCAACCGCAACGCCGCCGGCGACAAGCTGCTTTCGCTACGGGTAATCACCCCAAGCTCGCGCTCCAGCCCCGGCTCATCCAGCTGCCTGCGCACCAGCCGTTGCTCGCCGTCATCGGCCGACTCCGGCAGCAAGGCAATTCCCAGCCCATTGCGTACCAACGCCAGTACCGTGGACATGTAGTTGGCCTCCATCGCCGCACGCAGGACCAGCCCGCGGTCGCGGAATACCTGTTCGATCTGCGCCCGCACGCTGCTGTCACGGCCGGTCAGGATCATGGGTTGGCCGTCCAGGTCGCCCAGGCTGACCTCGCCCCGGGCCAGCGGGTGATCGGTGGGCACGAACAGGCACAGGCGGTCGTGCAGCAGTGGCGCGAATGCCAGGCCGTGGCCCAACCCGGCACGCACGCCCAGGCCGAAGTCGACATCGCCATCGCGCACGCGCTCGGTGATGCGCTCGGCCACCAGGTCACGCAGGCGTACCTCGATACCGGGAAAGCCCTGGCGAAACACTGCCAGCCGCTCAGGCAAGGCGCCGGCACAGAGCGATGGCAGGGCCGCGACGGTCACCACGCCACGGCGGATGGCCGCCAGGTCCTGGCTGGCATTGACGATATTACCCAGGTCCAGCAGCAGCTTCTCCATGGCCGGCAAGGCTTCGCGCCCGGCCGCCGTCAGCGCCACATGGCGCGGGCTGCGTTCGAGCAGGGCGACGCCCAGCCAGCCTTCCAGTTGGCGAATCTGTACGGTCAGCGCCGAGGGCGACAGGTGCAGGTCGTCGGCGGCGCGGGCGAAGTTGCCGCGCTGGGCAACGGTGAGAAAGGCGCGAATGTGCTGCAGAGCATTCTTCATTTTGTTTTTTCGAATGTGCCTGGCGTTAAATTGCAATTTACACCTAGCCCGGCGCATCCCGATACTCGGGGCAACAACAAAAACAAGCCGGAGTCTTCCCATGCTCGCCCTCTACGGCGTCATTACCATTGTGTCCCTGCTGGTTGCTGTGATGAGCAAGCGCATCTCGCCCCTGGTGGCGCTGATCGCGTTCCCCGTGGTTGCCGCACTGCTGGCCGGCTACGGCCTGCAAACCAGCGGTTTCATCCTGACCGGTATCAAGAACGTTGCGCCGGTGGTGGGCATGTTCATCTTCGCCATCCTGTTCTTCGGGGTGATGACCGATGCCGGCATGCTCGACCCGATCATCGACCGCATCCTGCGCGCCGTGGGTACGCGGCCAACGCGCATCGTCTGCGGCACCGCCTTGTTGGCGCTGCTGGTGCACCTGGACGGCTCGGGCGCGGTGACCTTCCTGGTGACGGTGCCCGCCATGCTGCCGCTGTATACCCGCCTGGGCATCGACCGGCGGGTGCTGGCCTGCGTCGCGGCCATGGCCGCCGGGGTCAACTTCCTGCCCTGGACCGGGCCTGTGCTGCGCTCGTCCGCTGCGCTGCACGTGCCGGTGGCCGACCTGTTCCAGCCGCTGATTCCGGTGCAACTGGTGGGCCTGGCGTTCGTCTTCACCTGCGCCTGGTGGCTGGGCCGGCGGGAGGAAAAACGCTTGGGGCTGCTGGCCGGCAGCGACATCGCCGCGCCACAGCGGGTGCTGACCGGCGAGGAGCAGGCTCTGCGCCGCCCGCGCATGTTCTGGCCGAACCTGCTGCTGACCGTATTGGTGATGGCGGTGATGATTGCCGGCTGGGTCGACCCGGTGGTGATGTTCATGCTGGGCACGGTGGCCGCGCTGTGCCTGAACTACCCGCGTGTCGACCAGCAGCGCGAGCGCATCGATGCCCACGCCAAGACGGCATTGACCATGGCCAGCATCCTCCTCGCCGCTGGGGTGTTCACCGGCATCATGCAAGGCACCGGCATGCTCAAGGCCATGGCTGAGGTGGCCGTGCAGCAGATTCCGCCGGGCCACGGCAAGCTGATCCCGGCGCTGGTGGGCTTCGTGTCGATGCCCCTGAGCCTGCTGTTCGACCCGGACTCGTTCTACTTCGGCGTCATGCCGGTGATCGCCGAAGTGGGCCGCTCACTGGGCGTGGACCCGCTGCAGGTCGCCCAAGCTTCGCTGCTGGGCGTGCACACCACAGGCTTCCCAGTCAGCCCGCTGACCCCCGCGACCTTCCTGTTGGTGGGCCTGTGCAAGCTCGACCTTGCCGACCACCAGCGCTTCACCCTGCCATTTCTGTTCGCCGCGTCGGTGCTGATGACCCTGACCGCGCTGGCATTGGGAGTTTTCTGAACATGAACACCTTGCGAATTGGCGCTGGCGCCGGCTATTCCGGCGACCGCCTGGAGCCCGCCGTGGAGCTGGCCCGTGATGGCCAGTTGGATTACCTGATTTTCGAATGCCTGGCCGAGCGCACCATCGCCCTGGCCCAGCAGGCGCGCCTGGCCGACCCCGAGGCCGGCTTCGACCCCTTGCTGGCCACCCGCATGCGCGCGGTGCTGCCGTACCTGCGCCAGGGCGGCCGGCGCCTGCGCATCATCAGCAACATGGGCGCCGCCAACCCGCGTGGTGCGGCGCGCCAGGTGCTGGCCATCGCCGCCGAGCTGGGCCTGCACGGGCTGAAGGTAGCAGCGGTGGAGGGCGATGATGTGCTGACGGTGCTGCGCCAGCACCCCGACTGGACGCTGGACAATGGCCAGCGCGTGGCGGACCTTGGCGAGCGCCTGGTATCGGCCAATGCCTACCTGGGCGTCGAGGGTATCGTCGAGGCACTGGCGCTGGACGCCGATGTGGTAATCACTGGCCGCGTCGCCGACCCTTCGCTGTTCCTGGCCCCGCAGATACACGCCTTTGGCTGGGCGGCGGACGATTGGCTGCGACGTGGCCGTGGCACCTTGACCGGGCACCTGCTGGAGTGCGCCGGGCAGGTCAGCGGCGGCTATTTTGCCGACCCGGGGGTGAAGGAGGTGCCCGACCTTGCGCGGCTGGGTTTCCCCCTGGCCGAGATTGACGGCGATGGCCACGCGCAAATCACCAAGGTGGCCGGCAGCGGCGGGCGCCTCGATGTGGCGACCTGCACCGAGCAGTTGCTGTATGAAGTGCATGACCCGCGCTGCTACCTGACCCCGGATGTAGTGGCCGATTTCTCTGCCGTGCGTTTCGACGCAACAGGGCCTGACCGGGTACTGGCCAGCGGTGCCAGCGGCACCGAACGGCCTGAGCAGTTGAAAGTGACCGTGGGCTACCGCGACGGCTGGATCGGCGAAGGGCAGATTTCCTACGGCGGGCCAAATGCCGTGGCGCGCGCCCGCTTGGCCGGGCAGGTGGCGATGCAGCGCCTGGCGTTGACCGGTGTTGCGGTCGAGGAACTGCGCTGTGAACTGCTGGGCGTCGATTCGCTGCACGGCAGCAGCTTCGGCCAGCCCGGCGAGCCCTGGGAGGTGCGCCTGCGGGTGGCCGGGCGCTGCGCTACGCGGGCCATGGCCCAAGCCCTGGGCAACGAAGTGGAAACCCTTTACACCAACGGCCCGGCAGGCGGTGGCGGTGCTACCCGGCAGGTGCGTGAAGTGCTGGCGGTGGCCAGCCTGTACCTGCCGCGCGAACTTGCAGTGCCCCGTGTTCACCTGGAGGTATGCCCATGACCCTGTACTTGCACGAGCTGGCCCACACCCGTACGGGGGACAAGGGCGATACGTCGAATATCTCGCTGATTGCGTTCAGGCCTGAGGACTACGGGCTGTTGCTGCGCGAGGTGACGGTGGAGCGGGTCGAGGCCTGGTTTGCGCATCTGCGTGATGCGGCGGCGGGGCCGGTGCGGCGGTATGAGCTGCCACAGTTGCATGCGCTGAATTTCGTGTTGCCGGGGTTGTTGCGCGGTGGAGTGACGCGGTCGTTGGCGCTGGATGCCCATGGCAAGTGCCTGGGGGCGGCGTTGTTGAGGATGCAGGTGCAGCGTTAGACGGTAGATCGGTGGGGCCGCGTTGCGGCCCATCGCGACCTGCGGTCGCTCCTACCAGGGGCGTGTGAAGGGAAGGGCCGCAACGCGGCCCTGAATGTCAAAACTGATATTCGAGCCCTGCACCGGCGTACCAGGACCGTCCCGGCGCCGCCTCGTAATACCGGCCATTGCCGTCGCCGACAATCACCGACCCCACGTACTGGCGATCCAGCAGGTTGTCCAGGCGCACCAATTGGTGGAAGGTCCACGGCCCAACGTGCTGCTCGAACCGGGTACGCCAGTTGAACACCGCATAGCTCGGCGCGGCATGCTGGTCGTTGGTGTCCTCGACATACACCTGGCTACGGTATTGCCCCTCAAGGCCCATGCTGATGCCATCGCGCGGCTTCCACACCAGTTCGCCGAACAGGCTGCTGCGCGGTATACCGGGAAGCTGGTTGCCTTTGTCGATGGTGGTGGTGCCTTGGCTGAACGCCTCGTCATAGGCGGCGTCGAGCAGGGTGTAGGTCAGGTTGGCCTGCCACTGCGCACTGATTTCACGTTGCACGCCCAGCTCGAAGCCACGGCGCAGGGTCTTGCCGGCATTGCGGTAGCTGGTGCGGCCATCGGTGGAGGCGGCCACCACGATTTCGTCCTTGGTACGGATTTCGAAGACCGCCGCGTTGATCCGCGTGCGTTCGTCTGGGCGCCATTTAAGGCCCAGTTCGTACTGGGTGCTGGTGGCCGGCTCCAGGCCGAAGTTGAAGCCTTCCAGCGCGCCCGGCGCGTAGGCCATTTCGGCCTGGGTCGGGGTTTCGAACGCCTTGCCAGCGCTGACATAGCCATGCAGGTCGGGGGTGAAGGCGTACATCACCGACAGGGTCGGGGTGGTGCGCTGGTAGGTCTTCGAGCCGCTGGCATCGCCATTGGCCAGGTAGTGGTCGTCGACTTCCATTTCCATGCTGCTGTGGCGCAGGCCGGCGTCCACGGTCCAGCGGTCCAGTTCCCAGTGCGCCTGCACATAGGGGTCCAGGCTGGTGGCGGTGTCCTTTTCGTCGCGGCGCAGCTCGCCTTTCACGCCCAGGGTATCGCCGCTGAAGTTCTGGTAGCCACGGCGGTTGTCGCGGCTGCGGTCGTAGTCGGCGCCAAACGTCAGCGTGAGGTTGCCGGGGGCGGCGCTGATCGGTTGTATCCAGCGCAGGGTGCCGCCGTGGAACTCGCGGTCGAAGTCGACCACACCGCCGCCGCGGTTGTTCGGCGCAGTGCCTTTGGGAATCGACAGGTACTGAATCACGCTGCGCTTGCCGGCATACAGGTTGAACTGCAAGGTGGCGTCGCCGAAGTAGCGTTCGTAGTTCATGCCCACCTGCTGGTGGTGAATGCTCTTGCGCGTGTTGTACTCCTCGGCGCGCGTGGCCACCGAGCGCGGGTCGTGCTTGTAGGCGTCCCAGGTCTGGCCCAGCGGGTCTTCGGTGCCGTTCTGCTCCAGGGTGCTGAAGGTCAGCGCCAGGCGGCTGTCTTCGTCGGGCTTGACGTGCACCTTGGCGAAGGTTTGGTCGCGGCGGGCGGCGCTGTGGTCGCGGTAGCCGTCGGTGTCCATGCGCGAGGCGTCCACCAGGAAACCGGCTTTTTCGCTGCCGCCTTCGCTGTACAGGTGGTTCTTGTTGAAACCGTCGCTGCCGAAGGTGGTTTCGGCGCCAACCTTCGGTGGCCCAGAACCGTCGCGGGAGAACATCTGGATCACGCCGCCGGCGTTACTGCCATAAATGGCCGAGGCCGGGCCGCGCAGCACTTCGATACGGTCGGCAACGTCCAGGTTCAGCGAGGCCGCCTGGCCCTGGCCATCGGGTGTGCTGGCCGGGATACCGTCGCTGAACAGCTTGATGCCACGGATGCCGAAGGCCGAGCGGGCGCCATAGCCACGCGAGGAAATCTGCAGGTCCTGGGCGTAGTTCTGGCGGTTCTGCACCACCAGGCCAGGCACGCGGTTCAGCGCCTCGGACAGGTTCACGCCCAGTTGGCCATCGGCGATCTGCTGGCGGTCGACGGTGTCGATGGAGTAGGGCAGGTCGAAGCTTGGGTTCGGCGCGTAGGTGCCGGTGACCACCACCGGCTCCAGCAGTTGGAAGGTGGTGGCAGGTTCAGCCAGGGCCAGTGGGCTCAGGCCCAGGCTGGGCAACAAGGCAATCAGGGCCTTGCGGCGCAAAGGGGGATAATGCATGCAGCTTCCTGCTTAAGGGTTGGAAGAGCCGGGGCCGCGTTGCGGCCCTTCGCAGGCAAGCCTGCTCCTACAGGAACAGCGCATGGCCCTGTACGTGTAGGAGCAGGCTTGCCTGCGAAGGGCTGCAAAGCAGCCCCGGCTCTGTCACGGTAAAATCGGTTTCAGGCCTTGGCGGCCATGGCGGTGACTTCCACGCGCATGTCGGGGAAGGCCAGCGCCGCAACGCCCACCGCCGCACGCACCGGCCAGGGTTTGCTGAAGAAACGCTGGTACACCTCGTTGAACACCGCGCGGTCAGCCATGTCGGTCAGGTAGATGGTCAGGTGCATCACCTTGTCCATGCCGCTGCCGGCCTTCTCCAGGGCGACTTTCAAGGCCTCAAGCGTAGCTTCGCTCTGCTGCACGATATCGCCCAGCACCAGGTTGCCGTCGGCATCGGTGGGAATCTGGGTGGTGACCAGGATGCCGTTGTATTCGGCCACGTCGGAGGAAATGGACTCCGGGTCGGAATCCGGGGTGTAGATCAGCTTAGCCATGGGAACGTTTGCCTTGCGACGGAAGGAAAGTGGCAAGCCTACGCGAGCGCGGCCAATGGGTCGAGCCGCGCGCCCCGCCGAGCGCCTGCACATTGAAATACCACGCCCTGGCCGTCAGAATCGCCGCCGATCGTTATGCAAGGGGCTTGAGTTGAACGAACAGACTTTGTCGATGCGCCTGGAGCGCGTGGCGGCGCATGTGCCGCAAGGCGCGCGCCTGGCCGATATCGGCTCGGACCACGGCTACCTGCCGGTGGCCCTGGCGCTGCGCGGGGTGATCGAGGCAGGGCTGGCGGGGGAGGTGGCGCAGGTGCCGTATGCCTCGGCCCAGCGCAACGTGCGCCGCAATGGCCTGCAGGAGAAGGTGACCGTACGCCTGGCCGATGGCCTGGACGCCATCGAGCCCTCGGATGCCATTACCGCCATCAGCCTGTGCGGCATGGGCGGGCAAACCATGTGCGACATTCTTGAACGCGGCAAGGCGCGGTTGAGCGGCAAGCAGCGGCTGATTCTGCAGCCCAACGGCGGCGAACGTGAACTGCGTGGCTGGTTGATGGCCAACGGTTACCGGATCGTCAGCGAGGAGTTGCTGCGCGAGAACCGTTTCGACTACGAGATCATCGTTGCCCAGCCCTGTGAGGCGGTGGCCTACAGTGCCGAAGAGCTGTACTTCGGGCCGCTGCTGATGCGTGAAAAAAGCCCGGCCTTCGTCACCAAGTGGCAGCGCATGCTGCGCCAGAAGCAGCAGAGCCTGGACAACTTCGAACGTGCCCGGGATGCCATCCCCCAGGCAAAACGGCGCGATTTCGCCCAGCAGATTGGCTGGATCAACGCGGTACTGGCCTGACTCATTGCTGCGAGCAGTTACCCATTTCCTGGTAGTTGATTTCGCGGCGCTGGCCTTGGTGGTCGACATACACCATGTGCGCGGTGCCCACCTGGCAGTCGGCGGCGTTGCTGGCCGGGGTGATCGAGATGACCTTGGCCACGTCCAGCGGCATGCCGTAGCTGTAGTTGGCATGCTGGCTGGCAGCGGCCGGGGCGCCAGCGTCGGCGTAGGCACCGAACGAAGCAAGGGCGGCAGACAGGGCGAGGAAGGCGATCGAACGTTTCATGGCAGGCTCCTTTTCGATGTTTTACCTATGATGTATTCGTTTGTGATCCACAATAAATGGGCTAAGTCGTGATAGATTCCTGCCTGGAACGTACGAATAAGAACGGATAAGGAACCAGCCCCCATGGACATGCTGCATGCCATGCGTACCTTTGCCCGGGTGGTGGAATGCGGCAGCTTCGCCGCCGCTGCCAATGCCCTGGATATCTCTGCCGCGCAGGTGTCGCGCATCGTCGCCGAGCTTGAAAACCAGCTGCAGACGCGGCTGTTGCACCGCACCACCCGGCGCCTGCGCATGAGCGAGGCGGGCGAGCGGTTTCTAGAGCGGGCGCGGCAGATCATGCTGCTGACCGATGAGGCGATGGACGAGGCACGCGGCGCGCACCTGACCCCGCGTGGCCACCTGCGCCTGCACTGCCCGCATGGGTTGGGCATGCTGCTGATGCCGTTGGTGGCGGGCTACAACGCGGTGTGCCCGGAGGTGGTGATCGAACTCACACTGTCCCAGCGCAACCCCGACCCGCTGGCCGAGGGGCACGATGTGGTGATCACGGTGGACGAGGCGCTGCCGGATTCGCAACTGATTGCCGTGCCCCTGGGCAATATCTTCAGCATCCCTTGCGCCGCACCCAGTTACCTGGAGCAGCACGGCACCCCCGAGCGGCCTGAGGACTTGCACGAGCATCGCTGCCTGCGCATGGCCTACCCGATGTACGAGGGCGACTGGGTGTTCCCCCACGGGCTGGACCACTGCGTGATCGCCCCGCGCGACAGTTTCATGACCAACGTGGCGGACGCCATGCTGGTGGCCAGTGAACTGGGAATGGGCATCGGCTTGCTGCCGTTCTACACCGCGAGCCAGGCGATCGAGCAAGGGCGCTTGCGGCGGCTGCTGGCGCCGTATCGGTTGCGCGAGAGTGCGTTGTACGCGATCTACCCGTCACGGCATTACCTGGATGCCAAGGTACGGACCTGGATCGACTACCTCAAGGAGCAGTTGCCGGCGTTGTTCGAGGGGCATGCCAAGGTGGTCGATGATTCCCAGTATTGGGTGTAGCAGGGCCGGCCTCTTCGCTGTCGCGCAAGGAACATTGCCAGCAGTCGCGCCGCAATCCCCTGTAGGAGCGGGCTTGCCCCGCGAACACCGGCGCAGCCGGTGCCATACACCGCGTCGCCTGCTTCGCGGGACAAGCCCGCTCCTACAGAAATACCAGTTAAATCAGATGGTTACGATTTGTTCCATAGGAGCGGGCTTGCCCCGTGAAAGGGCCCGTAGCGCCGCCATCAATCCCAATGCAAACAACTCCATGGGTAGCCCAGCCGCCGTCAGTGGCTGTCCTGGTCTTCGGCGGTGCCACCGCTGTGCCCGGCGCCTGAGCCGGTTGCCTCACCGGTGCTGTTGGAGCCGCCTGCGGCACCGTCGGCGGCGTCGCTGCCGGTGTCGCTGCTGTCGTTGTCCTGGCCGCTGCCGGGGCTGTTGACGCTGCTGCCTTGGCCTGCGGTCTTGCCGCCTTGCTGGTCGGTTTGCGGCTTGCTGTCGGTGTTGGTGGCATCGGTGGCGGCATGGCTGGTGGCCGAGGCCAGGCCGAGGGCAAGGGCGAGCAACAGCGGTTGCATGCGGATCATGGCGCGTCTCCTGGGAGGATGATCTGTCCTTGCTTTGGCTGGGCGGCGCCGGCAGGGTGCCGCTTGGGCGACGAGCGGTCAGAAACGACAAGGGCCGCAATGCGGCCCTTGGGGTGTTACTTGGCGTCTGCCGGCGCGGTGGGCGCCACCGGTTCCAGGGGCGGGTGCTCCTGCGCCGCGTGCATCAGGTCTTCGGTTACCCGCAGCTCTGCGCCGGTGGGCGAGAAGGTGGTGGAGGCGGCGAACGGCGCCGGGTGCTCGGCTGCCGGGCGCTTGCCACGGCGCCAGAGGAAGAAGCAGACCATGCCCAGGTTGACCACGGCGAAGGCCCAGAACAGGCCCACTTCGCCAAACTCGGTCATTGCCGGGGAAATGGCCAGCGGCGCCATGGCCGAGCCCAGCGAGTTGATCAGCAGCAGGCCCTGGATCATCGGCACCAGGGCATCCGACGGCGCACGGTCGGCGGCGTGGCTGACCGCGACCGGGTACAGCGCGAACACACCGCCGCCCAGCAGGAACATCACGGCCGGCAGCAGCGCCGAACTCGACGGCAGGAACACGGTGACCAGCGACAGCACCATGCACAGTGCAGCCAGGGCAATCAGCACATCCTGGCGGTCTTTGCGGTCGGACCAGCGGCCCACCGGGTATTGCAGCAGCATGGCGCCGAGGATCACCCAGGCCATCATGTTGCCGACTTCGCCCACGTCCAGGCCGATGCGTTGCAGGTACAGCGGCAGCAGCGCATAGATGCCGGCAATCACCACGCCGGAGCCGAAGCAGCCCACCAGCCCCGACGGCGCAACGCCCAGCAGCTGGCGCGGTTTCAGCGGTTCCACTTGGTCGAGCAGCGGCGAAACCCGTGGCAGGATCACGATTGGCAGCACCGACAGCGCGGCCAGCATGCCCGCCAGCATGAACGGGGCGCTGTCACCCAGGCGGGTGATTTCGCCAAGGCCTGCCTGGGCAATCACGCCTGCGCCATAGAAGGCGATCATGTACAGCGCCAGCAGGCGCCCGCGGATTTTCGCGTCACCGGCCAGCAGCAGCCAGCTTTCGATCACCAGGAACACGCCCACCGCTGCCCAGCCGTTGATCAGGCGCAGCACCGACCACCAGGTGGTGTCGTAGAACAGCCCTTGCAGCAGGATGGTGGCGGCGATCAGCGAGGCGAAGCTGGTGTAGGCGCGGATATGGCCGATGCGCAGGATCAGCCGGTCGTTGAAGATCGCACCCAAGGTCAGGCCGATGAAGTAAGTCGACGAGACGATACCGATGGTCGTGGCCGATTCACCGGCAGCGTCCAGGCGCAGGGTGGTAAGGGAGTTCATGAAGCCGTTGCCCAGGGCAATGATGAACAGCCCAAGCAGGGGCGCCAGCGCCATGGCCAGCAAACGCGGAGACATACATACCTCAAGTTGGAGTGGCGGTTAGAGAACGCCTCTTCGAACGTGCACGCCAAACAGACCCACGAAGGGCCTGGGGTGCACGGATGTGCCTGGGCTGGATGCGACCTGGGCAAGACTCAACCGCTGGACCCTGTGGGAGCTGGGCCGGGCGGGGTCGGTTGAGCCTATTTCACATGGGCTTCATGTGTTCAGGCCTGGACTCTGTCGTTGCTGCCGGTTGCCACCGTTCAAGGCGACGGGCGAAAAGGATGGGCGATTCTACGGCCTGTGGTGGATTTGCCCAAGAGGCTAAGGCCTGCGACCGGACGACGCAGGGCGGGGCGCGACAGGTTTGTGTCTGGATCAGACATCATTGGGGCCTGCAACGGCCTCTTCGCGGGTTTACCCGCGAAGAGGCCTGACCGGTCACAGGTCGCGGTTACGCAGCTTTTCCGGCAAGGCAAACAGCACCAGCAGCGCGGTCACCACGCAGGTGCCGGCAATCAGGTACAAGGCCGGCGTGGTGGTGCCTGTCAGGTCGCGAATGCGGCCCACCAACACCGGGCTGACGATTCCGCCCAACTGGCCCAGGGTGTTGATCAGGGCGATTCCGCCTGCCGCACCTGCGCCGGCCCCGGCCAGCAGTTTCGGCGGCAATGCCCAGAAGCTCGGGATCGACGCCACCACCCCTGCGCCCAGCAGCCCCAGCGACACCAGCAACAGCGGCGTATTGTCATCGAACAGACCGGCGCAGAGGAAACCCAGTGCGCCCACGCCAATCAGCCCAGCAGTGAACCAGCGTCGCTCGCCGCTGGCATCCGACAGCCGGCCACACACCACCATGGAAATCGCCCCGCACACGTAGGGTATGGCGGTGAGCAGGCCAATCATCGAAGGGTTCTCGGTGCCGGCACTGCGGATCAGTTGTGGTGCCCAGAAGTTCAAGCCATAGGAGGCGATCTGGATCAGGAAGTAGATCAGGCCCAGGGTCAGGAAGCCCGGAATGCGCACTGCCTGCAGCAGCGAGCCCTGGCCGTGGGCGGCCTGCGGCGGGTCGATACGCGAGAGCAGCAGCGTTTTCTCACCCGCGCTCAGCCAGCCGGCATCCTCAATGCGGTCCTTGAGCAGGGTCAGCACCAGCAAGCCGAGGGCGATGCAGGGCAGGCCGCCGAGCAGGAACAGCCAATGCCAGCCGCGCATGTCCAAGGCGCCATCCAGGTGGCCGAGGATCAGCCCCGAGAAGGGGGCGCCGAACAGCCCGGCAAACGCCGAGGCAAGGAACAGCAGCGAGGTGATGCGGCCGCGGTAATGGCGTGGGAACCACAGCGTCAGGTAATACAGCACACCGGGGGCGAAACCGGCCTCCATGGCGCCGATGATGAAGCGCAGGGCATAGAACTGCCATTCGTTGTTCACGAACACCATCGCCGCCGTGGCCAGGCCCCAGGAGATCATGATGCGGGCGATCCAGCGGCGAGCCCCGACTTTGTACAGCATCAGGTTGCTCGGCACCTCGAACAGCACGTAGCCCACCACGAACAGGCTCGCGCCCAGGCCGTAGGCGGTGTCGCTGAAGCCAAGGTCGGTCTGCAGCTGGAATTTGGCGAAGCTGATATTGATGCGGTCGAAAAAGGCGAACAGGTAGCAGACCATGATCAGCGGCATCAGCCGCCAGGCAACCTTGCGTACCAAGGCTTTTTCGCTGTCGGCGGTGCCATTGGCAGCCGTGTGCAGGGCGGAAAGACTCATTGTGTGTTCTCCAGTCGGGCCGCGGCGTTGCGCGGCCCTGTTGTTCTTGTTGTCTGGTGGGGCCAGGCCCCTGGGTAATACGGTGATTCAGGCCGGCAAGCCGGCAGGCAGTGGGTGCAGGTCGCCGTTGCGCCCGGCCTTGGCCAGTTGCCCGGGAACGTCGTGGCCGAGCAGGGCAGGCAGGCTTCGGGCCAGTTGCAGCAGGCCGTCCAGGTCGATGCCGGTGGGGATGCCGGTTTCCGCGCACAGGTTGGCCAGGTCCTCGCTGCAGATGTTGCCCGAAGCACCCGGGGCGAACGGGCAGCCGCCGAGCCCGCCCAGTGCGGCATCGAACCGGCGCGCCCCGGCTTCATAGGCGGCCAGCACGTTGCACAGGCCAAGGCCACGGGTGTTGTGGAAATGCAGGGTGAGCATGTTTGCCGGCAGCCGTTGCAGGCTGCGCCGCACCAGGCGTTCCACCTGGCGCGGGTTGGCCATGCCGGTGGTGTCGGCCAGGGTCACGCCCTGTACGCCCAGTTCCAGGTAGGCATCGAGCAGGCGCAGCACCAGGTCCTCGTCGATCTGGCCTTCGAACGGGCAGCCGAATGCGGTTGCCACCGTGGCATTGAGGCTGACCGGGCGCCCCTGCACGGCCTGGACGATCTCAGCGAAACCGGCCAGGGATTGTTCGCGGCGCATGCGCATGTTGGCCAGGTTGTGCGACTGGCTGGCCGAGAGCACCAGGTTCAATTCGTCGGCGCCCGCCGCCAGGGCGCGCTCGGCGCCTTTGAGGTTGGGGATCAGCGCGACATAGATGACCCCCGCCTGGCGGTGGATGCCGCGGAACACCTCATCGCCGTCGCGCAGCATCGGGATGGCCTTGGGCGAAACGAACGAGCCGGCCTCGATGCGGTTGAAGCCCAGCTGGGAAAGGCTGTTGATCAAGGCGATCTTCGCGTCGGTGGGCACCCAGGTCGGTTCGATCTGCAGGCCGTCACGCGGGGCAACTTCCTGGATCACCAGATGGTCAGGGTTGAGCGCAATCATTGCACCACCCCCTGTTCGCGCAGGCGGGCGATGGCGTCGGCACCCAGGCCCAGCTGGCCCAGCACCGCGTCGGTGTGCTCGCCCAGCGCCGGGCCTTGCCAGTCGACCCGGCCTGGGGTGGCCGAGAGCTTGGGCACGATGCCGGGCATGCGCACGTGGGTGCCATCGGGCAACTGGCTGTCGAGCAGCATGTCGCGGGCTTGATAGTGCGGGTCGTTGACGATGTCGGCCACCGAGTAGATGCGCCCGGCGGGCACTTCGGCCTGCTCCAGCGCGACCAGCACGGCGTCGATCGAATGCTGGCGGGTCCAATGTTCGATGGCGTCGTCGAGCAGCCTGGCCTGGGCGGCGCGGCCGTCGTTGTGGGCGAACTCGGGGGCATCGGCCAAATCGGGGCGACCGATGGTTTGCATCAGGCGGCGGAAAATCGGGTCGCTGTTGCCGGCAATCACCACGAAGGCGCCGTCTGCGGTGCGATACGTGTTCGACGGGGCGATGCCGGGCAGGGCGCCGCCGCTGCGCTCACGCACATGGCCGAGCAGGTCGTATTCGGGGATCAGGCTTTCCATCAGGTTGAACACGCTTTCCACCAGCGACACATCGACCACCTGGCCGACGCCGCCGTTGGCGCGCACATTGAACAGCGACAGCAACGCCCCCATCACCGCATGCAGCGAGGCCAGCGAGTCGCCCAGGCTGACCCCGGCGCGGGCGGGTGCAGCGCCGGGTTCGCCGGTGGTGTAGCGGATGCCGCCCATGGCCTCGCCAATGGCGCCGAAGCCTGGGCGGTCGCGGTAGGGGCCGCTCTGGCCATACCCGGAAATGCGCACCAGGGTCAGGCGTGGGTTCAGTGCATGCAACACGTCCCAGCCCAGGCCGAGCTTTTCCAAGGCGCCGGGGCGTAGGTTTTCGATCAGGACGTCGGTGTCCTGGAGCAGTTGCTTGACGATGTTCAAGCCTTCGGCGGCCTTGAGGTCCAGGGCCAGGGACTTCTTGTTGCGTGATTGCAGGTACCACCAGAGGGAGGTGCCGTGGTGCAGCTTTCGCCACTTGCGAAGAGGGTCGCCCTGGCCCAGGGCTTCGATCTTGATCACGTCAGCGCCGAATTCACCGAGCAGGCGGGCGGCAAACGGGGCGGCAATCAGCGTACCGATTTCCAGCACCCGAATGCCTTCGAGGGGAGCAGGCATGTTGCGTACCTCATTGTTCTTGGACTTTGAGGTGGAGGGTAAGGCGGGCGGGGGGCGGGGCACCAACCCTGTGTGGGCAACTACCGTTCGCGATTTGCGAAGGGTCGAGGCTTACCTGTGGTGGCCTCTTCGCTTGTAGGAGCGGGCTTGCCCCGCGAAGAGGCCGGTACAGGAAGACACTAATCCTGGTCCCCACGCAAATGTTCGAACAACATCCGGCTCACCGGCGACAACGCTTCCAGCTCGCGCACCACCAGCAGCAGCTCCCGCTCGGCCCAGTCGTCGCTCAGCGCCACCGCGCGCAACCCCAAAGCCCCGCCAAACAGCTCAAAGGCCTTGCGCGGCAGGACACCCACACCCATGTCCGCCTGCACCATGCGGCACACTGCATCGAAACTCGGCACATGGATGCGCAGGCGCAGTACCTTGCCCGCCCGGCGTGCGGCCTCGACGGTGCGCATGTTGATCGAGCTGGCGGAATGCAAGCCGACGAAATCATTCTCCAGGGTGTCGGCAAAGGCTACCCGGGGCTGGTCGGCCAGCGCATGCCCTTCACGCACCACCAGCACCAATTGGTCCCGCGTGTAGCGCACTGCGTGCAGTTCGCGGGTGTCGCAGTCGCCCGAGCAGATACCCAGGTCGGCCACGCCGTCGAGCAGGCCCTGTACCACGCCGTTGCTCGGGCGCTCTTCCAGGTCGACCTTGATCTGCACATGGTGGCCGCTGAATTCGGCCAGGTCCTCAGGCAGGAACTGGATGATCGCCGACAAGTTGGCGAGCATGCGCACATAACCGCGCACGCCTTGCAGGTGCTCGCCCAGCTCCAGGCCGATTTTCTCCAGGTTGAACAGCATGCGCCGGGCATGGTGCAGCAGGGTTTCGCCGGCTGGGGTCAGTTGCATGCCGCGCGCCTGGCGCAGGAACAGCGGCGAGCCGAGGGCACTTTCCAGCTCGTTGAGGCGCTTGCTGGCCGCCGACAGGGCAATCGACTCCCGCGCTGCGGCGCGGGTCAGGCTACCTTCTTCATGCACGGCTACGAACAGTTGCAGGGTGACCAGGTCCAGGCGGCGGATCAGGTTGTTCAGTTGCATGGTCCGTTCATTCCACCGGGCGGGTATCGATGCTCACCACCACCGACATGCCCGGGCGCAGGTGCCGGGCTTCGGGCTGGTCGGCATCCACGGTGATGCGCACCGGGATGCGCTGGGCGATCTTGACGAAGTTGCCGGTGGCGTTGTCGGCCTGCAGCAGGGCGAACTCCGAGCCGGTGGCTGGGGAAATCTGCTGCACATGGCCGCGCAGTTTCAGGTGGTTCAGGGCATCGACGGTAAAGGTGGCCGCCTGGCCGATGCGCACGTCGGCCATTTGGGTTTCCTTCATGTTGGCGATCACCCACAAGGTGTCGGGCACCAGCGCCATGAGCTGGGCGCCGGAGTTCACGTAGGCGCCCAGGCGTGTGCCGATCTGCCCCAGCTGGCCGTCGCGGGGGGCGGTGACGCGGGTGTTGTCCAGGTCGATGCGGGCCAGCTCCACGGCGGCCTTGGCGTTTTCCACGGCCGCTTCCAGGGCCGCGCGGTTGACGATGACCGTTTCGCGGTCCTGGCGGGCGATTTCCAGCGCAGCCTTGGCCTGGGCCAGGCTGGCCACGGCTGCGGCCTCGCTGGCGCGGGACAGGTCCAGGGTGCTGCGCGACACCGAGCCGTCGCTGACCAACGCCTGGCTGCGGCTGAGGTCGGCCTTGGCCTTGGTGGCCTGGGCCTGGGCGTCGCCAATGGCCGCCTGGCGCTGGGCGATGGTGGCCTCGGCACTGTTGCGTTGCTGCAGGTTGTTGGCCAGCGATGCCTGTTGCTGTTGCAACTGGGCGATGGCCTGAGCCAGGCGCTGCTTGTAGATACGGTCGTCCAGTTGCACCAGCAGGTCGCCGGCCTTGACGAACTGGAAGTCGTGCACCGGCACGTCGACGATGTAGCCGCTCAGCTGCGGCCCGATGATCGTCACCTGGCCGCGTACCAGGGCGTTCTCGGTGCTCTCGATGGCGCTGCTGAATGGCGGCAGGCGCCAGGCGTAGAGCACCAGCAGGATACCGGCCAGGGCCACGCAGGCGAAGCTGACGGTGGAGAGGATGCGGACCCGGCGGGTGCGTACCGGGCTGCTGGGTTCGCTGGGCGGAGCGACACCTTCCGGGGTTTCGGCAAGGGCCGTGGTGGTGGTGCTGCGGGTTTCTTCGGTCATCGCTTGGCAGTACCGCTGGTGGCGTCTTGTGAAGCGGCCTGGCGGGCCTTGTAGCGCAGCCAGGAACCGCGAATAGTAATCCAGATCATGGTCAGCACGGCGATGCTGCCGATCAGCATGAATACATCGTTATAGGCCATCACGTTGGCCTCGCGGGTGGCCGCGCTGGCCAGTGCGCGCAGGCCGGCCTCGCTGCGCAGCGCCGGGTCGGCGATGACTCCGGTGTAACTGGCGCCGCTGCTTTGCACGCGGGCGTTGACCAGCGGTTCCAGGTAGCTGAGGCGGTCCATCAGGTGGCTGGAATGGAATTTCTCGCGCCAGGTCTGGAAGGTGCCGAGCAAGGCTGCACCGATCAGGCCGCCCAGGTTGTTGCAGATGCCGAACAGCACCGAAAAGCTCACCAGGTTGCGCGGGTTGGCGCGCACGTGGCTGATGCCCAGGGCCATCGACGGGCCGAGGAAAAAGGTGCTGCCGAAGGCCAGCAGGAACTGGCTGAGGTACATCTGTGCCGGGCGCGTGAGGTTGCTTGAGCTGCTGTCCATGAAGGCGCCGGTGGCCATGGCGGCCAGCGAGATGAACAGCGGGATGATCAGGTGGGTCGGGGCAATGGTCAGGGCGCTGGTGGCCAGGCCCGCCACGGCGCCCAGCAGCATCACCCAGTACAGCGCACGCATTTGCTCGCTGCCCATGTTCAGGGCCTGCAGGAAGCCGACGGCGCCGGTGGACTGCTCGGAGGTAACCATGCGGATCAGGACCACGCACAGGCCCAGGCGGATGATGGCCCCACTGCCCAGCCAGCGCGTCATCAGCAGCGGGTTCTGGCGGTTGTGTTCAATGGCCAGGCCTGAGAGCACCAGGGCGATGGACGCTGCCAGGGCGACGCCGATCCACGGGGCGTCCAGCCACCAGTCGATGCGCCCGAGCGACAGCACCGCGCAGAGCAGGGCGGTGCCGCTGGCCATCAGGGTGAAGGTGAGAAAGTCCAGTGGCTCGAAGGTTTTGAAGCGGTCGCCGGGGGGCAGCTTGAGCATCAGCACGCAGCCCAGCGCTGCCAGTGCCAGGCCCAGTTCGAACAGGTACAGGCCGCGCCACTCGGCGATCTGCAGCAGGTCTTCGGAGAAGATCCGCGCCAGGGGCAGGGCCAGTTGCGAGGCGCCAAGGCCCAGCACCATGGCCTTGAGCCGCCAGCGTTCGGGAAAGGCCTGGATCATGTAGTACAGGCCCAGCGAGCTGAGCGCGGCACCGACCATGCCGTGGGCGGCGCGCACGGCGATGGCCGAGTTGAGGTCGTTGACCAGCAGGTGGGCGAAGGTGACCAAGGCGTACAGCACCAGGAATACCTCGGTGAAGGCGCGCAGGCCGAACTGCTGGCGGAATTTCACCAGCAGCAGGTTGATCGAGACGTTGGTCATGACATAGGCGGCGGGTAGCCAGGCCATTTCGGCGCTGGTGGCACCCAGGGCGCCTTGCAGGAATACCAGGTTGGCGGTGACCAGTGCGTTGCCCAGGCCGCCGGTGATCGCCACCAGCAGGCCGACCACGCCGTAGGCCAGGCGCTTGGCTGGGGTGTGCAGGGGCGTGGAGGGCGAGCCGGGGAGGCTGGGTTTTTCGTGGGGGAGCCACTGGCGGGGGGCGTATTTGTCCATGGGGGAGACTGTACGTCAGGGGGATTGGCTTGGGAACTGGGGCGCCTGTGAGATCGAGCGCCGCCCGCGCGGCGCTTCGCGAGCTGCGCTCGCTCCTACGTTTGTTTCGGGCCAGTTATGCCTGTGAAATGCGCGCGTCCGCCTTGTTTGTACGACGCGGTGTTGTGCCATGCGCCAAAGCGTTCGCGCGCAAATGCCCCAGGATTCACTGGCCCGAAACAAACGTAGGAGCGAGCGCAGCTCGCGAAGCGCCGCGCGGGCGGCGCTCGATCTCACAGGCGCTGGCAATCGTTCGCCATGCCACAGGCGCTGCAATCGTTCGCCATACCCCACAATCTCAAGCCCCCGCATCCAACACGATCCGATACCGCGCCTTGCCGCTGCGCAGGTGCTCGATCGCCTCGTTCACCCGGCTCATCGGGAACATCTCAACCTGCGGCAAAATCTGGTGCCGAGCACAGAATTCGAGCATTTTCGCCGTCCCTGCCGGCGAGCCGACCGGGGAGGCAGAGAGGCTTTTCTGCTGCGGTATCAGGTTGAACACATGCACCGGGATCGCTCCCGGCACCACGCCAACGAAATTGACCCGGCCACGGTCGCGCAAGGTGCCGATCATGGCCGTCCAGTCGAGGTTGGCGTTGGCCGTCACCAGCAGGAAGTCCAGCGTTCCGGCGATTGCCTGCAGCGCCGCGCTGTCGGTAGACGCCACCACCTTGTGCGCGCCCAGGCGCTTGGCTTCCTCCTGCTTGGCCAGCGATGAGGTGAAGGCCGTGACCTCGCAACCCCAGGCATTGAGAAAACGCAGGGCCAAGTGGCCAAGGCCACCGATGCCGACCACGCCGACGCGATCGGTGGGCTTCACATCGAACGCCAGCAGCGGGTTGAACACCGTGGAGCCTGCGCAGAACAATGGCCCGGCCAGCGCCGGGTCGAGCCCTTCTGGCAGCGGGACCGCCCATGCCCAATGCGCCCGGATGCGGTCGGCGAAACCGCCGTTGCTGCCAATGATGGTCGGTTGCACCGAACCACACAGGTTGTGCGCGCCTTCCATGCAGGGCGCACAGTGCATGCAACTGCCTTTGTACCAGCCAACACCGACCCGTTGGCCCGCCTGCAGCCCCCGCACGGCGCTGCCCACGGCTTCGATGCGGCCAACCACTTCATGGCCGGGAATGAACGGGTAGCGGCTGACGCCCCATTCGTTGTCGATCATCGACTGGTCGGAATGGCACACGCCGCAGTATTCCACGGCAACTTCTACATCGTCGGCCGCCAGGCTGCCAGGGTCGTAGCTGTAGCGCTCCAGCGGCGCGCCGGCGGCGGTGGCGGCCCAGCCGGTGAAGGGAGTGGCATTGCTCATGAGGCACCTCCAGTGGGTTGGCGAAGCCTGGCAAGTGTAGTTCAGCCGGCGCCTTGCCAGTCCGCCAGCAACGCCAGCTCGCTGGGCACCCGCCCGGTCCAGCGCTTGAACGAGCGGCGGAAGTTGGTGCTGTCGCTGAAGCCCAGGTACTGCGCCACTTCATCGTTGCTGTAGCCCTTGACTTGGTAGAGGTACAGCGCCTGGTCGCGGCGCACCCGGTCCAGCTGCTCCTGGAAATTCGAGCCATGGCGGGCCAGGCGGCGCTTGAACGAGGCAGGGCTGGTGCCGAAGGCGGCGGCCACACGCTCCAGGTTCAACGGCTGGCGAATCAGCCCGTGCAGGTACTCGTACACCAGGTCGAGAAAACTCACCTGCCAACCCCAGGCCGCCAGCTGCGCGTCGCAGTGCTGGCGGGCCACCTGCTGGGCGGTGGAGCCAGCGCCAGGCCAGGCGCGTAGCAGGTATTCGCGGGGCAGGCTCATGACCGTGGACGGGCAGCCGAAGGCCACGGCATCGCCCAGGTGTACCCAGTATTGTTCGACATAGGCCGGCTCGGCGTGGCTGAACTGGAAGCGCCAGGGCAACTTTTCCTGTTGCTGACGGCGAGCCAGGGCCACCACCGCGGTCATGCTGGCCTCCAGCAGGAAGCGGCTCTGCTCGCCAATTGCGCAGCTTTCGCGCCAATACAGGTGCAGGTGGTGTTCATCCAGGCGCAGTACCGGGCTGAGCAGGGGCGACAACAGTGCGCGGTACTGGGCGATGCGCTCCAGCGCCTGCAACAGGTGGTCGGCCTGCTCCAGCAACAGGCTGGCAGCGCCGTAGTGCCCGGGCCACAGGCGCTGGCCGTAGAGAAAGCTGCTGTCGTCGGCGCCGAGCAGGCGTTGGGCATTGGCGATCAGGCGCAGGAACTGCTGGGGGCTGAGCCGGGCCTGGCCGGTGATGATGTCGTCGTAGAACAGCCCGCAACCGCGCAGCAAATGGTGGGTGTCGATCTGCCGCGAGCGGGCCAGGTCGATCAGCGCGGCGGGCAGGTGGTGGGCGGTGATGAAGCGGCTGTCGCCGTCGTAGCCGTTCATGCCCGGCGCGCCTGGCGGGGCTTGGCCTGAGCCAGGGCCTGGTTGAGGCGCTTGAGCAAGTGCGGCGGGTCTTCGTCCAGCGCCATCACGCTGGCCACCGTTGCCGCCAGGTGCAAGCGTTCGCCATGGCGGCTGGTGTGATGGGCTAGGTGGGCGATGCTCTGGCCCAGGGCTTGCGCCATGGCTTGGGCCTGACGCTCACCGGTGTTCGGCAGCACCGCGACGAAGCGGTCGCCGGCCAGGCGGCAGAGCATGTCTTGCTGGCGCAGGTTGAGCAGCAGCAACTGGGCGACCACCTGCAGCACCAGGTCGCCTTCATCCTGGCCGTAACGCTGGTTGACCTGGCTGAAGTCATCCAGGTCGATGGCGATCAACGACAGCGCCTGTTGCTCGCTGGCGGCCTTGGCCAGCGCCTGTTGCAGGTGCTGGCGCAGATACTGGGCGCCGGACAGCGGGGTGAGGTGGTCGAACAGGCGGTGCTCGCGGAACAACTGCTCGCGCTTGCGCATCTGCGCGGTGATGGCGTGCTGCTCCTGTTGCAGGTGGTACATGCCCAGGGTCAGCAACAGCATGCCCAATGGCATCGGCGCGGTTTCCAGCCAGTTGTCCCAGACCGCTTCGGGGGGCAGGCGGATGAACTCGTCGAGGGTGTCCATCCACATCGAGAAGGCGGTGAAGCACAAGCCCAGGGACAGCAGGCGGGTGACCCGGCCGGCGGGGCGCCCGTGCAGCAGCATCACCAGCCAGCCACAGAGGATCAGGCAGGTGCCGCCTTCACCGGCAACGTCCATCCAGTTGATCTCGGCCCAGGCCTTGATCGTGCCTGCGGCCAGGTAGATGAGCAGGCCGGCGTTGGCGGCCAGGAGCAGGCCGGCCAGGGTCAGGCCGTGTTGCTTGAAGAGGGATCTGAGAGGCATGGGGTGTCCTGTGGTCTTGTTGTCGCCAGTACCGGCCCTTTCGCAGGTAAACCCGCGCTCAGGGAACAAATCGCAAATAGCTGATTTAACGGAG
Organism: Pantoea sp. Tr-811; assembly: GCF_011752535.1. Lineage (NCBI taxonomy): Bacteria > Pseudomonadati > Pseudomonadota > Gammaproteobacteria > Enterobacterales > Erwiniaceae > Pantoea > Pantoea sp. Tr-811. Next base: position 94,698 of record NZ_VWXJ01000011.1, read on the forward strand.
AATCCTGTAGGAGCGGGCTTGACCCGCGAAGCAAGCACCGCGGTGCATGGCACCGGCTGCGCCGGTGTTCGCGGGGCAAGTCGGATCGCCGCACCGCCGCTCCTACAAAGGATGGCGGCGGGCCTACGTGCGATGCAGCATGCAAGGGCTTTATCTCAATCCGATGACGCTCACTTGCCCCGCGCCGTGCACGGCAGGCCGTCTGGCCCCATATCGGCCTGGCAGTAGCGTTCGCTGGCCAGTGCCAGCTTGGGTTCGTGCAGGAACTTGCGGCCCTTGGCGTCGCGGTTGATATCGAAGGCGTCATACAGCCGGCCATCGGCCGAATAGGTACGAACCTGCAAGCGCTCGCGCTCGACGGAAACGGCCTGGTAGAGCTGCGTGTCTTCCGCCGTGCGGTCCGGCTGGTTGCGGGCGCGGTCGTTGAGCCCGTACATTTTCGACCCGGTCACCGACACCATGTACACCGGGCCAATGGCCTGCTTCGCCTGCTGCGCGGCGCGGGTGGCCTGACGCCCTTGGGCGTGGGTCAGGCGGCTGTAGCAGTGGTCGTGGCCTTGCAGCACCAGGTCGACCTTGTAGCGTTCCAGCAGGGGTTGCCAGGCGGCCTTGAGCGGCTCGGTGTCTTCGGGGCGGGCGCAGGTGTAGACCGGCTGGTGCATGACCACGATGTTCCAGCGTGCCTTGCTGGCTTTGAGCACGTTTTCCAGCCACGCGGTCTGCGCCTGCAGGGTGCCCAGGTCCAGCGCCGAGGTGCCGTCCAGGACCACGAAGCGCACGTTCTGGTAATCGCTGAAGTAGCTGGTGGCGGCCACGCCAGGCGCGCCGTTGCGCGGCAGGGCGAACTGCGCGGGTACATGGGGGCTGAGGCTGCGGCTTTCGCTGCCGTCAGGGTTCAGGGTTTCCAGGTACTCGTGGTTGCCGAACGCGGTCAGTTGCGGGATCGCCGCGTATGCCCAGCCACCGGCCTGGTTCCATTCGCCCCATTCATCGTCGTGGGCAAGGTCGTCGCGCGAAGCCACCAGGTCGCCGGCATGCACCACCAGGGCCGGTTGCGCCACGCTACGCAGGGCCTGGCGGATGGTGCGCGAGGCGATGGCGAGGATGTCGTTCTGGGTATCGCCCAGGTAGATGAACGAGAACGGTGCGAAAGCGGCCTGGGCCGTGCGGAACTGGTGCCATTCGCTCCAGCCGGCGCTGCCTTTGACCCGGTACACGTAGGCCGTGCCCGGTTGCAGGTGCTCCAGCCGTACCTGGTGGTAGTTGGCCGGGCCGTTGTCGCTGTCCAGGCGCTGGGTGGTGCCGCCCAGTGCGCTGGCCTTGGCCGCCAGCGAAGGGCCGGCCAGGGCGGGGCCGAGTTCGAGCACGGCATCGGCCTGGGCCAGGTCGGTGCGATAGCTGATCGCCATTTGCGTGGCGGCGTCCTGGCCTGGGGTGAGCACGATTCGGTCGGCCAATGTGCCGGCGGCGTAGGGCTGGCCGGGCGAGCGCGGCACGGCGCTATCGGCATTGGCGTGGGCGAGGGTGGCGCAGAGCAGGGTGGCGAGTAGCAGGGGGCGGTGCATGGGTTTTCCTCGGTGAGCCCGAACGGCGTGATGGGGCGCAAAGGAAACAAAGGCGGATGACGGTTCGGTTACCGGCAGGGGGGTCGATTGGGCTCAGGTGATTGGTGCATGCCTTGGCGTTTTTCTGCGCCTGGGCGAGCACCCGCCGCCGGCGCGGCGCTCGATTTCCAAGCGCCCAAAATGCCACGACTCACCTTGCGCCCAGGTCATTTCAGCTCAATTCCCCACGAAAACCCCATGAATCCGGCCATTTCAGCCAGCGTGCCCGCCCCCCTGTCACGTAAGTGCCACACACTCTTCCTAGCTTTCGCTGCCATTCCCGGGCTCACCGGGCCACTGCAAGCGAGGGTTCCAAGGTGGCAATGCCGTTTCGTCACATCCGCAATGCCGGATTCAGGGTCAGCCTGCTGACCGTCGCCATCACCGCCACACCGGCCTGGGCCGAGGACGAGGTGGTCGAGCGGGTCGAGGTGATTGGCCAGGCCGCCAGCATCGACAAGGCGCTGCGCGAGCAGAAAACCGCCGACAGCATCAAGAGCGTGGTGCATGCCGATGGCGTCGGCCAACTGCCCGACGACAACGCGGCTGAAGCCTTGCAGCGCATTCCCGGCCTGTCGGTGGAGCGCGACCAGGGCGAAGGCCGTTTCGTCAGCGTGCGCGGCATTGCCCCGGACCTCAACAGCGTGACCATCAACGGCACCCTGGTCCCGGCGCCTGAAGGCGACCGCCGCGCCGTGGCACTGGACGTGCTGCCGGCTGAGCTGGTGCAGTCGCTGTCGGTGGTCAAGACCCTGACCCCCGACATGGACGCCAACTCGCTCGGTGGCACCATCGAAGTGGAAAGCCTGTCGGCCTTCGACCATGACGGGCTGTTCTATACCCTCAGCGGCGAAGCCAGCCACGACACCAACGTCAGCCGCAACAGCCCGAAATTCTCCGGCGCGGTGAGCGACCGCTTCAGCCTGGGTGATGGCGTGAACAACTTCGGCGTGGCCGCGGCGTTCAGCTGGCAGAAGCGCAAGTTCGGCTCCGACAACGTCGAAACGGGTGGCAAATGGGACTTCGACGATGGCGCCCGGCTTGAGGAAGTCGAAGCCCGCGACTACCAAATCACCCGCGAGCGCACCGGCCTGGGCCTGAACTTCGACTACCAGCCCGACGATTTTTCCAGCTATTACCTGCGCACCCTCTACAGCAAGTTCAAGGACACCGAAACGCGCAATGCCCAAGGGCTGGAGTTCGCCGACCCGCAAGGCAGCGGCCAGCGTGGCGAAGCCGAAGGCTGGCGTGACCTGAAGTCGCGTGAAGACACCCAGGAAATCCAATCTTATGTGCTGGGCGGCGAGCGCCTGATCGACCGTTGGACCGTCAGTGCCCAAGCCGGCTACAGCCAGGCCACCGAGAAAGACCCCGGCGGCATTGCCGGCGCCAAGTTCGTTGGCGATTTTGACGAGGTGGGTTTCGACGGCACGCGCAAGCCGCGCCTGAGCGTGGGCAGCGCGTTCTACGACCCGGCCCGCTTCACCCTCGATGAAGTGGAATGGGAAAAGGTCAGCGGCAAGGACCAGGAAAAGAACATCCGCCTGGACCTGGCCCGCGACTACGATTTCGCCGATGCCGCCCAGGTCAAGTTCGGTGGCAAGCTCAGCCGCCGCGACAAGACCAGCGACACCGAAACCTGGGTGTATGACGACTTCGACGATGTCAGCCTGGCCAATTACCAGGGCGGCAATGTCGACTACGCCCTGGGCAACTACGGCAATGGCATCAGTGCCAGCGCCATCAAAGGCCTGATCGGCAGCCTCGACCGGGCGGCGTATTACGACGAGGAAGCGTCGCGCATCAACGACTTCGACATGCGCGAAGACATCAACGCCGCCTACCTGATGAACACCGTCGATATCGGCGACCTGCGCCTGATCGCCGGCTTGCGCTACGAGGGCACCAAGTTCAACGCCAAAGGCACCGGCCTGCGCGATGGCGTGTACGAAAGCATCGACAGCAGCAACCGTTACGACCACTGGTTGCCGGGTTTGCATGCGCGCTATCAGCTGACGCCGGCCACCGCGCTGCGCGCCGCCTGGACCAACACCGTGGTGCGCCCGACCTTTGGCCAGCTGGCCCCAGGCTTCGTCATCGACGACAGCGACGCCTCGTTCGGCAACCCCACGCTCAAACCGCTGGAGTCGATGAACCTGGACTTCGGCATCGAGCACTACATGGGGCGTGCCGGCACCGCCTCGGCGTTCCTGTTCTACAAGGACATCGACCATTTCATCTACAGCACCGACCTGGCCGGCACCGGCGACTGGGTTGACTTCGACGAGGCGCTGACCTTCGAGAACGGCGGTGGTGCCAGGCTGTACGGCCTGGAACTGGCCTACTCGCAGAAGTTCGATTGGCTGCCGGCACCGTGGAACGGCCTGCTGGTCGGCGCCAACCTGACCCTGAGCAAATCCCACGCAACCCTCGAAGGCGCGGGCGGCAAGCGTGGCATCGACCTGCCGAACCAGTCCGACACCGTGGGCAACGTCATGCTCGGCTGGGAAAACGACCGCCTCAACCTGCGCTTGGCGGCCAACTACAAGTCCGGCTACCTGCTGGAGGTTGCAGCCCTCGACGACAAGGCCCACGACCAGTACGCCGACGACCAGGTGCATGTCGACTTCAAGGCCGGTTACTTCCTCACCCCTGAGCTGCAGCTGACCTTCGAGGCCCAGAACATCTTTGACGAGCCTTATTACGTGTACAGCGGCCACCGACGTTACAACGCCCAGTACGAGGAATACGGCCCGACCTACAAGATCGGCCTGACGCTCACCCATTTCTGATTCGCAGCCTTTTAGGGATTTTGCCTGCTCATGCGTATGTTCACCTTGTCCATGCTGGGGTTGTCCGTTGCCCTGGCCCAAGGCGCCGCCAGTGCCGCGCCAAGCCTGACCCTGGAACGCACCCCGATTGACGCCCAGGCCAGCCAGTGGCTTGCGCCGGCGCCTGCACTGAAGCAGGGCGGGCGCCTGCAACTGGCTGCCAAGGCGTTGCAAGTGCTCGATGGCCAGGGCCGCGTGCTGGGCGAGTTGCCCGGCCGCTTCGAAACCCTCGACCACCGTGCCGAGGGTGATGGCCTGCTGGTCGCCACGCTCGACAAGCAACGCCAGCAGGCTTTGCTGGCGCGTTTCGATGCATCAAGCGGCTGGGGCGCGCCGCACTACCTGCCCGCCACGCGCTATGCCATCGAAGGCCTGTGCCTGTACCGCGACAGCGCCGCCAACGATTTTCTGTTCCTGGTGGGCGAGGAGGGTATCGGCGAGCAGTGGTTGGTTGCCGAACACGCCCAGCCGCTTGCCGAGGCACGCCTGGTGCGCAGCCTGAGCCTGCCGCCGCAAAGTGCCTTCTGCCAGGTGGATGACGCCAGCCACAGCCTGTTCATCAACGAAGAGAACGTTGGCCTGTGGCGCTACCCAGCGGCTGCAGAAGCCCCCTTGCTGCGCGAACCGGTAGACCTGGTGGCACCGTTCGGTGGCCTGGCCAAGGCGGTTGCAGGCATGGCCGTGGTACCGGGTGGCTTGCTGGCACTGGACCCCGCCGCCAGGGCCTTGCACCTCTACCAGCGCAGCGCCGGGCAATGGCTGCGCGCTGGCACCCTCAGCCTGCAAGGGCTAAAGGAGCCAGAGCAGGTCAGCGCGCGTGTCGCCGGCAAGGGCTTGGAGCTGCTGCTGGCCGACGACCAAGGCACCCACCGCGGGGTGCTGGGCTGGGCGCCGCAAGCGCCGCACAGCCAGCCGCCGGTGGCGCAGGTCAAGGCGTTGGTGCAAACCGACGGTGTTCCAAGCCTGGGCGATGCGGCAGATGACCCAGCCATCTGGGTTCACCCCCGCCAACCGGCGTTGAGCCGTGTGTTTGGCACCGACAAGAAGGGCGGGCTGCTGGCCTACGACCTGCAGGGCAAGCAGCTGCAGGACCTCAGGGTCGGGCGGCTGAACAATGTCGACGTCCGCGGCGGTTTCCAGTACGGCGCGCACCTGGTTGACCTGGCCGTGGCCAGTAACCGCGACCGTAACAGCCTGCACCTGTTCGCCATTGATCCGGCCAGTGGCGAGCTCAGCGACATCGGCCAGGTGCCGACCGAGCTCAAGGAAATCTACGGCCTGTGCCTGTTCAAGGACAGCGAACAGGCCATCCACGCCATCGCCAACGACAAGGACGGGCGTTTCGTTCAGTACCGGCTCGATGCCAGCAATGGCCAGGTGACCGGCACGCTGGTGCGCAGCTTCAGCACCGCGACCCAGTCCGAAGGCTGCGTGGCCGATGACCGTAGCCAGCGCCTGTTCATCGCCGAGGAAGATGTCGCGGTGTGGGCCTTGGACGCCCGCGCCGAGGGCTCGACCCAACTGGACAAAGTGCTCGGTGTCGGTGGCCCGGTGCAGGACGACATCGAAGGCCTGGCGCTGTACCACGGCAAGGGCGGCGACTACCTGGTGGTTTCCAGCCAGGGTAACGACCGCTACGTGGTGGTCGATGCCGCCCCTCCGTATCGCCTGCGAGGCAGCTTCCAGGTCGGCCTCAATGGCGCCTTGGGCATCGACGGCGCCTCGGAAACCGATGGCCTGGAAGTGACCTCGGCCAACCTCGGCGGGCCTTGGGCCGAAGGCTTGCTGGTGGTACAGGACGGGCGCAAGCGCATGCCCGAAGGCAAGCAGAACTACAAATACGTGCCCTGGGCGGCTGTGGCCCAGGCCCTGGGGCTGAATTGATCGCCCGGCCTGTCATGCCGGCGCAACCTGATTGCCTTTGACTGTGAACCGAACTGAAAGGATAGCTGCAATGCAAACCCCGACTCCGCTCGAACACACCACGCTCTGGAGCCTGGTCAGCGACGCCAGCCTGGTGGTCCAGGCCGTGATGCTGTGCCTGGTCCTGGCCTCGCTGCTCAGCTGGTACCTGATCATCCAGCGCGGCACCCGCCTGCGCCGCAGCCAAGCGCACAGCAAGGCGTTTCTCAAGCAGTTCCGCGAAAACGAGGTCGGCCAGCTGTACCAGGGCCTCAAGGCGCAACAGCCGCACACCGATGCCGGCCTGCAACGGATCTTCGTCGCCGGCTACCAGGCCTTCCAGCAGTTGCAGCCAGGCCAGCAGCCTGACAGCGTGCTCGAAGGCGTCGAGCGTGGCCTGCTGGTGGCCATTGCCGAGCAGGAGGAGCGCCTGGAGCAAGGCCTGCCATTCCTCGCCACGGTCGGCTCGGTCAGCCCCTACATCGGCTTGTTTGGCACGGTGTGGGGCATCATGAATGCGTTCCTTGGCCTGTCCCAGGTGCAGCAGGCGACCCTTTCCACCGTGGCCCCCGGCATCGCCGAGGCGCTGATCGCGACCGCCATCGGCCTGTTCGCGGCGATTCCGGCGGTGATGGCCTACAACCGCTTCTCGGCCAGCAGCCAAACCCTGATTGGCCGCTATTACGCCTTTGGCAACGAACTGCAGGGCCGCTTGCAGCGGCGCCTGCAAGGCCAGGCGGGCAGCCTGGCGGCAGCGGCCTGAGGAGGAACGCGCGATGCTCGCCAAACCTGTGCGCAAGCATGGCCTGAAGGCCGAAATGAACGTGGTGCCCTACATCGATGTGATGCTGGTGCTGCTGGTGATCTTCATGGTCACTGCGCCGATGCTGGTGCAGGGCGTGCAGATCGAACTGCCCAAGGTGGCGGCAGAGGCGCTGCCAGCGCCCGGCCAGCAGCGCATCGTCACCCTGTCGGTCAAGGCCGATGGCAGTTACTACTGGAACCTGGGCCATGAGGTCGATGCCACCCGGCAGACCGACAGCGCCGTGGACACCGCGCAGATGCGCGAGAAGATCGCCGCCCTGGTCGCCCAGGACCCACAAACCCAGGTGTACCTGCGTGCCGACCGTAATACCGATTACGCGGCGGTGGTAGCCGGCATCGCCGAGCTGCAGCGCGGTGGCGTCAGCCGCCTGGGCCTGATCACCGAGGCCCCTTGAACATGAGCAGCCTGACCTTCGGCAACCGCGCCTGGCGTGAGCATGGTGCGGCATTCGGTGTGGCCCTGGCACTGCATGCCGGGCTCGCCTACCTGTTGATCAACTTGTCGCCCACGCCGCTGTTGCCTCCTGCGCCGGCACCGGTGATCCAGACCCAGTTGGTAGCGCTGCCAGCGCCTGTGGCGGTGCCTGAACCTGCAGTGGTCGCGCCGCCCGTGGCTGCACCGGTGGTCGAGCAGCCACAACCGCCAAGGCCCAAGGCACAGCCCCCGGTGGTTGACGAAGCGGCTATGGCGCTCAAGCGCGTGCAGCAGCAACAGCGCGAACAGCAACGCCAGGAACAGGCCCGGCAACAGCGTGAGGAGGCGCAAAGGCGTGAGCAGCAATTGGCCCAGCAGGAGCAGGCGCGTCAGCAGCAGGCACATGAGGCCCAGGCCCGCGAGGCGGCGGCGCAAGCCCAAGCCCGTGCAGCCGCTGAAGCTGCCAGCCGCCAATACCTGCCGATCGCCAAGCAAGCGCCGGATTATCCGCAGCGGGCCTTGGACCGAAACATCGAGGGGGAGTGCACGGTCACCTACACGGTTACCCCGCAAGGCCAGGTGAGTGACCCGCAGGTGGTCGGCCAGTGCCACCCGCTGTTCGTCCAGCCATCGCTGGCGGCCGCCAAGCGCTTCCGCTACCAGCCCAGGGTGGTGAACGGGCAGGCGGTGGCGGTGGCCAATGTGAAGAACACCTTCACCTACAAGATCCGCTGAGCGCCGCCACCCTCTGTAGGAGCGGGCTTGCCCCGCGAACACCGGCGCAGCCGGTGCCATCCACCGCGGTGCTTGCTTCGCGGGTCAAGCCCGCTCCTACAGGTTCCACCCAGTGGAACAACATTCGATTGTGCTGCCACGCCACTCGCGTTTAGCTGTCGCCAAGCACGACCTGCCTTCCCCGTCGTGATCTCAAGCGAACAACAAGAACGGGACCCACCCGCGCGAGGAGATTCCCCATGCTGAAACACCAGCACATCCTGGCCTGGCTGAACGACGTGGCCAGCGACCTGCACGCCATCCGCCACGACATTCACGCCCACCCCGAACTCGGCTTCGAGGAAAGCCGCACTTCGGCGCTGGTGGCCACGCTGCTCAAGCAGTGGGGCTACGAGGTGCACACCGGCATCGGCAAAACCGGCGTGGTCGGCGTGCTGCGCAACGGCAGCAGCACGCGCCGGCTGGGCCTGCGCGCCGACATGGACGCGTTGCCGATCATCGAGGCCACCGGCGCGGCCTACAGCAGCCGCCACCAGGGCTGCATGCACGCCTGCGGCCACGACGGCCACACCACCATGCTGCTGGGGGCTGCGCGCTACCTGGCGGCAACCCGGCAATTCGACGGCACCCTGACGCTGATCTTCCAGCCCGCCGAGGAAGGCCAGGGCGGCGCCGAGGCGATGCTGGCCGACGGCCTGCTGGAGCGCTTCCCCTGCGATGCGCTGTTCGGCATGCACAACATGCCGGGCTTGCCGGCCGGGCAGCTGGGCTTTCGCGAGGGGCCGATGATGGCTTCCCAGGACTTGCTCAGCGTGACCCTGGACGGCGTTGGTGGCCATGGCTCGATGCCGCACCTGACGGTCGACCCGCTGGTGGCAGCGGCCAGTGTGGTAATGGCCCTGCAAACAGTGGTAGCGCGCAATATCGATGCCCAGGAGGCGGCAGTGGTGACCGTGGGCGCGCTGCAGGCGGGCGAGGCGGCCAACGTGATTCCCCAGCAGGCATTGCTGCGCCTGAGCCTGCGCGCGCTGGACGCCCAGGTGCGGGCGCAAACCCTGGAGCGGGTGCGCGCAATCATCGTAAGCCAAGCCCAGAGCTTCGGCTGCACCGCCACCATCGAGCACCGCCCAGCCTACCCGGTGCTGGTCAACCATGCCGCGGAAAACGCCTTTGCCCACCAGGTTGGCGTCGAGCTGCTGGGCGAAGGCAAGGTCGATGGCAACACCCGCAAGCTGATGGGCAGCGAGGATTTTGCCTGGATGCTGCAACGTTGCCCCGGCGCCTACCTGTTCATCGGCAACGGTGTGCAGCGGCCGATGGTGCACAACCCCGCCTATGACTTCAACGACGACATCCTGCTGACCGGGGCCGCCTACTGGGGCGCGCTGACCGAGCGCTGGCTCGCACCGGCCTGACACTTCCCTTTGATTCCTGCCGTTGGACCCCGGGCGCAGCCGTGCCCGGGCGATCACCTGAACGTTGCTGGTCAACAGATGATGGAGTGTTCCCCATGCAGACTTCCCCAACAGGCGCGTCGCGTACCCGGCAAGTGGTCGCGGCGGTTATTGGCAATGCGCTGGAATGGTATGACTTTATCGTGTACGGCTTCCTGGCGAGCATCATCGCCCGCCAGTTCTTCCCCTCGGGCGACGAGTACGCTTCGCTGCTGATGGCCCTGGCCACCTTTGGCGTGGGCTTTTTCATGCGCCCGGTCGGTGGCGTGCTGCTGGGTATCTATTCCGACCGCAAAGGGCGCAAAGCGGCGATGCAGATGATCATCCGCCTGATGACCTTGTCCATCGCACTGATCGCCTTTGCCCCCAACTACCTGGCCATCGGCATGGGCGCGCCGCTGCTGATCGTGGTTGCACGCATGCTGCAGGGCTTTGCCACCGGGGGCGAATACGCTAGCGCCACCGCGTTCCTGGTGGAAAGCGCGCCGGCCAACCGCAAGGGCCTGTATGGCTCCTGGCAGTTGGTGGGGCAGTGCCTGGCGGTGTTCTCGGGCGCGGCCATGGTGGCCCTGGTGACCCACCTGTGCACGCCCGAGGCCCTGGACAGCTGGGGCTGGAGGATTCCGTTCGTGCTGGGCTTGCTGATTGGCCCGGTGGGGTTGTGGATTCGCAAGCACATGGAGGAGCCCGAGGAGTTCCTGCAAGCGCGCAAGCAGGCCAAGGGCCAGGCGCCGAGCCTTGTGCAGGTGCTGCGTGAGCACCGCCGCAGCCTGTTGGTGTCGATGGGCCTGGCCTGTGGCGCGACGGTGTCGTTCTACGTGGTGCTGGTGAACATGCCCACCTTCGCCCACAAGAACCTTGGCCTGCCGCTGGATCAGGTACTGCTGGTGCAGATGCTCGCGGTGGGCCTGATGACCGTGGTGATACCGCTGGCTGGCGCGCTGTCGGACCGCCTGGGCCGGCGCCCGGTGCTGATGGCCTTCACCCTGGCGTTCTTTGTCATGGTCTACCCGTTGTACGTGTGGGTGGCGGCCGCGCCGTCGATCGAACGCCTGCTGGTGATGCAACTGCTGCTGTGCACGGCCATCGGCGGCTTCTTCGGCCCGGCGCCAACGGCCCTGGCCGAGCAGTTTCCGGTGGAGGTACGCTCCACCGGTGTGTCGGTGGCGTACAACGTGGCGGTGATGGTGTTCGGCGGCTTCGCCCCGCTGATCGTCACCTGGCTGAGCCAGGCCCTCGGCACCCCGGTGGCGCCGTCGTTCTACGTGCTGTTCGCCTGCCTGCTGACCTTGCTGGGCACTTATTGCTTGAAAGAGGCCCCGCGCGCCGACAAGGCCGCCGCTTATAACCTTGGAGTAAAACCGTGAACCCGTTAGCCATCGACCCGATCGTTGCCTTGGATGCCGAGGCGTTGTCCCAGGCCATCCATGCCCGCCAGTTGAGCTGTCGCGAGGTGATGCTGGCCTACCTGGGGCATATCGAGCGCTGCAACCCGCAGGTCAATGCCCTGGTGTCGCTGCGCGACGGCGAGGCCTTGCTGGCCGAGGCGGATGTGCGTGACAAGGAGCTGGCACGCGGCCAGTCGCGCGGCTGGATGCATGGCATGCCCCAGGCGATCAAGGACCTGGCGGCCACCGCCGGGCTGCGCACCACCCTGGGCTCGCCGTTGTTCGCCGAGCAGGTGCCGGCGCATGATGCCATCAGCGTGGCGCGGGTGCGGGCCAGCGGGGCGCTGATCGTCGGCAAGAGCAACGTGCCGGAATTCGGCCTCGGCTCGCAGAGCTACAACCCACTGTTCGGCACCACTACCAATGCCTACGACCCGCGCCGGGTGGCTGGCGGCAGCAGTGGCGGCGCCGCCGCGGCGCTGGCCATGCGCTTGCTGCCGGTGGCCGATGGCAGCGACATGATGGGCTCGCTGCGTAACCCGGCGGCGTTCAACAACGTGTATGGCCTGCGCCCGTCCCAGGGGCGGGTGCCCTATGGGCCGACGCCGGAGCTGTTCGTCCAGCAACTGGCCACCGAGGGGCCAATGGGCCGCAGCGTCACCGATGTGGCGCGGTTGCTGACGGTGCAGGCCGGCTTCGATCCGCGCGTGCCGTTGTCGATCAACCAAGGCCCACGGGATTTCGCGGCGGGGCTGGCGCGGGACTTCAAGGGCGTGCGCGTGGGCTGGCTGGGCGACTATGCCGGTTACTTGCCGATGGAGGATGGGGTGCTGGGGTTGTGCGAAACGGCCCTGGCCGATTTCGCCGAGCTGGGCTGCGAGGTCGAGGCCTGCCAGCCGGGCTTCGACCTGGGGCGGTTGTGGCAGTGCTGGCTTACCCATCGCCACTTCCTGGTGCACGGCAACCTGGCTGCAGCCTATGCCGACCCCTCCCGGCGGGCATTGCTCAAGCCCGAGGCGCAATGGGAAGTGCAAGGCGGGCTCGCGCTGAGCGCGGCAGCCGTTTACCAGGCCTCGCTAGACCGCAGTGCGTGGTACCAGGCACTGGGCAAATTGTTCGAACGTTACGATTTTCTGCTGTTGCCCTCGGCCCAGGTGTTCCCTTTCGACGCAGCCGAGCCATGGCCGAAGGTGGTGGCTGGGCGGACGATGGACACTTATCACCGCTGGATGGAGGTGGTCATCGGGCCGACCCTGGCCGGTTTGCCGAGCATGAGCGTGCCGGTCGGTTTCAACCCCCAGGGGCTGCCGATGGGCCTGCAGATCATAGGCCCGGCCCAGGCCGACCATGCCGTGTTGCAGCTTGCCTATGCCCATGAGCAGCTGACCCGGTGGGTGCAGCGCTGCCCGCCGCCCAGCCTGCAGGTGCGCTGAGCGGCCCGTATCTTGCTGTGCTTGTTGACCATCCACGCACGGACAAGGAGGTCTAACCCATGGGCATCACGGCAGACAGCGGCGGCGTTCGTTCGGTGGAACGGGCGTTGGCCATCGTCGAGCTGCTTGGCGAACACCAGGCGCTGGGGTTGGAGGAAGTGCATTACCTCACAGCGCTGCCCAAGGCTACAGCGTCACGCATGCTCGCCACGTTGCAGGAGCAGGGCTGGGTGTACCGGGGCCTGAGCGACCGGCGTTACCGGCTCAGTGCACGGTGCCTGTTCGGTGACCGCCAGTTGCGCTTCAAACGCCAGCTGGTGGAACGGGCGGCACCGCTGTTGCTGGAGTTGTGCGAGCGCACAGGGCTGGTGGCCGACCTTTCGTGTTTCGACGGCGAGCGGCTGGAGGTGATGGAAAGCGCCATTCCCCAGGTGCTGCGCAAGCGTTACCCGAACAACTGCCAGATCGTTGGGCAGCATGCCAGCCTGTTCCATTCGGCGATGGGGCGGGCGTGCCTGAAGGAATTGGCGCAGGAGGAGGTGCAACGCCTGGCGGCCCAGGAACGGGCGCCGGGGGATGAGTGGTTGCGCGGCCTTGAGGGTGATGCGCAGAAAGGCTTTGGGCAACGCACCGAGGGGTATTGGGAGTACCCGGTCCGTTTGCCGTTCCTGATCCGGGCGATTGCCTTGCCGGTGCGGGTGCAAGGGCAACTGGCCGGGAGCATCGCCTTGCACTGGCCGGTGGACCAGGCACCGGTGGAGCGGGTGCTGAGCCTGCACCTGAACAGCCTGGCGGCGACGGTTGGGGATGTGCAGCAGGCATTGAATTAGTTTGCCTGTGCTGGCGCATCGCGAGCTATGCTCGCTCCTACCAGTCGCCCGTAACTCCTCGGTAGCGTAGTCTTAATTTTTTTGAGTGATATTGAACGTTCAGGTCGTCAAGCTGAGTTGGTGCTCTTGTTGTTCTGGCGTCGGCCTGTATCGTGGAGCCGGCGGAAGCAAGGGTAGTTGGAGTGCGCTCAAAGTTGAGGATTTCATAGTTGTAAGTTCTTAACATTTTCATTGGGTCATCTCTTAGCAGGTGCCATCCAATCGCAGCAGTGAAACTCGCATGCCTTGGTTGTCACCCCGGGTGCCGGGGTGCTTTTAGAAATAGATGAGTACATGCAATGAGTCAATGAGGGGCCAAGCCAAGTAGAAAAGGCCGCAGGTTAGTTGCCCTGTGTGCACTTGGAGAGGGTTGTAGGAGTTGTCCGTAGGAAATGGCGGAAAATCCGAAAAGTATTGGGTTGTAATGTAGCTTCTCGTAGGTGATTGTTGTTTGTGGCGTACGAAAATGTACCCTGCAGTGTAGGAGTGCTCTCTTAAATTCAGCCTGGGTTTGCATCGCTACGTGATTGAATCGGAATTGTTGCGCGTGCATTAGTGTTTCGAGATGTAAAATATGCGAGAGAGATTCGCTAATTCAGATTGTGCCATCTGAAGATGGCCGGTTACTAACCGGACAAATATTTGAGCAAGACCGTTGCTCACACAGGGTTGGGCTAACAGCGTGTAGGAGCGGGCTTGACCCGCGAAGCAAGCGACGCGGTGCATGGCACCGGCTGCGCCGGTGTTCGCGGGGCAAGCCCGCTCCTACAGGGCATTGCGGCGCGGCTGCTGGCACTGTTCCCTGCGCGACAGCGCAGCCCGCAGGGCTGGGTGGTCTCCTACAGGGAATTGAGGCGTGGGTTTAACTGGATTGCGCGGCCTGGCCGTCGGTGAAGTCTTCCTGCGGCTCTTCCTCGCCGGGCAACGCGGTGATCACGCTGAAATCACTGACTTCCACCTCACCACCCCCGTAGCCAAGCAGGTGAAACGAAAACGCCTTGCGCACGCTGGGGTTGTCGAAACCGAACTCCATTTCCAGTGGCTCATCGGTGGTTACCCGAATTTCCTCGGGCAAACCCAGCGGTACATCCTGCTCCAGCTCCTTGGCCTTCAGCTGGATGTAAGCAGCGTGCTGCGGGTCGAGTGCCCGCACCTTGACCCGCACGCGCGTGCGTGAGCCCTCGGGCATTTCCAGGTATTGCGCGCCAATCAGGTTGTCCGCCCAATCGTCATGAATGCGCGCCTGCAGGGCGATGGCCGAAGGCCCGCCAAACTGGTAGCGCAGGTTCAGTGGCGTTTGCAGCAGGGATTGGTCCAATACCCCAGCCAATGCACCCAATTGCGGGCCGAAGCTGTTGTCACCCGGCCCCAGGTAGCGCGCCTGGTCGGCGATGAAGCCCTGGCTGGCATAGCGGCGGCAGCGCTGCTGGAAATCGCACTCGGTGAACACGCCCTGGCCATCGTGGTAGCGCAGCATGCCGTTGGTGTAGGAAATCATTTCCCGGCCGCTGTCGTAGTCGCGAAACAGCGAACGGCCCGCCAGCGCAACGGGAATCGGCAGGTTGAAGTAGTCAAGCAGCGACGTGGCCAGGTCGACATGCCCATAGGTGCCCTGCTTGATGTGCGGCAATTGCGCCTGTTCCGGCGCCAGGGTCAGGTTGAAGCCCCATGAAGAGGCCAGGCGTACGCCATCGATGCCATGGGACTCATCCGAGGTGATGACCACCAGGGTGTCCTTCAACACGCCCTGGCGCTCCAGGTTGTCGAGAAACGCGCCGATCGCATCGTCCAGGTAGGCCACCGCCGCCTGTTTGGCCGTGTCGTACCGGGCCAGGTAATCGGCAGGTGCCGAGTAAGGCTGGTGGGTGCCCACGGTCAGCAGGGTGAGCATCCAGGGCTTTTTCTGCTGGCGCAGTTGCCCCACGTAGTCCTGCGCGCCTTCGAAGAAGGCCCGGTCATCCTTGCCCCACGGGAACTCCAGGTAGTTGTCGTGCTTGAACCACTCCAGCCCGTGCACCGACTCGAAGCCGATGTGCGGCATGATGCGGTCCTTGGCCATGAAGCGCAGCCCGGCACCTTGCAGGTAATGCGTGGTGAAGCCCGCCTGGCGCAGTTGTGCCGGCAGGCATGCCTGGTTGCGCTGCTGCTGGGTCAGCAGCTCCATGCCCTTGGGGGTGCCGTTGGCCAGCTTGTCGTAGTCACCGCAGAGCATCGCATACAGCCCGCGAATGGTCTGGTGGGTGTGCAGCACGTAGTCGGGGGTGTTCATGCCCCGCTGCGCCCAGCGGCTGAGTTTCGGCATCAAGGCCTGGTCGAAGCGGCTGTGCAAGGCTTCGCGGTTAGGGCTCAGGTAAGCCCCGGGAATGCCTTCGAGGGTAATCACCAGCAGGTTGCGGGCCTGGCCTGGGGCTGCCAGCAGGCGCTGGCCTGCCAGGTCGTGCTGGGTAAGGCCGTTGGCAGGCAGCGGGGTGATGGCAGGTGCCTCGCCCAGCCAACCCTGGGCCTGGCGTTGCAGGTCGCCGACGCCGGCGGACAACGCTTGGTGGGTCAGGTTGTACTGGCGCCATTGCTCGGCGTCGCTCGGGGCCAGGTGCTGCAGCCCCCAGTGCATGCCGAACAGCACGGCAGGAAGCGCCCAAGCCTTGCGTGGTAGCCGTGCCTGGGGCTGGCCACGGCCGGACCAGGCGCCCAGCAGCCAGGCCAGCAGGCCGCCGCCGAGCAGCGCTGGCAGCCAGGCATGGGCCAGGCCGCCGCCGGTGGAGTTTTCCATGAACTGTGGGTCGAACAGGTAACCCAGGTCGGCGCTGACTGGCAGCCTGCCGACGGCACTCACCAACTCGGCGGAGGCCACCCACAGGGCGGCCCAGGCAAGCAGCAGCGGCAGCGCCAGCCACCAGGGGCGGCGATGCACCAGCAGCACCAACAGGCTGCCCACTGCAAGGTCCGACAGGTAGCCCAGTGGGTTCGACCAACCCAACATGGCGCGCGCGCCCAACGGAATCACCAGAACCAGGGCCGCCAGGGCCAGAAGCCGGGTGAGAGGAGGGCGGAGCAGGTTTTTCACGGACACTTTCCTTATTGACATCAAATCGTCACGAAACGATGGGCGATGATATCAGGCAAGCGTCAGGAAAGTGGCGGATTACAAGGCTGGTTACCAAATGGCGGGGCTGCGTGGCAGCCCCTGGCTTCAGAAGTAGTACGGGAATTTCAGGCTGAACGAGAAGTCCGGGGAGTCTTCGGTCAGGCCGATGGCCAGGTTTGGCACGATGGTGAGGTTTTCCGAGGCGGCAAAGGTCAGGCCGACGTTGAAGTTGGCCGCGTTGTAGTCGCTGTTGGTGATCGACTGCCAATCGCCGCCATCCTGCTTGATCTTGCTCTTGCGGGCGAACTGGTCGGTAACCGAGAACGACATGCTCATCTTCTCGTTGAGGGCGAAGGCGATACCGCCGCCAATTTGCCAGGAATCCCCGAGTTTCACGTCGCCCGGCACCTTGGAGTCGGCCTGCGGGCTGATGTCGCTGAACGAGTCCTTCATGTTGTAGGTGTAGGACAGGCTGCCGAACAGCACGGCAGGGTCGAAGGTCTTGACCAGCGAGATGCCCGGCGTGATCGACCACACGCCGTTACCGGTCGGCAGGCTCTCAGGCACCGACAGGTTGTTGTTGCCGGCCACTTCGCGCAGCTTGATGCCGTAGGGGTCCTTGCCGGTGGGCGCCTTGATGCGCAGGGTGGCCACCGCATCGGGCCAGTGCTCCGACTCGTCGATGAACTTGTAGGCCACGCCGACGTTGACATCGCCGATTTGCGGGTCGCGGGTAACCGTGGCATCGGAGGCGTTTGGGCCAGCCCCGCCGGCGCCGCCGGAGGAGTAGGTCGATTCGCGGTAGATGACCGGAACGTTGACGTCGAACTGCCAACGGTTAGCCAGGTTGTACCGGGCGGTGAGGTCCAGCGTCCAGTTGTCGGCCTTGATACGGTCGATGTTGATGTTGCCAAGGAAGATCGAGTCCAGCGCCAGGAAGCCATTGAGCACCAGGGCGCGGGTGTCGTAGTGGGTATAGGTCAGCCCCGTTTCGACGCTGAACTTGCCGCCCCCGAAGAAGCCGCTGGCTTCGTCATACAGGTTGGATACGCTCTGCGCCGGTTCCGAGTCGTCCTTGAGCGACTGGCCATAGGAACTGCCCCCCGCGGCCACCGTCTGGGTGCCTTTGGAGGGCTCGGAGGGGGAGCGCACGAGGCGCTTGGGCGGTGCTGCGGCCGGGGTCTCTTCGACCTGGCGTACGCGCTGCTCGAGCACCATCAGTGCATTCTGTTGAGCCTCGTAGCGTTGCTTGAGTTGTGCCAGCTCCTGTTTCAGCGCTTCAACCTGTGGATCTGCTGCTGCATATAGCAATGACGCTGGGGCCAGGGTGCTCAAGCAAACTACAGCTCTGAACGTCAACGATCGATGCATGGAATAGCCGTCCCTTCTGACTACATGTTGGATGAGACTGAGCGTAGATCAGTATCCGAGATTGCGTAGGCCTTTGAGTTGATCGAGATTGGGGCCCACGTTTCCGGTACTTGGGGCCGTGTCACGCAGCACCACATTCAGCGCTGTCAGGTTTCTGACCACGTTGCTGCCACCAAGCAGGGTGGTGTTCTGCAGCAAGCCGCCCTGGGCCAGTTGCTGCAGGGTGCTGCCCTGGTTGTTGTTGGCGACGATGTTCATCTGCACACCGGAACCTGTGGAGGACACGCTGAGCGAGCCTGCGTCGTTGGCGCCGGTCAGGGTCTGGCCTGCGCTCAGCACCTGGCCCTGGGGTTGCGGGGTGGGGTCGGCCTGGCTGGCTTTGCTGACATTGATGTCGACATTGTTGTTGGCAATGTTGTTGTCGCCTGCGGCGCGTACAACCTGGGTCACGCCTTGGGTGGTGGTGAGGCCGTTGCCGCCGGTGACCGTGCCGGTGCCGTTGGCGATAGGTTGCGAGCTGGACGAACTGGGCGCCTTTTCATCGATCATCGACACATAGAACTGGGGTTTTATCGTCGATTGCGCAATTTGCATCTGCGACGTTGCGCCGATCAGTTCGCCCTTGGCGTTTTCCCAGGTACTGGTCATGACGATGCCGAAACTGACGATTCTGCCAGGCATGACGAAACGCCCGCGCAGGTTGGCCAGCTCCTGGTCCTTCAATTCGATGGGTTTGAACGTTTCCGCGTGAATCGGCAGGCTGGCTGCCATGCACGCGGCCACTAGCCAGATTGGAGTCTTCATAGGATGCTCCCAGACCCTAGCAAGGGCGTTAGAAGAAGTCGCTGCGGATGAACCCGAAGTCCATCAGCTCCGCGTCTTTAACCGGCTGGAAATCGTTGATGCGGTTCTTGGCGGTGAGCGGCAAAGGTGGGGTCAGCAACACGTTGCTCTTGTCGTAGCCTTGGCCGATGACGGCGAAGATGATGCCGTTCCAGCCTTTGACGAAATCGTCCACCTTGTAGCGTTTGTGCCCAAGCACCGGGTCGCCGATGTAGACCCAGCCTTTATCGACCCGCTGCAAGACCACGAAATGCTTGTAGCCACGGATGTCCATCAGCACCACGACGGGGATGCGCACGGTTTCCAGGGTTTCCGGGGCGACCCGGTAGCCGCGGGCGCGCATGCCCAGGCTTTCGACGTAGCGCTTCATGTCGAGCATGGAGAAGCCTTGGGTTCGCACCAGGTTCTGGTCGGCGTTCTCAAGCATGCCTTCGATGATGTGGGTTTCATCCACGTCCAGCCAGTAGGCTTGGCGCAGGATGGTTGCCAGCGCGGCGGCGCCGCAACTGAAATCGGTCTTTTGCTGCACCAGGTCGACGAACTTGCGTTCGCGCACACTCTGCAGCGGTTTGAACACCACGCCACCTCCGGGGATCACCGAAAGCGGCATCTGGGCAGCTTCGCTCACGCTGGCGAGGCACAGCAACAACGCCAAGGCAGTCATACGCATGATCGGGTGCCTTCTTGTTATGCGGAAGAAAAGGCCCCCCGAGGGGGGCCTTCAGTCCAGCGGTCAGAACGAGGTGTTGGAGATGGCCAGCGAGTTGCTTTGCTGGTTGCCCACACCGGCAGCCACGTTCACGCCCAGGTTGCCGCTGCCGCCATTGACCGAGCCACTGAGGGTGGCGGTGTTGGTGACAGGGTTGGCCCAGCCGGTCGGGGTCAGCACTTGGAACGACACGGAGTTGCTCAGGTCGTAAGCGCTGCTCTCGCTGTAGCCCTTCGACACGTCGTGCGAAGATTGCGAGGCTTTTTCACCCGATTTCTGGTACGCAGAAGCCGAAGCGTTCTCGTAGGCAGAGTCGTGAGACTTAGAGTAGGACGAGTCGTGAGACTTGTCATACGACGAGCTGCGGGTTTTGTCGAAGGACGAATCGAAGGCTTTTTCGAACGACGAGTCGTAGGCGCTTTGATGCGACTTGTCGATCGAGGCATCCAGCGAGGCGTTCAGCGAGCCGCTAGCGCTTTCGCTACGTGTACGGTTGCCGAAGGTTTGGCTGCGAGCAGCTTCTGCCGAGGCATCCAGCGAGGCGCTGAGGGTGGTGTTGCTGGACGAGCTGGCGTTGCCGCTGGCAGAGCCGTTGGCGTTCCAGCTGTTGCTGCCATTGACGTTGGAGGTGCTGTTGCCGCTGGCGTTCGAGCTGCTGGTGCCATTCGAGTTCCAGCTGCTGGAGCCGCTGTTGGCGGAGGCTTGTGCACCGGCTGCACTCCAGCTCGACGAAGCGCTTCTGTTGTCGCTCGAATCGAACTGGCCACTGCGCGAGGCCGAGCCGCTTTGGGTGGTGGTGAGCGTCAGGGTATCGACACGGTAGGTGCGGTCGGCACTGTTGACCACGGTCAGGCCTGGGCCATTCTGGTTGGCCGAGGCGGTGGCGGTGGAGTTACCCAGGCCAGCGTTGGCGTTGGCGATCGCCATGGTGTTTTTCTGCTGGTTGAGGTCGCCACCGGCGATGTTGATGCCCATGTTGCCGCTGCCGGCGTTACCCGACCCGCTCATGGTGGCCGAGGCGGTGGTGCCGTAGTTCTGCACCATGTTGCTGGTGCTCTGCTGGTTGACCCGGGCAGTGGCAGAAGCAGTGCCGAACACGAAGCTGTTGTCGATGGCCGATGCATCGGACGCGGCGTTGGCGATGGCGGCGGCGTTGTCTTGTTGGTTGCCGGAACCGGCCGCCACGTTGACACCGACGTTGCCACTGGCACCGGACGCCGAGCTGCTCATCTCAGCGTTGTTGATGGTGCCTTCGTTACGGATGTAGTTGTTGGTGCTGGTTTGCCGGTCGGTTGCCGTGGCAGTGGCATTGATCGGAACCATCCTTTCTGGAGGGTTCTGGTTGCCATGGTGGTGGTCGTTGCCACGACGATCATTTTGGCCAGCTTGTGCCGCAACAGCCATGATCGCAGCAATTGCGAAAACCAGAGGCTTGATTGCCATCGAAGGTTTCATGGTGTTTCTCCGTCTTTTTTAGGTTAAGTGTTGTTCTTAACTGCTTGGGTCATTGAGCAACCCGCACGCTGAAGGTGTTGGCCGTCTGGTTTCCCACCCCTGCGCTCTGATTCAACTGAATCACCCCACGGCTACCGGTGAAGGCCTGGTCGCTGGTGCTGACATGGCGATAACCGGGGGTGGAGTCAGTTGCATCGGAGTTGTTGAGCAGCGCCACGTTCTGTTGCTTGAGGACGCTGTCGTCGAGACTTTGCGGCTGGGCACTGATGCTGATGCGCAGTGCGTTGGCCTGTTGGTTGGCGGCGCCGGCGGCCTGGTTCACACCCAGTGCGCCGTTGCCACCGCTGAAGGAATTGCCCTGGATATTGGCCTGGGTATCGCGGGCCGGGTCGGGGGCTGTGTTGAGGCGCTGACGAATGTCGGTGACGGCACTGGCATTGTGGCCAGTGGCCAAGGCACGGGCGTTGGCCTGTTGTTGCTGGTCGCCGGCGGCCTGGTTGACGCCGACGTTGCCCTGGTAGTTGGCGCCGGAGTTGTCGATGGTGGCGTTGTCGATGACCGGTGAACCGGCCAACGCCGTTGCACTGCACAGTGAAGCCAGAATCAGCAGCATGTGCCTCATGTCATTGGCCTCCGGTCAGGATCTGCAGGGGCGCCAGGCCACGCTGCACGCTGGAGTTGACCATGTTCGAGATGCCATTGCCGCCACCGGTGCCACGGCCCCCGGCCATGTTCGGCAATTGGCTCTGCTGGTTGATGTTGCTGCCGATGCCGTTGGTTTGCTGGGTGATCAGCGAAGTGATGCCGGCGCCGCTGCTCACGCTTGCGAAATCGCCGTCACTGAGTTCATTGGTTTGCTTGAGCACCTGGGCTGCCGGGTTGGCATTGACGGTGGTCGGATTCGGATCGGGCTGGAGGGGCTGGCGGTAGGCAATGCGTGGTTGCACATCGCGAGTGATCACGATGATGCCATCCGCGGCCTGGGCGCTCAGGGTCGCAAGGCCCGAGCCCAATGCACAACCGACCAGCAGCAAATGGCAGATGCCTTTGTCGAGTTTCCCCATGACGGCGACTCCTTCTTCGGGCGCTGGTCTGTTCAGCGTTGCGAGGGAGGAGAGCGAAAGGCGTGCCGCTTTTTGATTTTATAGAGAATTCAACAGGTTGCGTTCACAGCCTGAACGTGAGCTGAACATGCTGTATCAGCGCTGAGACAGAAATTCAGTAAAACCGGGTTTGGCCCAGCATTTACGTTGCTCGAAGGCCTTCAAGGCACACTGTTTCATCAGCTTGACACTGGCCCGCAAACCCAGGCCAAGCCCGCAGTGACGGGGGCTTGGCCTGCGCGAGTTGTGTCATGGGCTTAACACTCGGTGGCGCAAACCGGTGTTTTTCCAGCCAGCAGCCCTTGCACGGCCTGAAGGCCGGCGGCGCTGCGCTGGGGCCAATCACCGCCAATGATCTGCACGGGGCGCTGGTGGCGCTGCAACCAGTCGAGGCTGTCATCGAAGAACGCCTGGCGGTCGGCCAGGTCTGGCTGGCTGCGCTGGCCATCGGCTACCCAGCCCACGCCCTGCGGGCTGAGCAACAGGTGCAGGTGGTAGTGGCGGCTGAGCAGGGCCTGTTCCAGCCACGGCGGGCAGTCATCGAACAGGGCGCGGCTCCACAGCATGTTGCTGAGCAGGTGCGTGTCGAGAATCAGCAGCTCCGGGGCCTGCAGGCGTGCCTGGTCTTCCCACTGCAACTGGCCCTGGGCAATTGGGGTGATATCGGCATAGCAGGTGTCGCGGCCTTCACGGTCAATGAAGTGGCGCACGTACTCACCCACCACGATGCCTCCGAAGTGGGCCTGGATTTCGCCACTGAGCCAGCTCTTGCCGCTGGATTCCGGCCCGCACAGCACCAGGACCTTCATGCTGGCACCAGCGCTGGGTCGCGGCGCCATTCCAGCCAGCCACGCACGGCAATCAGGGTAAGCAGGGCGAACAGGCCGGCCGTGAAGTACAGCTGCTGGTGCAGGTACAGGCCGACGTAGACCACATCCACCACAACCCACAGTGGCCAGCACTGCACGCGCTTCTGTGCCATCCACAGCTGGGCGACCAGGCTGAAGCCGGTGAGCGTGGCGTCCAGCCAGGGCATCGCGGCATCGGTCCAGTGGGCCATGGCAGCGCCAAGGGCCACGCTTAGCAGGGCGCCGGCCACCAGGCCAGCCAGCAGCGCGGGCGGCCCCAGGCGCGACACCTGGCGTGCTTCAGCCACCTGGTCAGGGCGTTTCCACTGCCACCAGCCATACAGTTGCAGCAGCGCATAGGCCAGTTGCAGGAGCATGCCGGAGTACAACTTCACCTCGAAGAACAGCCAGCCATAGATAAGCACCATCACCAGGCCAATTGGCCAGCACCAGGCGTTCTGTTTGACGGTGAGCCATACGGCGATGACGCCGAGCACGGCGGCGATGAGTTCGAGGCCGGACATCGGCGATCCTTGGGGCGAGAGGGGGCGCGATTGTAGCGCGTGGCAGCAGGAAGGAGTAGGCGCGAATCCACAAGGGTCGCGCCTGCGCAGGCTACACCTTGAACTGGCGCAACAGCTGTTCGAGCTCTTCGCTGAGTTGCCCCAGCGCCACCCCGGCGCTGCTCGACTGCAGCGCCGCATCGGCGGTTTGCTGGGACAGGCCGGCGGTGTCCAGCACGTTGCGGTTGATCTCCTCGACCACATGCGATTGCTGCAAGGTGGCGCTGGCGATCGAGGCATTGAGGGCGGTGAGGTTGTGCAACGCCTGGCTGATGGCATCCAGGCTGGTGCCGGCCTCGCGGGCTTGCTCGACGGTTTGGCGCGAGGCTTCGCTGCTGGTGTCGATGGCCTTCACGGCCGCGTCCGACTGCCCTTGCAGGTGCTCGATCATGGTATGGATCTCGGCCGTCGACTGGGCCGTGCGCTGGGCCAGCAGGCGCACTTCGTCGGCCACCACGGCAAACCCGCGGCCTTGCTCGCCGGCGCGGGCCGCCTCGATGGCGGCGTTGAGGGCCAGCAGGTTGGTTTGTTCGGCAATCGAGCGAATTACCTCCAGCACACCGCCAATCTTGGTGCTATGCCCGGCCAGGTCACGGATCACCTGCACGGCTTGGTCGATGGTTGCCGAGAGCCGGTCGATCTGCTGCAGGCTGCCATGGATGGCCTGCTGGCCGTGCTGCACCTGCTGCTGCGCGGCGCGCATTTCGCCGGCGGCCTGTTCGGCGGTCTTGGCCACGTCCTGCACGGCGTAGGTGACTTCGTTGACGGCCGTGGCCACCTGGTCCATCTGCAACGATTGCTGGGCGCTGTGTTGCTGCGCGGCCCCGGCGTTGTCGCCGACCTGGCCGGCCGATTGGGCGAGGGCGTGGGCGGCCCCTTGCAACTGGCCGACCACACCCTGCAGCTTGCCGTTGAAGCGGTTGAAATGTTCGCCCAGGTGGGTGATTTCATCGCGGCCGTGGGTGTCCAGGCGCCGGGTCAGGTCGCTCTCGCCGCTGGCGATATTGCCCATCGCCTGCACTGCCTCCTGCAAGGGGCGGGCGATGCTGCGGGCGATCAGTGTCACCACCAGCGCCAGCAGCAGGGCGATGACCAAGCCGATCAGCGAGGCATCGCGCAGCTGGCGGGCGAACTCGGCCTGAACGTCATCGACATACACCCCCGAACCAATGATCCAGCCCCAGGGCTTGAACAGTTGGATGTAGGAAGTTTTGGCCACCGGCTCGCTGGCACCCGGCTTGGGCCAACGGTAGTCGACGGGGCCGGCGCCCTGGCTGCGGGCGAGGGCGACCATTTCGTTGAACACGGCAAAGCCGTCTGGGTCGCGGATGGCCGAGAGGTCCTGGCCATCGAGCTTGGGGTTGGCCGCGTGCATGATCATCGTCGGCCCCAGGTCGTTGATCCAGAAATAGTCGTTCTGGTCATAGCGCAATGCGCGCACCACCTGCAGGGCCTGTTGCTGGGCCGCCTCGCGGCTGAGCGTGCCGGCGGCCTCAAGGCCTTGGTAATAGGCCAGCACCCCGGCTGCGGTCTGTACCACGTGGCGGGTCTTTTCCGCCTTGGCCTGGTACAGATCGCCATGGATCTGGCGCAGCATCAGCAGGCCGAGCACCACCAGCATGCCCACCGCAACCACCAGGATCAGCCACAACCGCCGGCTGATCGACATCGACCGCAATGTCTTCATCACCTGCCACTCCTGCTTTGTTCTTGTTATTCAGGTGCATCCAAGCATGCTTTGCTTATCGGCCACACCCGACTAATGGCTAAGTGCTGGTATTTGGCTACTCTGCCATTGGGCTCGCGAGCCTTTGCAACAACGCTTTGCTAGGATTTCGGCCATGCAAGATGAAACCTTTAGGCACGGTGAACTTTTCCACTGGCGCCGGTCCCAGCACAGGCTGTAAAAAGGCGCGCCGCGTGCGGTAATCACTAGCAAATCAAAGAATAAGGGGCCTGCAAGAGCAGTGCTCCAGGGGGAATGATGGATTTTTGGACCGCCTTGCAGGCAATTATCTTGGGTGTGGTGGAAGGGCTCACGGAGTTTCTGCCGATCTCCAGTACCGGGCACCAGATCATCGTCGCCGACCTGATCGATTTTGGTGGCGAGCGGGCAATGGCGTTCAACATCATCATCCAGCTCGCTGCCATCCTTGCGGTGGTGTGGGAGTTTCGCAGCAAGATCCTCGACATTGTCTTCGGCCTGCCCAGCCAGCCCAAGGCACGGCGCTTTACCGCCAACCTGTTGCTGGCATTCCTGCCGGCCGTGGTGCTGGGCGTGCTGTTTGCCGACTTGATTCACCACTACCTGTTCAACCCGATCACCGTGGCCACGGCGCTGGTGATTGGTGGGGTGATCATGTTGTGGGCCGAGCGCCGCGAGCACCGTGTGGACGTCGACCATGTGGACGACATGCGCTGGACCCACGCGCTGAAGATCGGCTTCGTGCAGTGCCTGGCGATGATTCCGGGCACCTCGCGCTCGGGCTCGACCATCATCGGCGGCCTGCTGTTTGGCCTGTCGCGCAAGGCGGCCACGGAGTTCTCGTTCTTCCTGGCGATGCCGACCATGGTCGGGGCGGCGGTGTACTCGGGCTACAAGTACCGTGACTTGTTCCAGCCGGGCGATTTGCCGGTGTTCGCCATCGGTTTCGTCACCTCGTTCATCTTCGCCATGATCGCCGTGCGTGCGCTGCTCAAGTTCATTGCCAACCACAGCTATGCCGCGTTTGCCTGGTACCGCATCGTCTTTGGCTTGTTCATCCTGGCGACCTGGCAGTTCGGCTGGGTGGACTGGTCGACGGCGAACAGCTGACATGGCCAAGGCACAAGGTACGGCGGCACGCGGCGCCGAACGTGGGGTGGGCGTGCGCCATGCACGCCTGAAAGGGCTGGCGCTGGGCTTGTTGTGCCTGTTGCCGGTAGTGGGCGCAGTGCAGCTGGGTTGGCGCGGGCAGGGCTGGGTAGCGCTGGCGCTGTACCCACTGGCAAGCGTGATCAGCCTGCTGTTGTACTGGCGGGACAAGCGCCAGGCCCAGCGCAACGCCTGGCGCACGCCGGAAAAGGTGCTGCACGCCAGCGAGCTGCTGGGCGGCTGGCCGGGGGCGTTGGTGGCGCAGCAGCTGCTGCGCCACAAAACCCGCAAGCTGTCGTACCAGTTGGTGTTCTGGGGGATTGTGCTGGTGCACCAGGTGTTCTGGATAGACTACCTGTTCCTGGGGGCGCGGTTGTTGCCGTTCGGTTGATGGTTGCCTGTACCGGCCCTCGTCCGGATGGAATCGTAACTATCTGGTTTAAATGATATTTCTGTAGGAGCGGGCTTGACCCGCGAAGCAGGCACCGCGGCGCATGGCACCGGCTAAGCCGGTGTTCGCGGGGCAAGCCCGCTCCTACACAAAACGGCCATTTAAATCATCAAGCCCACCTGCAGCCTCTTCGGCAAGCGCTTCACCACCAACTGGTGCGAGCGCTGCAGCAGGTCGCACAACTCGTCCCGGCCCATGGGGTAGGGCTGCTCCATGCTCACCCACTTGGCCCGCGCCAGATACGGCGCCGGCCGCACACCGGGCCGGTCGCAGTAGCCCAGGAACAGCTCGTCGGCAACCTTGAACATCAACGCTGCGCCTTGCAGCCCCTGTACCGCGAACATCTTGTTGCCAGCCACCGAGAACACCCGCAGCCCGCCCCATTTGTAGTCTTCCCGCGCGCCGGGCAGGCTCAGGCAATACTCGGCCACCTGTTGCTCGGTCATTTTCTGTTTGGACATACCGCTCTCCACAAGCCTCGAAGGGATGCCGCCAGGTGATCGACCCACGCCTGCGTCGCCAGCAAATTGTACCCGCAGAGCCGAGCAAATAGCCCTACAGCACAGCAGCGCTCGAAACCAACTCCACCTGGGCGCCCCACGGTGTCAGGAAGTACATCCACTGCACACCATCGGCATTGGTGATTGGCTCATTGAGAATCGTCAGGCCCTTGGCCTTGATGATCGACAGGCTGCGCGCCATGTCCGCGGTCTTGAGGGCAAAGTGGCTTGCGCCGATGTCATCGCCGTGCGGGTGAACTTGATTGATGTGCGAGCCACGATACTGGAACAGTTCGATCTTGGCCCCGCCCGTCAATTCCAGCATTACGAAGCGTTGCAACTCACTGGATTGATGCCAGCGGAACTGTGTTTTCCACGCGGGGGGGACATTGCCCGGCGTGATGTCAGAGATCACTTTGGCACCGGTCAGGTCGGAAAAGAAGCCAATGGCCGCGTTGATATCCGGCACGTTCATGCCGACGTGATCGATCATCGACACCTGAAGCCTATCGGGCGTCGATTGGGGGAGCGGGGTGCTGGTGGCGGCAGCCTGGGCATGCGAGGCGAGGGTTACGGATAATGCAATCAAGGCGGTCTTTACGGTTTTCATGGTGGGTATTTTCTCGGTTGATCAGGTAGGTGAGCAGCCCGAAGTGCTGCGATGGGATAAGCGTATCGACGCGCCGGAAAATTCAAAATAGAATTGCTTGAAACCCATCGTTGCAGAAATGAAATGAGCAAACTTCCTGATTTCGAAGGCTTGGCCATGTTCGCCAAAGTGGCAGAAGAAGGTTCCTTCGCCGCGGCGGCGCGGGTCATGGGCGTGTCGGTGCCGACGGTGTCGCGCGCGGTCGCACGGCTGGAAGAGCGGCTGGGCGGGCGCCTGTTCAATCGCACCTCACGGCAGTTGTCGTTGACCGAATTCGGCCACAGCATGGCCGGCAAGGCGGGTGAGATCTATCGCCAGGCTGAGGAGGTCGAGGGCGAGGCCATGGAGCTGTCGGTACAGCCACGCGGCCAGGTTCGGCTGGCCGTGCCGATGTCGTTCGGGCTGCGTTGGGTGGCGCCGTTGCTGCCGAAGCTGATTCTTCAGTACCCTGAGCTGTCTATCGACCTGCACCTGTCCGATGCCTCGGTGGACCTGGTGGCCGATGGTTTCGACGCAGCGTTGCGGATTGCCGCGTTGCCCGATTCGTCACTGGTGGCCAGGCGACTGTGCGCCGTTACTCAGTTTCTGGTGGCTTCGCCTGCTTACCTGCAACAGCACGGTCGCCCGCAGCACCCGAGGGATTTGGCAAACGTGCCATGCCTGAGCTACGCCTACCGCGCCCGCACCCAGGTGTGGCGCTTCACCGATGCCTCCGGCACTGAAGAAGATGTTGTGCCGAACGGTCCGCTGCGCGTCACCAACTCGGACGCCATGCTGCCGGTATTGCTCGAAGGCCTGGCCATTTCCGAATTGCCAGAGTTCATCGCCAGTGAATACCTGGCCGATGGCCGCCTGGAGCGGTTATTGCCTGAATGGAGCATGACCCGGGGCGGGCTGTACTTCGTGACGCCCTCGGCGCGCACACGCCCGGCGAAGATCAGGGCACTGTCCGATTTCTTCCATGAGCACCTGTCTGACCCCGCCTGGCGTTGGGAAGGCAAGGTGATTTCATAAGTGAAACGATAGCTTTCAATCTTTGCTATTTTCGTGGTTGGCACGGCTGGTTAATGTGGTCCGCATGTTCGGCGATCCCGCGCCGCAACCTGAAGCCCCCGAGGACGATGACCATGAAAAATGCCGTGCAACTCTTTCAGCAGTACCTGGACACGATCCAGGATCCACGTGCCGCCGCCGCGCTATTCGCCGACGACGGTGCGCTGGAAATCCCTTATCTCAAATCCCTGGGCATCCCTGATCGTGCCCAAGGGCCGCAGCAGATCGAAGCCTTCATCGCAGCGCTGTTGGTGAAAGTGCCGGACTTCAAGTTCCGCAGCATTCGCTTCCTGATCGATACCCCGGACCAGGCGTTCGCCGAATACGATGTAGAAGCGCCAGTGCCGGCCACCGGGCGAATCTACCAGCAGTCCTACGCCGGGCGCCTGGTGGCGCACGACGGCAAGATCCAGTTGTTGCGCGAGTCGATGAACACCCTTGCCGCCGCCACCGCCTTCGCCCCGCGCGATGCTGCCTGAACCCTATCGAACGCCTGGAGAATACCTATGCAAGCCACCCACATCGCCGCAGCGTCCGACCACGACAAGACTCAACCTACGCAGATTCTGGTCAGCGCCTATTACCGCGTTCATCCCGATGACCGCCAGACGTTCATCGACGCCGTTGTTCCGGAAATGCTCGCCGCGCAGAAGCTTCCGGGCTGCATCTACTATGCGTTTGCCCAGGATCTGAGCAACCCGAATACCTTTCACCTCACTGAAGGGTGGGCTGATGAGCAGGCGTATGAACGCCATGAGCACTCGGCCACGTTCCTGCATGCGCTGGCCACGGTGGTGAAGAACGTGCGGATCCTGAGCCGGGAAGGCATTCGCTATGACGTAGCCAAACAACACATCGACGACCCGCGTGGAAAAGTCCAATAGGTCAAATGTGCAAGGGCTCTGAACATCATGTAAACGGCGACAGTCCAGCTCAATGGCGTCGCTCTGGCAGTTGTAGGTTCAAGCGGTCGTTACCTGCAATAATGGCCTTTGTTCTTCGGCTGCCGGATTGCCCCTGTGTTTGACTACAACGAATTGTACTTCTTCGCCCAAGTGGTCGAGCACAAGGGCTTTGCCGCGGCCGCCAGGAAAATTGGCATTCCGAAATCCAAGCTAAGCCGCCGGGTTCTTGCCCTTGAAGAACGGCTGGGCGTGCGCCTGATCCAGCGCTCAACACGGAAATTCACCGTCACCGAGATCGGGCAGGACTACTACCGTCATTGCGTAGGCATGCTGGTTGAGGCCGATGCTGCTGAAAAGGTCATCGAGCAGTCGCGATCAGAGCCCCATGGGCTAATCCGCGTCAGCTGCCCGCCGGCGCTGGCGGCGATGGGGGTGAGCGATGCCATGGCGAAGTTCATGGTCGCTCACCCCAACGTGCAGATCCAGGTCGAGAGCACCAACCGCAGAGTGGACGTGTTGGGGGAAGGCTTCGACATCGCGTTGCGTGTGCGCTTCCCCCCTCTGCAAGACGAAAACCTTTTCCTCAAGGTGTTCGGCGAAAGCTATCAGAAGCTCGTGGCGAAACCGTCGCTGGTCGAAGGCATTCAATTGGAAGAGCCCGCCGATCTCATTGGGCTGCCTAGCATGGACCTGGCGCCAGCCAATCGTGACCACCGCTGGGCATTTATCGACCCCTCTGGGAACCGTGTAGAGGTCCCCCATAGCCCACGCTTCGTCACTGCCGACCTGGACTCACTTCACCGGGCCGCGATCAAGGGCGTGGGGGTTGTACAGATGCCAGAGGTGATGGTGAGGCATGACCTGGAGGCTGGTTTGCTCGTCGAGGTGTTGCCAGCTTATCGACCGCCTAGCGGGCTAATCCATGCTGTCTACCCCTCCAAGCGCGGGTTGCTTCCGTCCGTGCGTGGGCTGATTGACCTTCTTGCCGAAGAGCTTGGGGCGAACGCTGAAGCGGACCGGAAGGCCTGCGAAGCAGCAGGCAAGATACCCAAAGCGTCGTGACTGTTCCATCTGTGGGACAAACTAACGCATTTTCTGCGACTTATCAGCCATTCGACATCCCGGTAGGATTCTCCCCATCGTGATCGCCCAACGCTGCGGTCTTCATTCACAGGAGAGTCCCATGAAACTGTTGCACATCGATTCGAGCATCCTGGGCGACAATTCCGCCTCCCGCCAGCTGAGCCGCGAAGTGGTTGACGCCTGGAAGGCTGCCGACCCAAGCATCGAGGTGGTTTACCGCGACCTGGCCGCCGACGCCATCGCCCACTTCTCGTCGGCCACCCTGGTGGCAGCTGGCACCCCGGAAGAAGCCCGTGACGCTGCCCAGGCCTTCGAAGCCAAGCTGAGCGCCGAAACCCTGGCCGAATTCCTTGCCGCCGATGCCGTGGTGATTGGCGCCCCCATGTACAACTTCAGCGTGCCGACCCAGCTCAAAGCCTGGATCGACCGCGTTGCCGTCGCCGGCAAGACCTTCCAGTACACCGAAGCCGGCCCGCAAGGCCTGTGCGGCGACAAGAAGGTGGTGCTGGTGTCCACCGCCGGTGGCCTGCACGCTGGCCAGCCAACCGGTGTTGGCCATGAGGACTTCCTCAAGGTATTCCTCGGCTTCATCGGCATCACCGAAGTAGAAGTGGTGCGTGCCCATGGCCTGGCCTACGGCCCGGAGCAGCGCACCCAGGCCATCGACGCGGCCCAGGCGCAAATCGCCAACGAACTGTTCGCTGCCGCCTGATCGCAAGCCTTGTAAAAAAGCCGGCTGTCGCCTTTGGGCGGCAGCCGGCTTTTTTCATCCAGTTTTCATGTGCCTGCGGGGCCGTCAGTCCTATGCTGACAAAATCCCCTCGCTCTGTGCGGAAGCCGGCCGATGAAGACCTCCCGTTGCGTGTTGGCCGTGCTCCTGTTCGCTGGCCTGCTGGCCCAGGCCCAGGCATCCAGCTGGGTGGCGGGCCTGCATCACATGACCCTGACCGACCCGGTGGACGAGCGGCCGATGCAGGCGCTGGCGTTCTATCCGTCCCAAGGCACCTTGCACAACATCCGTATCGACGGCTACCCGGTCGATGTTGCCGAGGAAGCCCCGGTTGCACTCGGGCAGTTCCCACTGCTGGTGTTGTCCCACGGCAATACCGGTAGCCCGTTGGCCCTTCATTATTTGGCTACTTCCCTGGCCCGTGAGGGGTTCGTGGTGGTGGCGGTGATCCACCCCGGTGACAACGCCCGCGACCACAGCCGCCTGGGTACGCTGAGCAACCTCTATGGCCGGCCTTTGCAGGTCAGTGCAGCCATTACTGCAGCGCGCGAGGATGCCCTGCTCGGGCCGTACCTGAATGACGGCAAGGTGGGGGTGATCGGTTATTCGGCAGGTGGCGAAACCGCGCTGATTCTGTCAGGCGGCCAGCCCGACCTTGACCGCCTGCGCCAGTACTGCCTGGAGCGCCCCACCGACAACGACGCCTGCAAGACCCACGGCGTGCTGATTGCCGACCGCAGTGAGCTGGCGCCCAAGGCCGACGCGCGGGTGGGCGCGGTGATGCTGATGGCGCCGTTGAGCCTGATGTTCGGGCGCCATGCCCTGGCCGGGGTGAAGGTGCCAGCGCTGATCTACAGCGGTGACAGCGACCAGTTGGTGGCCGTGGACCGCAATGCCGAGGCCCTGGCGCGCAAGCTGCCGTTAACCCCGGACTACCGCCTGCTGGCCGGTGCCGGGCACTTCGTGTTCATGGCCCGC
The DNA here is from genome assembly GCF_011752535.1 of Pantoea sp. Tr-811. Taxonomy (NCBI): domain Bacteria; kingdom Pseudomonadati; phylum Pseudomonadota; class Gammaproteobacteria; order Enterobacterales; family Erwiniaceae; genus Pantoea; species Pantoea sp. Tr-811. Next base: position 127,334 of record NZ_VWXJ01000011.1, read on the forward strand.
TGCGACGATGAGCAGCGCACGCGCATGGCCGCGCTGTGCAAGGATGCCGAAGGGGTCGACCGCCGGCATATTCACCATTCCCTGCAGCAGGATACCGCAGCCTTCTTCACCCAGGCCCTGGGCGGGCCCGAGCATGCCGAACGCTCAGCCGCGACGGCTGCGCCGCGCCAGCAGCAGCGTTAGGCCGACCCCGGCCAGGGCCAGCAACGCGGCAACGCAGAAGATCGAGGCGTAGCCCAAGTGTACGGCGACGCTGCCCATCACCGGCCCGGCAATCGCCAACGCCATGTCGAAGAACACCGCATAGGCGCCCAACCCGGCTCCGCGGCTGCTGCTGGGCACCTGCCTGATCGCCTCCACGCCCAGCGCCGGGTACACCAGCGACAGCCCAAAGCCGGTCAGCCCCGCCCCCAGCAGTGCCCAGGCCGGGGAGGGTGCCAACCACAGCAGGCTCAGGCCGAGCACTTCGGTGGCCATGCAGGCCATGGCCACGTTGTAGCCGCCAAAACGGTTCACGGCATTGACGAACAGCAGCCGGGAAATGATGAAACACACACCAAACGCGCTCAGGCACCAGGCCGCGCCGACCCAGCCGCGTTCCAAATAGTAGAGGGTAACGAAGGTAGTGAGTGTGCCGTAACCGATCGACGCCAGGGTCAGGCCCAGGCCACAGGGCGCCACGCGGCTGAATGCCGACCAGAACGGCAGCCGTTCGCCCCGCGTCACCAGCACATCCGGGCGCTTGCGCAACACCAGCAAGGCCGCCAGGGCCAGCACCAGCAGGGTAGGGCCGAGCACGCTGAAATCCAGGCTGGCCGTCGCCAGAACGCCCACCGGTGCACCAATGGCGATGGCGCCGTAGGAGGCAATGCCGTTCCAGGAGATGACCCGGGCGGTATGCTCGGGCCCGACCTGGCTGATGCCCCAGCTGAGCGTGGCAACGCCGATCAGGCCCTGGGCCAGCCCCAGCAGCACCCGGCCGCCCAGCAACAGGGCCAGGCTCAGCAGCGGAAGCTGCAACGACCAGGCCGAGAGCAGCGTCAGCACCCCGCACCCGGCGATACCGATCAGGCCATAGCGAATGGCTTTCTTGCCCCCCAGGGTATCGGCCACACGCCCGGCAAACGGGCGGCTGAGCAGGGTTGTCAGGTACTGCAGGCCGATGGTGACCCCCGCGATGACGGCGCCGAAACCCAGCTGGTCATGCACGTAGCCGGGCAACACCGCGATCGGCAGGCCGATGCAGAGGAAGGCGATGAAGGTGTAGAAAACGATCGAAAGGATCTGCAGGGTGATGCTGAAGGTACTGCTGGCGGGGGCGGGTTGCTGCGCGGTCATGGGCTCGTTCGCGGGTGGGCGGTTTAGCGTGCGCCCATCATGGCCGGTGTGGAGGGGAAATGAAAGCAGGCTAACGAATTATTCGTCGGGTTGTGCCAACCTGTGGGATTTGTGTTGGCCTTATTCGCGGGGCAAGCCCGCTCCTACAGGAACGGGCTTGTTCCGCGAAAGGGCCGCCCAGGCGGCCCAGTCAGTCAGCTCAGACCACGACGCCCTGGCTACGCAGGTAATCGTCATAGGTCCCGCTGAAGTCCACCACGCCATCAGGGCTCAGCTCGATGATGCGGGTTGCCAGCGACGACACGAACTCACGGTCATGGCTGACGAACAGCAGGGTGCCTGGGTAGTTCTCCAGCGCCAGGTTCAGCGCTTCGATCGATTCCATGTCCAGGTGGTTGGTCGGCTCGTCCATCACCAGCACGTTCGGCTTCTGCAGAATCAGCTTGCCGAACAGCATGCGGCCTTGCTCGCCACCGGAAATCACTTTCACCGACTTCAGGATCTCGTCGTTGGAGAACAGCATGCGCCCCAGGGTGCCGCGGATCACCTGCTCGCCGCTGGTCCACTGGCCCATCCAGTCGAACAGGGTCATGTCGTCTTCGAAGTCGTGGGCGTGGTCCTGGGCGTAGTAGCCCACTTCGGCGCTGTCGGTCCACTTCACCGAACCTGCATCCGGGGTCATCTCGCCGACCAGGGTGCGCAGCAGGGTAGTCTTGCCGATACCGTTGGGGCCGATGATCGCCACGCGCTCGCCGGCTTCGACGGTGATGTCGAAGTTCTTGAACAGCACCTTGTCATCGAAGGCTTTCGCCATTTTCTCGACGACCACCGCCTGGCGGTGCAGTTTCTTGGTCTGTTCGAAACGAATGAATGGGCTGACGCGGCTGGAAGGCTTGACCTCGGCCAGCTGGATCTTGTCGATCTGCTTGGCGCGCGAAGTGGCCTGCTTGGCCTTGGAGGCGTTGGCCGAGAAGCGGCTGACGAAGGTCTGCAGTTCGGCGATCTGGGCTTTCTTCTTGGCGTTGTCCGACAGCAACTGCTCGCGCGACTGGGTGGCCGCGGTCATGTACTCGTCGTAGTTGCCCGGGAACAGGCGCAGCTCACCGTAGTCCAGGTCGGCCATGTGCGTGCACACGCTGTTGAGGAAGTGCCGGTCGTGGGAAATGATGATCATGGTGCTGTTACGCGCCGTGAGGATGGTTTCCAGCCAGCGGATGGTGTTGATGTCCAGGTGGTTGGTTGGCTCGTCGAGCAGCAGCACGTCCGGGTCCGAGAACAGCGCCTGGGCCAGCAGCACACGCAGCTTCCAGCCAGGTGCCACTTCGCTCATCGGGCCAAAGTGCTGCTCCAGCGGAATACCCAGGCCCAGCAGCAGTTCACCGGCGCGGGACTCGGCGGTGTAGCCGTCCATTTCGGCGAATTCGGTTTCCAGCTCGGCGACGGCCATACCGTCTTCCTCGGTCATTTCCGGCAGCGAGTAGATGCGGTCGCGCTCGGCCTTGACTTTCCACAGCTGGCCGTGGCCCATGATGACGGTGTCGATCACGGTGAATTCTTCGTAGGCGAACTGGTCCTGGCGCAGCTTGCCCAGGCGGGTGTTCGGCTCAAGCATGACCTGGCCACCGGACGGCTCCAGGTCGCCGCCGAGGATCTTCATGAAGGTCGACTTGCCGCAACCGTTGGCGCCGATCAGGCCGTAGCGGTTGCCGTTGTTGAATTTGACCGAGACGTTTTCGAACAGCGGCTTGGAGCCGAACTGCATGGTGATGTTGGCGGTGGAGATCAAAGGGCTTACCTATCAGTAACTTACATAGTGCTTTTTCAGCTTGGGACCAATTTGGGACCAATCTGGAGCTTTTCGAGCTCCTGCCAGTCGTTGGACGAGTGAATCCAACGTGCACACGTCGATAAGAGCATCTGCACGCTTTGCCCGAGCTGTTGGGCGATAAATGCGGGGGTTGAGACCAGACATTGAGCCTATTGTCGCATAGGTGTGGCGGCAGTTATACGGGGGCGGTGCCTGATCCCTAAGCGCTTGATGATCGGCCACCCTGGGGTGATGAAGTCCGTCCTACCCCTGCGAGCTGCAATCCCCCTGTAGGAGCGGGCTTGCCCCGCGAAGCAGGCGATGCGGTGCATGGCACCGGCTGCGCCGGTGTTCGCGGGGCAAGCCCGCTCCTACAGGGGATTCGCGGCGCGCATGCGGGTAGCGTGCGCGCTTGAAAATGCGAAGCGGCCGGTACCGGCTTACTTGAACCCGGTCACCGCGTGGGGCACATAGGGCGCTTCCAGGCGGGCGATTTCCTCGGCACTGAGTTCGAACGCCAGGGCGGCAATCGCATCGTCCAGCTGCGCCACTTTCGAGGCGCCGACAATCGGTGCCGAAACACCGCGCTTGCCCAGCACCCAGGCCAGCGCCACCTGCGCCATCGGCACACCGCGCTCGCGGGCGAGCTGTTCGACCACATCGATCACGCGGCCGTCTTCGGCTTCGGTTTTTTCATAGAACGACTGCCCGGAAATGTCGGTGCGGGTACGCGCGGTCTGCTGCCCGTGGGGGCGGGTCAGGCGGCCGCGGGCCATCGGGCTCCAGGGCATCAGGCCGACGCCCTGGTCCAGGCACAGCGGAATCATCTCGCGCTCTTCCTCGCGGTAGACCAGGTTGAGGTAGTTCTGCATCGACACGAAGCGGCTCCAGCCATTGCTGGCAGCGACCTGCTGGGCCTTGGCGAACTGCCAGGCATACATCGACGAGGCGCCGATGTAGCGCGCCTTGCCGGCGCGGACCACATCGTTGAGGGCTTCCATGGTTTCCTCGATGGGCGTGTGGTAGTCCCAGCGGTGGATCTGGTACAGGTCGACGTAGTCGGTGCCCAAGCGGGTCAGGCTGGCGTCGATATTGGCCATGATCGCCTTGCGCGACAGGCCCTGCTCGTTGGGGCGGGTGCTGCCTTCCCACATGTTGGCGGGGTAGAACACCTTGGTGGCGATCACCGTTTCCTCGCGGCGGGTGAACTCTTTCAGCAGCTTGCCGAGGATGATTTCCGAGGTGCCGGCCGAGTAGCTGTTGGCCGTGTCGAAGAAGTTGATGCCTTGCTCCACGGCATGGCGAATGATTGGCCGGCTATCGGCTTCGCCCAGGGTCCAGGGGTGGGTGCCGGCATCTGGCTCGCCAAAGGTCATGCAGCCCAGGCACAGTTTCGAGATGTCCAGGCCGGTGGTACCCAGTTTGACGTACTGCATCCGCTTCTCCTCACTGATTGGTTGTGCATCGGGGGGCAGCTTAACGGTGATACGGCCCTGCGCAAATTCCGCATCGGTGCAGGCGACATCTGCAAAAATTCACAAGCGCAGCAACGGCCGTACCTGCTGCTGGAGAAAATGGGTCACTGCCTTGATACGCGGCGTGTTGCGCACATCTTCGTGCACCGCCAGCCAGATTTCGATACTCATGGTCTGCTCGTCGCGCCCGGCCACCTCCAGGCCATGCTCCTGTGCCATGAACGCTGGCAGGCAGGCGATACCGATGCCGCCCGCTGCGGCCTGGGCCTGGATGCGTAGGTCGTTGCTTTGCAGGGCAAAGGGCTGGTTGCCGGTTTGGCGCAGTAGCCATTGCTGCTGGGGCGACTTGGCCTGGGATTGGTCATAGCCGATGTAGCGCACGGCACTGGCGCTGCGCAGGTAGGCGGGGGCGGCGTAGAGCCGGTAATCGAGGTAACCCAGCAGGCTGGCCACCAAGGTAGGTTCGCTGGGCCTGGCCAGGGCGACGCTGATGTCGGCCTCGCGCCGCGCCAGCGAAGCGCGGGTTTTGCTGCCGACCAGGGTCAGGCGCAGGTGTGGGTAGCGCTGGTACAGTGCACCCAAGTGCTGGGCGATGATGCTGCCCAACAGCGCGGGCGGGGCGGCCAGCACCACCTCGCCCTCGACCTGCTGCTGGCCGGCATTGGCGAAGTGCTCCAGGGCGAACGACGACTGGGTCATCTGTTCGGCATATTCGCCCACCCGCCGGCCTTGCTCGGTCAGCGCGTAGGCCCGGGGCCTGCGGTCGACCAGCTTGAGGTTCAGGGCCTGCTCCAGGGCGGCGATGCGCCGGGCCACGGTGGCGTGGTCGACGCCCAGTTGCCGGGCAGCCGCCGACAACGAGCCGGCGCTGGTAAAGGCGGAGAAATGGCGCAGGTCTTCCCAGTCGAACATAAGTGGCCTCAGGCGTAGACGGCCATCATACGGGCTGCTGGCGATTGCGGCGACCGCAACGCCAGCTTACATGCGCGTCAGCGAGGGGCAGATCGGGCTCAGGTCGCCGCTGCTCAGGTCGATGAGCGGTGCGCTGGCGTTGCTGGCATCGTGCTGCGCCAGGTGGGCCACGAAGGCATCGATGACCTGCCAGGCTGCCAGCGCACCGGGCAGGCTGGTAAGGCCCGGGCAGTCGCTGGGCTGGGCGCCTGCCGTCAGCGCCGCCAGCGCCTGATCGAGGCTGGCCTGCTGGGCCTCCCACACTTCCACTAGCCGCGGCAAGGCGCCGCGCAGTGTCAGGTAATGGGCCTGGATACCGCCCATGGCGGCCACTGCGCGGGTCAGGTGGGCCTGGCGCGTGCTGGGCTTGAGTGTCTGTTGGGGTTCGCTGGCCAGGGCCTGCAGGCCGGCGGCGATGGCCGTGCGCATCTGCGGCTGAGGGCTGCCGAACGCACGGATCATGCCCTTTAGCTCCTTGTCGGCGGCCCGGGTTGCGGCAAGGCTTCTGGCAGTTTTGGGCAGCAGGCGCTGCTTGAGCAGGTCGGCCCACAGGCGCCCGTCATTGGCCACCTCGGGGGCGACCAGCCAGGCGCTGGCAGTGAAGGTGGTGGCGTACTCGCGAAAGGCCTGGAGCACCGGCAGCCACACCAGTGGCCGGTCCAACTGCCAGACATCGGCTGCGGCGTCCAGGCGCCGGAACTCGATGGCCACCTGGGTAAACCAGGCGGGCTCTTCTGCCAGGCGCCCAACCTTGATGCCCTGGCAACTGAGCGCGAAGTTGTCGAGCGCGACGATGTCGGCGTAGGCATCGGTGAGCCTGGCGATGACGTCTTGTGGGTCGCAAACGAGCATAGTGACGTCCCTCGATCAATGGATGAGGTGCGGGAAAGGGAAGGGGTTATGGCGAAGGCCATCGAGCGATGCGCGGATAACGGCGAGGTGGATGGCGATTTTGAAGCGGTTCAAGGTCCTTCTCCCTTCATGACAGATGCGTTTCGGGGGTACCGAGGGCAAGTCACATAGCCATCATTGGCCGAGAAATTAAGGTTTAGATGAGCCGCCTGATGCTGGCAAGGGGGTGTCGGATGAATGGTTGCCACGGCTTGCTGCGGCACTGGGCAAGCCGACGACTGGTGTTAGCATAGCTGCATTTCCTGCCGTGGGGCCCGCCATGCAGCACCTCGATCACCTGTCGTTGCACCTGTTCGTCGTGGTTTGCGAGGAAGGCACCATCGCCCGCGCCAGCGAGCGTGCGTTCATGGCGCCGTCGGCGGTCAGCAAGCGTATTTCGGACATCGAGGCGCGTTTTGGCACGGCCCTGCTCAAGCGCAGCAAGCGCGGGGTCGCGCCCACCCCGGCCGGGCTGGCACTGCTGCGCCACGCGCGCGGCCTGACCCGCGCCATGGAGCGTCTGGACAGCGAATTGAGCGAGTACGCCGAGGGCGCGCGCGGGCATGTGCGGGTGCTGGCCAACGTGTCGTCGATCATGGAGTTCCTGCCCGAGGAGCTGTCGGCCTTCATGCTGGAAAACCCGCTGATCCAGGCCGATATCGAGGAGCGGTTCAGCCCTGACGTGGTACGCGGGGTGGCAGAGGGCAGTGCCGACCTCGGCATCTGCCGGCGCTCCATGGCCATTGGCGACCTGGAGTTCCTGCCGTACCGGCAGGACCACTTGGCCGTGGTGGTGGGCGCCGAGCACCCGCTGGCCGGGCGCGACAGCATTGCCTTCGAGGACACCCTGGACTACGAGCACCTGGGGCTGTCGGCGTTCGCCACCTTGAACAGCTTCATGCGCGAGAGCGCCGAGGCGGCGGGCAAGGCGTTACGGTTTCGTTCCTATGTATCGTCGTTCGATGCCGCCTACCGGCTGGTGCAGTTCGGCCTGGGCCTGGCGGTGTTCCCGCAAGAGGCGGTGGCGCGCTACGCCCAGCTATTTGGCTTGCGGGTGATCCCGCTGGTGGATGACTGGGCGCTGGGCGAGTTCGTCATCTGCATGCGCGACCGCAATGCCCTGAGCCTGTCGGCACGCCGCCTGCTCGACCATCTGCTGCTGCGCGCACCGGCCTGGCAACCGCGCAGCTGATCCATCGTGGTTGGCGATGGATCAGCCCGTAAAACACGTCTTTTCTGCCCGTCATCCTGCTCTTAGTCTGGCCCCACGCTTTAGCCAGAGAGACCGTGATGACAACAATAACCATCAATGAAGTGGGCCTGCGTGACGGCCTGCAAAGCCTGAGCACGGTAATGCCGACTGCCGCCAAGCAGCGCTGGATCGACAGCGCCTATGCCGCCGGCGTAAGGCATATGGAAGTGGCCTCGTTCGTGCCGGCGCGCCTGCTGCCGCAGATGGCTGACGCCCGGCAGGTGGTGGCCCATGCCCTGAGCTACCCGGACTTGGTCGTCACCGTGCTGGCGCCCAACCTGCGCGGCGCCCAGGATGCCTTGGACGCGGGCGCCCAGCGCATTGTCGCACCAGTGTCGGTGAGCACCGCCCACAGCCTGGCCAATGTGCGCCGCACCCCGCAGCAGATGGTCGAGGAGCTGGGGCGCATGTGCCAGCTGCGCAGCGACACGGGGCGTCATGGTGTGCAGATGATTGCCGGTATGTCCGTGGCCTTCGGGTGCACGCGCCAGGGCGATGTGCCGTTGGCCGACCTGTGCGCGTTGACCCGCCAGGTGATCGAGGCCGGCTGTGACCTAGTTTCCCTCGGTGACACCACAGGCTACGCCAACCCCGGCCAGGTCGCGCAGGTGATCCAGGCGGTGCGCGGCATTGCCGGCGAGCGCCTGCGCGCCGCGCATTTCCATGACACTCGCGGCCTGGCCCTGGCCAACAGCCTGGTTGCGGTGCAGCAGGGTATCGTCGAACTGGACGCCTCGCTGGCAGGCCTGGGCGGCTGCCCGTTCGCCCCGGGGGCCTCGGGCAACACGGTGACCGAGGACCTGGTGTTCATGCTCCAGGCCATGGGCCACGACACCGGAATCGACCTGCAGGCGCTAATCGATTCGCGCCAGGTGCTGCGTGACGCCTTGCCCGATGAAGCACTGTACGGGGCGATTGCCCGCGCCGGGTTGCCACTGAACTACCGAGGAATCGCCTGATGGCCAGACTTCCCCTGGACGGCATCCGTGTCGTCGAAATGTCCCATATGGTAATGGGCCCTACCTGCGGCATGATCCTCGGCGACCTGGGCGCCGAGGTAATCAAGATCGAACCCACCCGCGGCGACGGCACCCGCCGCCTGCTGGGCGCCGGAGCGGGTTTCTTCCGCACCTTCAATCGCAACAAGCAATGCATCGCCGTGGACGTCGAGACGCCCCAGGGGCGCGAGGCAGTGCTTGAACTGGTGGACACCGCCGACGTGTTCATCGAAAACTTCAAGCCTGGGCGCATGCACACCCTGGGCTTCGACTACACCAGCCTGCGCCAGCGCAACCCACGGTTGGTGTACGCCTCGCACAAGGGCTTTCTCAACGGCCCCTACGACAACCGCCTGGCCCTGGACGAGGTGGTGCAGATGATGGCCGGCCTGGCCTACATGACCGGGCCGGTCGGGCGGCCCTTGCGCGCTGGCAGCTCGGTAAACGACATCATGGGCGGCATGTTCGGCGCCATCGGCGTGCTCGCTGCGCTCAACGAGCGTCATGAAAGCGGCAGCGGCCGGGAAGTGCAGAGTGCACTGTACGAAAATTGCGTGCTGCTGGCCGCCCAGCACATGCAGCAGTATGTGGTAACCGGCGAGGCGGCGGCGCCCATGCCCAACCGCATCAGCGCCTGGGCGATCTACGACGTGTTCAGTTTCGCCGGCGGTGAGCAGATGTTCGTCGCCGCCACCGGTGAAGGGCAGTGGCATGCCTTGTGCCAGGTGCTGGGGCAGACCGCCTTGCTCGATGACCCGACGCTGGCCAGCAACAATGACCGGGTATTGCAACGCCCGCGGCTGTTGGCCCACCTGGCCGAGGTGTTCGCAACGCTGGATGCCCAGCGCCTGGCGGTGGAGCTGGAAGCCAACGGCATTCCGTTCGCGCCCATCCGCCGCCCGGAGGAGCTGTTCGACGACCCGCACCTGCGCCAGAGCGGCGGCCTGGCCGCGCTGGCCCTGGAGGACGGCAGCCACACCCCGATGCCGCTGCTGCCGTTGTCGCTGGATGGCCAGCGCCTGCAACCGCGCCGGCCGATCCCGCGGATTGGCGAGCATACGCGCGAGGTGATGCGGGGCCTGGGCTACAGCGACGAACACATTGCCCAGTTGTGCGCCGCTGGGGTGCTGAGAACCGATGACCAAGCCCAGGGAGTGCGCTGAATGGCCCTTTACCGATATGACACGCTGACCCCCGACCTTCACCCGGAAACCTTCGTTGCCGAAGACGCCACGGTGATCGGCGCCGTGACCCTGGCGCAAGGGGTGAGCATCTGGCCGCAGGCGGTGCTGCGCGGTGACAACGAGCCAATTCGCATCGGCCAGCACAGCAACGTGCAGGAAGGCGCGGTGCTGCATGCCGACCCAGGCTTCGCCGTGGACGTGGGGTGCAATGTGACCATCGGCCACCAGGCCATGCTGCATGGCTGCCGCATTGGCGATGGCGCCCTGGTCGGCATTCAGGCGGTGGTGCTCAATGGCGCGGTGATCGGCCGCAACTGCCTGGTCGGGGCTGGCGCCGTCGTCACGGAAGGCAAGGTGTTTCCCGACAACACGCTGATTCTCGGTGCACCGGCCAAGGCTGTGCGCGAGCTGAGCCCGGAAGCGATCGCCGGCATGCACGCCAATGCCGCCGAGTATGTGCGCAAGGGCCAGGCCTTCAGGGAAAAGCTGGTGCGCATCGGCTGACTGCGCTTTGCCAAGCGGCGCTCACCCGGGCGTCGCCATTCTCCAATAATTACAACAATGGAGATTCATCATGGTTGCCATGACTGGTGAACTGGCGCGCGAGCGCGCCGACCATCACATCGACGAACTGCTGCTGTACCGCCGGGTGGCCTGGCGCATCATGCCGCTGGCCATCATCTGCTTTCTGTTCTCCTACTTTGACCGTATCAACATCAGCTTTGCCAAGACCCAGATGCAGGCGGAACTTGGCCTGAGCGATGCGGCTTATGGCCTGGCCGCGAGCATGTTCTTCATCGGCTACGTATTGTTCGAGGTGCCCAGCAGCCTGGGCCTGAAACGCTACGGGGCGCCGGCGTGGATCTGCCGGATCATGGTGTCCTGGGGCATCGCCACGGCCTGCCTGGTGTTTGCCTATACCCAGTACACCCTGTATTTCCTGCGTTTTCTGATTGGCGTGATGGAAGCCGGCTTTGGCCCGGCCATCCTGTTCTACCTGGCCTGCTGGTTTCCGCGCAAACACCTGGCGAAGATGAATGGCCTGTGGTTCCTCGCCGTGCCCCTGGCCGGGGCAGTGGGCGGGCCGGCGGCCGGCTTCCTGCTGGGCAGCATGGACGGCGTGCTGGGCCTGGCCGGCTGGCACTGGCTGTTTCTGATGTCGGGCTTGCCCTGTGTGGTGCTGGGCGTGCTGGTGTTGTGCAAGCTTGACCGCGATATCGAGGCGGCAAAATGGCTGAGCCGCCAGGAAAAAGACCTGCTGCTGGAGAACCTGGCCCAGGACACGCGCGTGCACAAGCCGGTGCTGGGGTCGATCTGGCGGGTACTGTTGACCCGCGAGGTGGCGATCATGGCGTTCATCTATTACGTGGTGAAAACCGCGTCCTATGGCCTGAACTTCTGGATGCCGCACCTGATCAAGTCGTCGGGGGTGCAGGACATGCTCTGGGTGGGCGTGCTGTCGGCGCTGCCTTATGCCGTGGCCTGCGTTGGCATGGTGCTGCTGACCCAGCGCTCCGACCGCACCGGCGAGCGCAAGCGTTACCTGGTGTACTGCCTGCTGGCGGCGGCGCTGGGCTACCTGCTGGCCTGCCTGTATGCCGATTCGTCGTGGGCGATGATGGCTGCGCTGGTGCTGGCCACGGCAGGCACGTTCATTGCCATCCCGATTTTCTGGACCATACCGCAATCGACCTTCTCGGGCCTGGCGATTGCCACGGGCACGGCAGCGATCAACTCGGTAGGGCAGCTTAGCGGCATCGTCGCGCCGGTAATGGTGGGCAAGATCAACGACCTCACCGGCAGCAGCTACATGGGCATGTTGTCGATTGCCCCGCTGATCCTGATTGCCTGCCTGGTGGTGGTGCGCTACGTGCGCAACCCGAAAGCCTGAACACGGCTGGCGTGCGACAACAACAATAACAAGGCCTACCCCATGAACGCATACCCATCCCGGCGGGCATCGCTGATGCTCGCGGCGTTTTGCTGCGCCTGCCCGGCGGCCCGGGCCGCGGTGCTCGACGACGGCAAAGGCAGCCTGGAGCTGCGCAATTTCTACTTCGATCGCGATTTTCACGGCGACACGGCCAGCCAGAGCCGACGGGGCGAGTGGGCCCAAGGGTTCATGCTGAAATGGCAATCGGGCTTTAGCGAAGGGCCAGTGGGTTTCGGCCTGGATGCCGTGGGCATGCTGGGTGTCAAGCTCGATTCGTCGCCCGAGCGCAGCGGCACCGGGTTGTTGCCACGGGGCAGCGACAAGCGGGCCACCGATGAATACGCCAAGGCAGTGGCCACGTTCAAGGCCAAAGGGTCGCAGTCCGAGTTGCAGGTCGGTGGCCTGAGCCCGCAGTTGCCGTTGCTGGCTTCCAACTACAGCCGGCTGTTTCCCCAGTGGTTCAGGGGCGCGCAACTGCAGAGCCGGGAGCTCGCCGGCCTGACCTTCACCTGGTTGCGGGTGGACGCAACCACGCTGCGCGATTCCACCGATTTCGAGGCGTTGACGGCGATGGCGCAGCAGGGCGCCTACGCGGCCAGCGTGACAACCGACCGGTTGTACTATGCGGGCGCCGATTATCAGCCCCTGAACAACCTGACCGTGAGCCTGCATGCCAGCGTGCTGCAGGACCTGTTCCGGCGTGACTTTGCCGGCTTCAAGTACCGCCTGGCCCTGGGGCTAGGCGAGGCCTTCACCGAGTGGCGCTGGTTCAACGCCCGTGAACAGGGCAAGGCATTGTTGGGGCAGGTGGACAACCGGACTTTGAGCACGAACTTCGGCTACAGCCTGGGCGGCCATACGGTCAGTGGCGGCTATCAGAAGGTCAGTGGCGACACGGCCTATGCGTATGTGGGCGGCACCGATACCTACCTGTTCAGCGAGCAGCAGGTCAGCACCTTCGCCTTGCAGAACGAACGGGCGTGGATGCTGCGTTACGACTACAACTTCGCGGCGCTGGGGCTTCCTGGGTTGATCTTCAATGTGCGCTACGTGAAGGGCGACCAGGTCGACCCGCAGCATGTGGCCACGGTCAAGGGCCGGGCCCTGGCGGCGCGTGGCGGGGTGGGCGAGGAATGGGAGCGCACCACTGATCTGGGTTATGTGGTGCAGTCGGGGGTGTTCAGGAATGTGTCGCTGCGCTGGCGCAACGCGAGCATGCGCTCGAATTTTGCCGATGGGGCGGATGAGAACCGGGTGATCGTGGGCTACACGCTGAATTTCTAGAGAGTTGGCTGCCCCTCCTATGGAACAAATCGTAACTATCTAATTCAACTGATATTTCTGTAGGAGCGGGCTTGTCCCGCGAAGCAGGCGACGCGGTGTATGGCACCGGCTGCGCCGGTGTTCGCGGGGCAAGCCCGCTCCTACAGGGTTTCCGGTTAAATCAGATAATTACGATTTGTTCCAGGTCCAGAATGCCGCAGCCGATGAAACCGGTTTCAAGGCATTGCAAAACCGGCTAGATTACGCGGCTTTTCCGGCCCGACCGGACACCAGATGGCGCAATTTCAAGGCCGCCCCCTTGCTGATGAGGACCCCACAATGGCTGACCATGCCCCCGACAACCCACGCCGGGACTTCCTGCGCAAAACCCTGACCCTGATCCCGGTGGTCACCGTGGCCAGCACCGGCCTGGGTGCCGGCCAACTGCTGGCAGACCCGGTTCGCGAGCCCAAGGTGCCGGCCGCGCCGCCCGCCAGCCACTACCAGCCGACCTTCTTCACCGCCGAGGAATGGGCCTTCGTGCAAGCGGCCGTGTCGCGCCTCATCCCCGCCGATGAACTTGGCCCTGGCGCCCTGGAAGCCGGGGCTGGCGAATTCATCGACCGCCAGATGAACACCCCGTATGCCACCGGTGCCCAGTGGTACATGCAAGGCCCCTTCAAGGCCGATGCCGCGCCTGAGCTGGGCTACCAGCTGCAACTCACCCCGCAGCAAATCTACCGCCTGGGAATTGCTGCCACCGACGCCTGGTGCAAGAACGCCAGCGGCAAAACCTTTGCCGAGCAAGACAGCGCTACCCGAGATAAGGTTCTCGGCAAGATCGAAGCCGGGGAGATCGTTTTCGACCAGTTGCCGGCCAAGACCTTTTTCAGCCTGTTGCTGCAAAACACCCGCGAAGGCTTCTTTTGCGACCCGATCCACGGGGGCAACAGGGGCATGGTGGGCTGGACGCAAATCGGCTTCCCCGGCGCGCGGGCAGATTTCATGGATTGGGTGGAGCGCAACGAGCCATACCCGTTCCCGGCAGTATCGATTCGTGGCGAGAGGGCGTAAGGCATGGCCAATGCAATGAAAAAGGTCGACGCGGTGATCGTCGGCTTCGGCTGGGCCGGCGCGATCATGGCCAAGGAATTGACCGAGGCTGGGCTGCAGGTGGTAGCGCTGGAACGCGGGCCGATGCAGGACACCTATCCCGACGGCAGCTACCCCCAGGTGATCGACGAGCTGACCTACAGCATTCGCAAGAAACTGTTCGTCGATGTTTCGAAGGAAACCGTCACCATTCGCCACAGCGTCAATGATGTCGCGCTGCCCAATCGCCAGCTGGGCGCCTTCCTGCCCGGCAAGGGCGTGGGCGGAGCAGGGCTGCACTGGTCGGGCGTGCACTTTCGGGTAGACCCGATGGAACTGCGCATGCGCAGCCATTACGAAGAACGCTACGGCAAGCGCTTCATTCCTGAGGGCATGACCATCCAGGACTTCGGCGTGAGCTACGAGGAACTGGAACCGCATTTCGACTTTGCCGAGAAGGTGTTCGGCACCTCCGGCCAGGCCTGGACGGTCAACGGCACGCGGGTGGGCGAAGGGAAGGGCGGCAACCCCTACGCGCCCGACCGCTCTAACCCGTTCCCACTGGCGTCGCAAAAGAACGTGGTGTCGGCCAGGTTGTTCGAAAAAGCTGCCGCAAGCCTGGGTTACAAGCCCTACAACCTGCCGTCTGCCAACACCTCGGGCCCCTACACCAACCCTTACGGCGCGCAGATGGGGCCGTGCAACTTCTGCGGGTTCTGCAGCGGCTACGTGTGCTACATGTATTCCAAGGCCTCGCCGAACGTGAACATTCTGCCGGCGCTGCGCCAGGTGGCGAATTTCGAACTGCGTGCCAATGCCCATGTGCTGCGGGTGAACCTGGACGACAGCAAGCGCAAGGCCACCGGCGTGACCTACGTCGACGCCCAGGGGCGTGAGGTCGAGCAGCCAGCGGATATCGTCATTCTCGCCGCCTTCCAGTTCAACAACGTGCGGCTGATGCTGCTGTCGGGCATCGGCAAGCCCTACGACCCGATCAAGAACGAAGGCGTGGTCGGGCGCAACTTCGCCTACCAGAACATGGGCACGGTCAAGGCGTTCTTCGACAAGCGCACCCATACCAACAACTTCATCGGCGCCGGCGGCAACGGCGTGGCCATCGATGACTTCAACGCCGACAACTTCGACCATGGCCCGCATGGTTTCGTTGGCGGCTCGCCGATGTGGGTGAACCAGGCCGGCAGCCGGCCGATCACCGGGGCTGGCGTGCCTGCTGGCACCCCGGCCTGGGGCAGTGCGTGGAAGAAGGCCGCTGCCGACTACTACACCCACCAGGTGTCGATGGATGCCCACGGCGCGCACCAGTCGTACCGCGGCAACTACCTGGACCTCGACCCCACCTACCGCGATGCCTACGGCCAGCCGCTGCTGCGCATGACCTTCGACTGGCAGGAAAACGACATCAAGATGAACCAGTTCATGGTCGACAAGCTCAGCAAGATCGCCCAGGCGATGAACCCCAAGTCCATCGCCATCCTCGGCAAGAAGGTCAAGGAACACTTCAACACCGCCAACTATCAAACCACCCACCTCAACGGTGGCGCGATCATGGGCACCGACCCCAACACCAGCGCGCTGAACCGCTACCTGCAGAGCTGGGACGTGCACAACGTGTTCGTGCCAGGCGCTTCAGCGTTCCCCCAGGGCCTGGGCTACAACCCGACAGGCCTGGTGGCGGCACTGACCTACTGGTCGGCGCGGGCGATCCGCGAGCAGTACCTGAAAAACCCCGGCCCGCTGGTTCAGGCTTGAGGAGTGATGACCATGAGAAACCTGTTGATCGCCACCTTGCTGCTGGGTGCCAGCACCACTGCCCACGCCGACGATGCCCTGGTGAGCAAGGGCGAGTACCTGGCCCGCGCCGGTGACTGCGTGGCTTGCCATACCGCCAAGGGTGGCCAGCCGTTTGCCGGGGGCCTGCCGATGGAAACGCCCATTGGCACGCTGTACTCCACCAACATCACGCCCGATGCCAGCGGCATTGGCCAATACAGCTTCGCCGAGTTCGACCAGGCGGTGCGCAAAGGCATCGCCCGGGACGGCAGCACGCTGTACCCGGCCATGCCGTACCCGTCCTATGCCCGCGTCAGCGACGAGGACATGCAGGCGCTGTACGCCTATTTCATGCAGGGCGTGCAGCCGGTGGCGCAGCCGAACAAGGCCAGCGACATTCCCTGGCCATTGAGCATGCGCTGGCCGCTGTCGATCTGGCGCGGGCTGTTCGCCCCCGAGGCGAAGGCCTGGCAACCCCAGGCCGGGGCGGACCCGGTGGTCAGCCGCGGCGCCTACCTGGTCGAAGGCCTGGGCCATTGCGGGGCCTGCCATACGCCGCGGGCGCTGACCATGCAGGAAAAAGCCCTGAACCCGCAGGATGGCGCGCAGTTTCTGGCCGGCAGTGCGCCGCTGGAAGGCTGGATCGCCAAGAGCCTGCGTGGCGACCACAAGGACGGTTTGGGGAGCTGGAGCGAGGCGCAATTGGTGCAGTTCCTCAAGACCGGGCGCAGTGACCGCAGCGCGGTATTCGGCGGCATGAGCGATGTGGTGGAGCACAGCCTGCAGCACCTGAACGACGCCGACCTTACGGCCATTGCCCGCTACCTGAAAACCTTGCCGCCGAGCAACCCGGACGACAAGCCGCATGCCTACGACCAGCAAGTGGCCGATGCCCTGTGGCGCGGCGACGACAGCAAGGCCGGCGCGTCGGTGTATGTCGACAACTGCGCCGCCTGCCACCGTACCGATGGCCATGGTTACACCCGGGTGTTCCCGGCGCTGGCCGGCAACACGGTGGTGCAGACGGCGGATGCCACCTCGCTGATCCATGTGGTGTTGGCGGGTGGCACGGTGCCGGCCACCCACAGTGCACCGTCGAACTTCACCATGCCGGCGTTCGGCTGGCGCTTGGGCGACCAGGAAGTGGCGGATGTGGTGAATTTCATTCGCACCAGCTGGGGTAACCAGGGCAGTTCGGTCAGCGCCAGCGATGTGAAAGCCCTTCGCTAACAAGAATGCGCCGACCTGGTAGGAGCGAGCGTAGCTCGCGATGGGGCGCGAAGCGGCCCCATGGTTCCAGCTTCACAGCTCATGATGTCGGGCTGCTTTGCAGCCTATCGCGAGCTGCGCTCGCTCCTACCACCCTATATATCAAGTAGTTACGCCGTATATTTCTTGCTCTGTCTCACCCACCCTGTGACACTTTCGTTCATCGACGGGTTGACGAACGCGCGTGGTTTTGCTGTATTGAAACCGGTTTCATTCGCCGTCACCCGACAACAATCACAAGGGGCCCGCAATGACCGATTCACCCTTCAATGCCCGTGAGCGGGTAACCATCAGCGAAGTGGCGCGCCAGGCTGGCGTGTCCAAGGCCACGGTTTCGCGCTATATCGGCGGCGACCGGCAGTTACTGGCCGAAGCCACCGCCCAGCGCCTGGAACAGGTCATCGAGCGCCTGGGCTACCGGCCCAACCAGATGGCCCGGGGCCTCAAGCGCGGCCAAACGCGGCTGATCGGCATGTTGGTGGCGGACATCCTCAACCCCTATTCGGTAGCGGTGATGCATGGCGTGGAAACCGCTTGCCGCCAGCACGGCTACAGCCTGGTGGTGTGCAACACCAACCGCGACGACGAGCAGGAGCGCCATCACCTCACGGCCCTGCAGTCCTACAACGTCGAGGGGCTGATCGTGAACACCCTTGGCCGCCACCCCGGCGAACTGCTGAACCTGCAGCGCGACATTCCCATGGTGCTGGTCGACCGGCAGCTGCCGGAGCTGAACGTCGACCTGGTGGGGCTGGACAACGCCGACGCCATCGAACAAGCCCTGGATCACCTGCAGGCACGCGGCTACCGCGACATCCTGGCAGTCACCGAACCGCTGGACGGCACCAGTTCGCGGCTGGAACGGGTCCAGGCGTTTACCGCCTCCATCAGCAACCGCAGCGGCATGCGCCAGCAACTGCTGGAGGTCGACAGCGGCCTGCACGCCAAGCTGGGTGCGTTTCTCGCCAGCAAAGGCCACGGCCCGCAGGCGATCTTTACTTTCAACGGCGTCGCCACCCTGGCCGTCACCCGCGTGCTGCACGACGCCGGGTGCAACCTGTTCAACGACGTGGGCCTGATCGCCCTCGACGAACTGGACTGGTACCCGCTGGTGGGCACTGGCATTACCGCCCTGGCCCAGCCTACCGGCCGCATTGGCGTGGCCGCCTTCGAGTGCCTGCTCGAACGCTTGCGCGGGAACGCTCCAGCGCCACGGCGAATCGACTTCAAGGCCGAGCTGATCGTTCGAGGGTCCACGCAGAACCTGCAATAACCTGCCCACGGCAATGCCATGGGCATTACGCTCTGAAAAATGAAACCGGTTTCATAGGATAACAACAATGCACCAGAACCCCGTTTCCATCAGCCTTTCCAGCTACGGCGCCAGCCTGGTTCGCCAGCGTGGCCAGGAAAGTTTTATCAACCTCTTGGCTGCAGCCGGTGTGGCGCGCATCGAATTGCGCGAAGAGCTGTTCGAGGGCGCACCGGACGCTGCCGCGCTCGGCGCTGCCATTCGCGCCGCGAACCTTGAATGCCTGTATTCCTCGCCACTGGAACTGTGGGGCGCAGACGGGCAACCCGACCCGCGCCTGCCAGCCAAGCTCGCCCTGGCCAAGGCCTTGGGCGCCGTGGCGCTGAAAGTGTCCCTGGGGCATTACAGCGAGCGCTGCGAGGTCGGCGCCCTGCAGGCGATGCTCAGCCCCGGATGCCCCTTGCTGCTGGTGGAAAACGACCAGACCGAGCACGGCGGGCGCATCGAACCCATGCTGGCGTTCTGGCGACGCGTCGAGGGCTGGGGGTTGCCGCTGGGCATGACGTTCGATATCGGCAACTGGCACTGGCAAGGCGAGTCGGCGCTGCAGGCGGCGCGCCAGCTCGGCCGCTGGGTGCGCTATGTGCACTGCAAGGCGGTGCAGCGCCAAGACGATGGCCGCCTGGCCGCCGTACCGCCCAAGGCCGCCGACCTGCTGGCCTGGCAGGCACTGTTCGATGAATTCGCAGCCGGCCTTGTGCGGGCTGTGGAGTTCCCGTTGGTGGGCGCCGACCTGCTGGCGGTAACCCGGGCCCAGGTGCACAACCTGGCCCGCCTGGGCGAGGAGGTGAGCCATGCCTGAGCATGATGTGCTGTGCTTCGGTGAAACCATGGCGATGTTCATTGCCGGGCAAACCGGCGACCTGGCGGATGTGGCGACGTTCAGCAAGCGCATCGCCGGCGCCGACAGCAACGTTGCCATTGGCCTTGCCCGCTTGGGGTTTCGGGTGCGCTGGCTGAGCCGTGTCGGCGACGACTCGCTGGGCCGCTTCGTGCTCGCCAGCCTGCGCCAGGAAGGCCTGGACTGCAGCCATGTGCACGTCGACCCTGCATGGCCGACCGGTTTTCAGCTCAAGGGCCGCTGCGATGATGGCAGCGACCCGGTGGTTGAGTATTTCCGTGGCCATTCGGCTGCCCGCCAATTGTCCACCGCGCAGCTTGCCCCAGCCTTGCTGCAGGCCCGCCACCTGCACGCCACCGGTATTCCGCTGGCGCTGTCGGCCAGCTGCCGGGCCTTGTCCCACGCCTTGGTCGAGCGCATGCGCAGCGCCGGTTGCAGCATTTCCTTCGACCCCAACCTGCGCCCGTCACTGTGGCCCGACCCGGCCACCATGGTGCGCGAAGTGAATGCCCTGGCGGTCAAGGCCCATTGGGTGCTGCCGGGCCTTGAGGAGGGCCGCCTGCTCACCGGCCGGCAGGCGCCCGCCGACATTGCCGAATTCTACCTGGCCCAGGGTGTCGAGCAGGTGGTGATCAAGCTGGGCGGCGAGGGTGCCTACTACCGCAATGCCCAGGGCCAGGGGCTGGTCGCCCCGGTGCCGGTGGCCAAGGTGGTGGACACCGTAGGTGCCGGCGATGCCTTTGCCGTCGGTGTCATCAGCGCGCTGCTCGAAGGCTGCGCGTTGGATGACGCGGTGGCCCGCGGCAACTGGTGCGGCAGCCGCGCGGTGCAATCGCGCGGCGACATGGAAGGCCTGCCGCAGCGCCATGAGCTGGAGGCGCACCTGTTACGCAGAAGTGCTTGAAACGCTGATCGCCGGCACGCCGGCCCTGTTGCGACAAAAACAACAAGCTCAGGAGATCGATTCATGCAAACCTCCCGCCTTGCTCCACGCCGGTGGTGGTACATCATCCCCATCGTGTTCATCACCTACAGCCTGGCCTACCTGGACCGCGCCAACTACGGCTTCGCCGCAGCCTCGGGGATGGCCGACGACCTGAAGATCACCCCGGCGCTGTCGTCGCTGCTGGGGGCGCTGTTCTTTCTGGGCTACTTCTTCTTCCAGGTGCCGGGGGCCATCTACGCCGAAAAACGCAGTGTGAAGAAGCTGATTTTCGCCAGCCTGATGCTTTGGGGCGGGTTGGCGACCCTGACCGGGATGATCAGCAACGTCTACCTGCTGATCGCCATCCGCTTCCTGCTGGGCGTGGTGGAGGCGGCGGTGATGCCGGCGATGCTGGTGTACCTGTGCCACTGGTTCACCCGTGCCGAGCGCTCGCGGGCCAACACCTTCCTGATGCTTGGCAACCCGGTGACCATCCTGTGGATGTCGGTGGTGTCGGGTTACCTGATCAAGCATTTCGACTGGCGCTGGATGTTCATCATCGAAGGCCTGCCGGCAGTGTTGTGGGCGTTTATCTGGTGGCGCCTGGTGGATGACCGGCCCGCCCAGGTGGCGTGGCTGAGCGACGCCGACAAGGCGCGCTTGGAGCAGGCCCTGGCGGCCGAGCAGCAGGGCATCCGGCCGGTGAAGAACTACCGCGAGGCGTTTCGTTCGCCGCAGGTGATCGTGCTGTCGCTGCAGTACTTCTGCTGGAGCATCGGCGTTTACGGTTTCGTGCTGTGGCTGCCTTCGATACTCAAGCAGGCGGCCAATGTGGATATCGTCGAGGCCGGCTGGCTGGCCTCGGTGCCGTACCTGGCGGCGGTGCTGGCGATGATCGGCGTGTCGTGGGCCTCGGACCGCCTGCAGAAGCGCAAGCGCTTCGTCTGGCCACCGCTGCTGATCGCGGCCGTGGCGTTCTATGGCTCCTACGCCCTGGGCAGCGAGCACTTTTGGTTGTCGTACGCCCTGCTGGTGGTGGCCGGGGCGTGCATGTACGCGCCCTATGGCCCGTTCTTCGCCATCGTGCCGGAAATTCTGCCGGCCAACGTGGCCGGTGGCGCCATGGCGCTGATCAACAGCATGGGCGCGCTGGGTTCGTTCGGCGGCTCGTGGCTGGTGGGCTACCTCAATGGCGCGACCGGCGGGCCAGGCGCGTCCTACCTGTTCATGGCCGGGGCGCTGCTGACCGCGGTGGCGCTGACGGCCGCACTGAAAACCTCATCGGGCCATGGGCCAATAGGAAGCCGCAATGAAAAAACGAATCGTGCTGTACAAGCGTCTGTCCGAGGGGCTGCTGGCGCAACTGCAGGCGCAGGTGGAGGTAACCTGGGTCGACATGGCCAAGCCGGACGGCCTGGCGCGCCTGCGTGACGCCTTGCCCGGCGCCCACGGCCTGCTGGGCGCAAGCTTGCGCCTGGACAGCGCACTGCTGGACCTGGCGCCGCAGCTGGAAGTGGTGGCCAGTGTGTCGGTGGGCGTGGACAACTACGACATCAACGACCTGCACCGGCGCGGGGTCATGCTGACCAACACCCCCGATGTGCTGACCGAAACCACTGCCGACACCGGCTTCGCCTTGCTGCTGGCCACCGCGCGGCGGGTGGTGGAACTGGCCGGCTGGGTGCGCGACGGGCACTGGCAGGCGAGCCTGGGGCCAGCGCATTTCGGCACCGATGTGCATGGCAAGCGCTTGGGTATCGTCGGCATGGGGCGTATCGGTGAAGCATTGGCGCGGCGCGGCGCTGCCGGGTTCGGCATGCAGGTGCTGTACCACAGCCAGCGGCCCAAGCCCCAGGTCGAGGCGCGTTATGGTGCACGCTACTGCACCTTGGATGCCTTGCTGGGGGAGGCGGATTACGTGTGCCTGACGGTGCCCCTGAGTGCCAGCACCGAGGGTTTGATCGGTGCTCGGGAGCTGGGGCTGATGAAGCCCGAAGCGATTCTGGTGAACATCGCCCGCGGCCGGGTGGTGGATGAGGCGGCGTTGATCAAGGCGCTGCGGGCACGGCGGATTCGCGGGGCAGGGCTGGATGTGTTCGTACAAGAGCCGCTGGCCCAGGACTCGCCGTTGTTGCAGCTGGATAATGTGGTGGCCACGCCACATATCGGCTCGGCCACCCATGAAACCCGCGAGGCCATGGCGCGCTGCGCGGTGGACAACCTGCTGGCCGCGCTGAGCGGGCAAAGGCCGCCGAACCTGGTCACGCCCGGCTACATCTGATTGTAGGAGCGGGCTTGCCCCGCGAACACCGGCGCAGCCGGTGCCATGCACCGCGGTGTCTGCTTCGCGGGGCAAGCCCGCTCCTACACAGTTATTTAAAGTCCCACTGCATCTGGGTGGCGATGCTTACCCCGCTGGAGGATTTGACGCACACATCCAGGTAATCGGTGAAGCGCGGCGGCATGGCGATGCCTTCTTCGAGCAGGCGGCTGTTGTCGAACAGGTAGTTGAGGTCGGCAAAGCCGCTGTACAGGCGCAGGGCGCGCAGCACCAGGCGTGGGTTGGCCGGGCCAATGCGCGCTTCGAAGTCCTGGGCCAGGCTCTTGAGGTCGGCGACATTCACCTTGCGGTAGCGCTCACCCACCGGCGCCGCGCCATTGGCGTGGGCGAAGGCACGGTCGATTTCAGCGAAGGTACAGGCGGCCTGGTGGCCGGCGGAAATGTGGTACAGGTCGTGTTCCAGGCTTGGTTTGAGGGTCAGGCCAATCAGCGCCTCGGCGCAGTAGTCCACCGGGATCACGTCGATCTGCTCGTCCAGTTCGCAGGTGAAGCTTTCCAGCGCGAAGCCCATGCGGAACACCCAGAAGATGCTCGCCGAGGCCTGGCAACCCAGGGTGCGGTGGCCCACCACGATGGACGGGCGCGCCACCACCAGCGGCAGCGTTGGCAGCTGTTCGCTCATGCGCCGCTCAATTTCGGCCTTGGACGCGGTGTAGTCGACCAGTTGCTGCTCGGCGGCCGGGAAGTCCCACGACTCGCTGATCGGCGACTGGCGCTGCGGGCCGCAGCTCATGGCGGTACCCACGTGCAGGAAGCGCTTGAGGCGGGTGGAGCGGCTCATCACTTCGGCAAACGCATAGGTGCCTTCGACGTTTACCGGCCAGATGTTGGGGTTTTTCGAGAACGAGGCGACGGCGGCGCAGTTGATCACACGGTCGATTTGCATCAGCCGTGGCGTGGCGGCTGCCAGCCAGTGGGTGTCGAGGAAATCGCCACACAGGATCTGCTCGGCGCGCAGGGCCTGGCAGTCTGCTTCACTCACGCCGTGCTGGCGCAGGTTGTCGCGCAGGCGCTCCAGGCCTTGCTCCGGGCTGTTGGCTCGCACCAGGAAACACAGGTTGGCGCTGCGGCCGTTGTCGATCAATTGAGCCGTGACCGACCCGCCGAGAAAACCAGTGGCACCGGTCAGCAGGATATGTTCGTGAAGGGCGAAGTTAATAGGGTGGGCTGGCGCGTTCATAAACTTCCTCTGAAAAGTTTATTGATTGTCTTCGGGACGAAGGCACGGGCTGGGTAGTTTTCTAGGCTCGTGCCAAGGGCGCGCAGGTACTGGCGTTCAGCTCGGAGCGGGGGCGATTGTCGACGCCTTGGGAAGGGAAAAGCAATTAACGAAATGGCACTTTCGTATGAAACAAAAGTTAAGGAAGTGTTTGATTTTATTCAGTCAATGGATGCGCATTGCAATAATGCCACGGCGTTTGTTGTAAGCAAGTGAGGGCAATGTGAAAAATGCCTTGAGGCCCTGCCGCATACCCTTTCTTGTAGGAGCGGGCTTGCCCCGCGAACACGGGCGAAGCCCGTGCCAGGCACCGGGGCGCCGGGTTCGCGGGGCAAGCCCGCTCCTACAACACGGCCAACTCAGTGGCCGCCTTTCATCCGCCGTGCTGCCAGGTAGATCAGCAACCCAGCCAGTGCCGTGGCGGCGCCGATGTAGCCGGTGCTGGTCCAGCCCAGGCCGGCGGTAATGGCCATGCCGCCGAACCAGGGGCCCAGGGCGTTGGCCAGGTTGAATGCGGCGTGGTTGGACGCTGCCGCCAGGCTTGGCGCCTCGTGGGCGATGTCCATCAGGCGGATTTGCAAGGGCGCGGCCAGGGCGATCATGGTGCCGACCAGGCCGATGCCCAGCAGCACCGACCACAGCGCATGGGCGGCGAAGGTGAAGAACAGCAGCACGGCCATCGACCACACCAGCACGATGCCCACGGCGCGGAACTGCAGGCGGTCGAACAGCTTGCCCCCGGCAATGTTGCCAATGATGCCGCCAGCGCCAAACGCTGCCAGGCCGAAGGGGATCCACTCCGGCGACACCTGGGTCACCTGAAGCATGGTCGGGGCCAGGTAGCTGAATACGCAGAACATCCCGGCAAAGCCGATGGCGGCGATCCCCAGGGCCATCCATACCTGGGGCAGGGTGAAGGCTTGCAGTTCCTTGCGTGGGTCGCTGCGGGCCTCATTAGCCGGTTGTGGTACATAGCGCCACACCAGGGCGATGGTGCACAGGGCGATGGCCCCCACCAGGATGAATGCCGAACGCCAGCCAAAGAATTGGCCCAGGAAGGTGGCCACGGGGTTGCCCAGGAGCATCGCCAGGGTCAAGCCCATCATCACCCGGGCCACCGCGCCTGCACGCTGGTTGCTTGGCACCATGCTCGATGCCACTACGGCCGCGATGCCGAAATAGGCGCCATGGGGCAGGCCGCTGATAAAGCGGAAGGCCACCATGCTGCTGAACGACGGGGCGAAGGCGGTGGCCAGGTTGCCGATGGCGTACAGCGCCATCAGCAACAGCAGCATGTGCTTGCGCAGCAGCTTGGCCCCCAGTATCGCCAGCGCCGGGGCACCGACCACCACGCCCAACGCATAGGCGCTGATGGCATGGCCGACTTGTGGCTCACTGAGTTGCAGGTTGCTGGCGATGTCGGGCATAAGCCCCATGATGGCGAATTCGCCGGTGCCGATGGCGAAGCTGCCCAGTGCCATGGCAGCTTCCATCTTGCCGATTTCGCCTTTGGAAACGGCGAGGGGCGGTAATTCCTGAACGGACATTGGGATCCCTTGAAACATACTGAAACGTTTAACGTGGGATCATACCATTCAAGCATCCCACGGTGGGGTGGGAGGTAAGGCTGGCGGCTCAGGCCGGTTCTGCAGGGGCCGGGGCGAATGCCTGCGGCGCGGCTTGCAGGCGTTCTGTCAGGCGCGCTACGTAGGCTTCGGCGTCTGCCAGGCTGGCAAACGACACCGGATGCCCATCGATGATGACCTTGCAGCCTGCATCGTGCTCGTTTTGCGCGATCTCGATTTTCATGCCCCTTTCCTTCCTTGCTGTTGTTTTGGCGGGGCGAGAGTAGCGCAATTTTTCTGTAACAAAAAGTGAAATAACCGCTCTAAATCGGGCTTTTCGGGCTGACTGTTTGGTCAGTTATCGGTTGGCACGAACAGCCCGCTCTTCACCGTGCTCATCGACACCAAGGTTTTGAAGCGCTTGACGTTGTTGCTTTCGAAGAACAGCTCGCGGGTCAACTGGGTGTATTGCTCCATGTGCTTGACCAGCATGATCAGCACGAAGTCGCATTCGCCCGCCACGTAATAACACTGTTGCACCTGGGGGCAGGCGAGAAAGGTTTTCTTCATGGCGTCGAGCAGGTCGAGGCGTTCGTTTTCCACCTCCACCTCGGTGATTACGGTCAGCGTGTAGCCCAGCATCGTCGGGTCGACCTGCACCTGGGTGCCGCGTATGACCCCATCGCTGGTCATTTTCTTGAGCCGGCGGTTCACCGCTGCCGAAGAAAGGTTGACCTGAGCGCCGAGGTCCAGTTGCGACGTGCTGGCATCGCGCTGTACGGCGTCGAGCAACGCCTTGTCGAAATGATCGAGTGCCATGGTTCGAGCGTCCGTGGGTGAGTGAAGGTCGGTAGATGGCGTAATGAAATTGCACAAAACGGCTGAAAATCAAGTTTTTCATGCATGAGGGGCGAATAGAATTTCCCCATCGTGACTGAGGAACAGCGGATGAACGCACCTAGGCAATTGCAACTCGATGGCCCGACACTGCTCCAGCAGATCCAGGTGCTGGGGCAGGTGGGCGCGGACGCCGAGCACGGTGGCCGCACGCGCATTGCCCTGAGCGATGCGGAAAAAGCCGGGCGTGACCTGCTGGTGGGGTGGATGCGCGAGCTGGCACTGGATGTTCAGGTAGACCGCATTGGAAATATCTTCGGCACCCTAGGGGCGGCCCCAGGGCAGGGCGACCCGCGCCCGCTGATGATCGGCTCGCATATCGACACGGTCACCAACGCGGGCGCCCTGGATGGCTGTTATGGCGTGCTGGCGGGGCTGGCGGTGGTGCGTGCCTACCGCGCTGCGGGCGTGCTGCCGGCGCGCCCGATCACCGTGGCCGCGTTTACCAACGAGGAGGGTGTGCGCTACCAACCCGACATGATGGGCTCACTGGTGTACGCCGGGGGCCTGGGGCTTGAGCAGGCGCTGGATACCCAGGGCACCGACGGCACCCGGCTGGGTGACGAACTGGCCCGTATTGGCTACGCCGGCACACTTGAGCCGGGCGCGATCGTGCCCCATGAATACCTGGAATTGCACATCGAGCAAGGGCCGATTCTGGAAGCCGAAGGCACGTTGATCGGCGTGGTGGAGAACCTGCAGGGTATTTCCTGGCAACAGGTGCAGGTGCAGGGCAATGCCAACCATGCCGGCACCACCCCAACCCGCTTGCGCCATGATGCCGGCTACGTCGCCAGCGCCGTTGTCACGCAACTGCGCAGCCTGGCCCTGGCGTCGGGCACCACCCTGGCCACGGTTGGCTGCATGCAGTTCGAGCCCAACGTGATCAATGTCATCCCACGCAAGGCGCGCTTCACCGTCGACCTGCGTGACCCCGACGAGGCCCGCCTGGCGAGCGCCGAGCAGCGCCTGGCTGAGCTGCTGGCCAGCCTGGCCGAGCAGGAGGGGGTGACCATCAGCACCGAGCGCCTGGTGCGCTTTGCGCCGGTGACCTTCGATGCCGGCCTTGCCGATGAGATCGAAGCCTCGGCTAAGCGCCTGGGTTTCAGCCACCGGCGCATGACCTCCGGCGCTGGCCACGACGCGCAGATGATCGCGCGCATCGCCCCGGCGGCGATGATCTTCGTACCCAGCCGTGGCGGTATCAGCCATAACCCCCGCGAGCACACCGATGACGCGCAACTGATCCAGGGCGCCCAGGTGCTGCTGGATGTCGTTGGCCGTCGCCTTGCCCTTGCCTGTTGAAAGGAGTGTCTGATGTTCGTTTTTAACCCCAAGGCCACGCGCCAGCCATACCCGTCCGCGCTCAAGGACGTGATGGACATCGCCCGTGCCGAGCAGAGCCGCCAGTGGCTGGCGACCTGGCCACGGCTGAACCCCGGCGCGACGCCGCTGTACCCGTTGCCGGGCCTTGCCGAGCAACTGGGCGTGGCCCAGCTGCTGGTCAAGGACGAGTCGGTGCGCTCGCCGTTGGGCAGCTTCAAGGCGCTGGGCGCACCCATCGCCCTGGTGCGGCTGATTCTGCGTAGTTTTCCCGAGCAGGGCTTCGACCCCCAGGGGCTGTTGCAGGGGCGCTACGCCCAGGCACTGGCCGATTTCACAGTGATCAGCGCCACCGATGGCAACCACGGCAAGGGCCTCGCGGCGGCTGCGCAGAGCGTGGGTTGCCGCTGCGTGATCGTGTTGCATGCCCAGGTCAGTGCCGAACGCGAGCAAGCGATTGCCGACTACGGCGCGCGAATCGTGCGCATCAGCGGCAACTACGATGCGTCGGTGGCGCACGCGGCGCAGCTGGCCGCCAACAATGGCTGGACCGTGGTGTCGGACACGTCCTATGCAGGGTACGAAGTGATTCCGCGCGATGTGATGCAGGGCTACGGCACCATCGCGGCGGAAATTGCCGAGGCCAGCGCGCCGACCCATGTGTTTCTGCAGGGCGGGGTCGGTGGCCTGGCGGCGGGCATTGTCAGTTACCTGTGGGAGTTGCATGGCCAGCAGCGCCCGCGCTTCGTCATGGTTGAGCCAGAGCAGGCCGATTGCCTGTTGCAGAGCGCGGTTCAGGGCCGGGCCGCCCGGGCCACGGGTTCCGTGGATTCGGTAATGGCGGGGCTGGCTTGCGGCGAGACGTCACCGCTGGCCTGGCGGTTCCTGGAAACCAGTGTCGATGGGTTCATGACCATCAGTGATGCACAGGCCGTGGCCGCCATGCGCCGCCTGGCGGCGGGCAGTGCCCGGGACGTTCCGCTGCTGGCGGGCGAGTCGGGGGTTGCCGGGCTGGCAGGGCTTGTGGCGCTGATGCAGGACGCCGAGCAGGCGGCGAGGCTCGGCCTGGATGGCAATGCGCGGGTGCTGTTCATCAACACCGAAGGTGCAACCGCGCCGGGCGTGTATGCCGAATTGGTGGGGGAGACGGCCGCTTCCGTGCTGGGCCGCCAGCAGGTTTGGTTGGCGAAAGGGTAAATCCTGGCGGGCGCTTTCGCGGGGCAAGCCCGCTCCTACACGCGAAAGCGCCCTACCAGGCCTCAGCCAATCACTCGGCCATCTGCAATTCCGGCAGTTTCACCCGAAACGCCCGGGTCAGCCCAAGCAGGCAGACGAACCCCACGGCCATCCAGCACAGGCCAATGGTGAACGACATGCGCGACAAGCTGGTCCACAACCAGATCGTGCTGAGAAACCCCAGCGCCGGAATGGCGCCGTACAGCAGGCAGTTGCGCAGCCCACGCAGCTGCTGGTCCACCAGGTAATGCTTGACCACCGCCAGGTTCACCGCCGAAAAGGCGAACAGCGCGCCAAAGCTGATCATGTTGGCCACGGTGTCCAGGGTAATGAACAGTGCCACCAGCGACAGCAGGCTCACCAGCAGGATCGCCGTCGCCGGCACGCGCTTCTTCGTGACCAGTTGGCCGAACACCCGTGGCAGCGCGCCGTCGCGGCCCATGGCGAACAGCACCCGCGACACGCTCGCCTGGGACACCATGGCCGAGGCGAAGCAACCGGCTACATAGGTGGCGGTGAAGGCGGTTACCAGGTACTCGCCGCCCACCCGGCGCATCACATCCACCGAGGCTGAATCCGGGTCGGCGAAGCTGCCCCAGTCGGGGAACACCATTTGCGCGAAATAGGACACGACCAGGAACAACAGGCCGCCGATCAACGACACCGCCAGGATCGCCTGGGGGATGCGGGTGGTTGGGTTGCTGGTTTCCTCGGCCATGGTCGACACGGCGTCGAATCCCAGGAACGACAGGCACAGCACCGCAGCCCCGGTCATGATCAGCGGCACGCTGAAGCCTTCATGGTGAAAAGGTGCCAACAGCGACACCGGGGTGGTGTGCTCGCCAATGTTGCGCACTGACAGCGCCACGAACACCACGATGAACACCAGTTGCGCGACCACCAGCACCCAGTTCACCCGGGTGACCGACTCGATGCCAATAAGGTTGAGGAAGGTCACCAGGGCAATCGAGCCTGCAACCCACACCCAGGCGTGAATGGCCGGGAAGTATTCGGACATGTAGATGCCGATCAGCAGGTAGCTGAGCAGCGGCAGGAAGATGTAGTCGAGCAGCAGCGTCCAGCCCGCCATGAAACCGAAATGGCTGCCGAAGGCTTTGCGTGTATAGGTATAGACCGAGCCCGAGTAGGGGTGTGCCTGAACCATGCGCCCATAGCTGTAGGCGGTCAGCAGCATGGCGGCGAGGGTGAGCATGTAGGCGGTAGGCAGGTGGCCCTTGGTCATTTGGGTGACCAGCCCGTAGGTGGTGAAGACCGCGAGCGGGACCATGTAGGCCAGGCCGAACAGCACCAGGGCGGTCATGCCCATGGACTTTCTGAAACGGTCGGTGGCGGTGGGCGCGGCGCAATGATGAGGTTGGGCTGTAGTTGTTGTTGTATGCATAGCTAACTCCTGGAAGGGGATGCAGGAAGCCGCAGCAGGCGAGCAAGCTCGCTACTGGCAAGGGAGTTCAGTCAGGGGTGACGCTGGAGGTGGGGCGAGTCGAATGCTCGCACACTGTGCAGGTGGCCGGAATCACCCTTTGGGGGGAGCTTCGGTACGGCGCGGTCGCGCAGGGAACATTGCCCTGTAGGAGCGGGCTTGCCCCGCGAAGCAGGCACCGGCTAAGCCGGTGTTCGCGGGTCAAGCCCGCTCCTACAGGGTTATCGGTTAAATCAGAGAGCGATCAGAGGAGGCTCTGCAGGCTGGTCAGGATGGCATTGGCATCGTAGGGCTTGCGGATTACCGATACCTGGCGCAAGTGCTCGGGAATGCTCACGCTGTCGCCGTAGCCCGTTGCGAACAGGAACGGAATGCCCCGGCGCAGCAGCTCATCGGCCACCGAGATCGATGTACCGGTGCCCAGGTTGATGTCCAGGATCGCCGCATGCGGCACCCGGCTGCCCAACAGGCGCAGGGCTTCATCCTCGGAACTGGCGGTGATCACATCCTTGATCTGCGCATCGTTGAGGATCTGCTCCAGCCCCACGGCAATCACCAGCTGGTCTTCGAGGATCAGCACGCAGGTGTCCACCCGCGCGGCGAAAGCCTCGTGGGCCTGGGCCAAGGGTGCGGCAGGGCTTGCGGCTTCTGGCTGCTGTGCCACCGACAGGTGCTTGGCCGGAATTCTGAAGAACCCGCGCAGCCCCTCGGGCAGGTACTCGACGTTGCTTGTGCCACCGAGGTCGAAGGGGATGCTGCGGTCGATCAATACCGTGCCAAAGCCGCTGCGGCTCGGCGGGCGAACCGTTGGGCCGTCGCTTTCACGCCAGGTGATGTCACAGGCATTGCCGGCGTCCAGTGTCCAGTTCACGCACAATTTGCCGCCAGCGCGCGACAGCGCGCCATACTTGGCCGCATTGGTCGCCAATTCGTGCAGCACCAGCGCCATCACCGAGTAGGCGCGGGCATCGAGAATCACGTTGGGGCCTGACAGTTCGATGGCTTGCGCCGCACTGCGGTAGGGCAAGAGCTCGGCTTCGAGCAAGGCCGCCAGGCGCCCGCCACCGTCGCCGCGCACCACTTGGTCGTGGGCCAGGGACAGGGCGTGAATTCGGCCCTTGAGCGTTGCCACGTAGTCCTTGAGGGTTTGGCTTTCCGAGGTCGGGTGGGCCACCAGCGCGCCGATCAGCGACAGGATGTTCTTCACCCGGTGGTTCAGTTCTTCATTGAGGATGCGCTGGCGCACCTCGGCCTTGGAACGCTCGTTGGCCAGCAGCTCGCTGTTGTGCAGCGCCACCTCGACCACGGCGGTGCGGATGGCCTCGCCGAACTGGCGGTCCTGTTCGCTCCAGGGCAGCGACTGCTGGTGTACGGTTTCCTTCCAGATGGCAAAGCTCTTGCGTGGGGTCAGGCGGTCGCCCAGCGCGCCGCTGTCGTAGGTTTTGTTCGGGTCGCCGGCCCAATCCAGCGTCTCCACCACTTCCTTGCGAAACAGCATCAGGTAGTCCCGCGGCTGCTGCGACATGGGGATCAGCAGTACCCCTGACACGTCGGCGAAATAGGCCTGGGCAGCAGGCAGGGCCATCGACAGGCGGTTCGACGCCCAGGTGCGGCCTTCGCTGACCACCTCCGCCAGGCGCAGCAGGTCGGGCAGGGCGGCCTTGGGTGGGGTGAGGCCGGCCGATGTCCAGCGGCCCTGCAGCGCCATGCCGATGCCGTCGCAGGGGATCAGCGACTGGAACTCGGCCAGGCGTGAATGAAAGAACGCTTCTATGTCCTGGGAATGGTTGGCATCGCGCAACAAGGAATCCAACGCCTTGTGCACGTTGACGGCGGCCTCCAGGTGTTGCCGGGTGCGCAGGGTTTCGATGTGCAGCGAGAAGAACTCGCCGAACATTTCAGCGGCGACGCGCTGGCCCATGGCCAGGGTGCGCGGTGCGTAATGATGGCAGGCGATCAAGCCCCATAACTGGCCATCGACAATCACCGAAATCGACATCGAGGCGCCCACGCCCATGTTGGTCAGGTACTCGCAATGAATCGGCGAGACGCTGCGCAGGTGGGCGTAGGACAAGTCGAGGGGTTCGCCTGAGAGGTCCAGCACCGGCTCGACCGGCACGCGCTTGAACTGGGCGTCGGAAATGATTCGGATGGGGTTGCGCAGGTACAGCGCACGGGCCTGCTGGGGAATGTCGGAGGCAGGGAAATACTGGCCGAGGAAGCTTTCCAGGTCGCCGCGCTTGGCTTCGGCCACCACCTTGCCGGCGCCGTCGGCGCCCAGTTGGTAGATCATCACCCGGTCATAGCCGAGCACGGCCCGCACGAAGCGGGCGGCGTCGCGAAACAGTTTATGGGTCTGGTCGATTTCCCGCAGTTGCGCGATCAGGGTACGGGCCAGCTCGATGGGCTCGGCAATGCTGGCACCGGCAGGTTCGAACTCGATGATCGCGGTGCCCTTGAACACATGAGCGGAGATGTCGAAGGCCCGCCCGCACGGGAGCTGCACGCCAAAGGTCAGCGAAGGCCGGGCCCCTTCCCGGGTGCGCGCAAGCGCGTTGCGCAGGGTGTGCGCCACCTCGTCGCCGAGCACCGCATGCAGTTTCTGGCCGTTGATTTCCCCGCTGATACCGAGCATCGAGGCCAGGTTTGCCGAATGGCGCAACACCATGCGGGCTGAGGCATCGCAGGCAATCAGGCAGCCATGGGGCTGGATGCTGCCCGGGATCTGGATCGGCTCGCGATCGCAGTTGGTTAGGTTTACTTGGGGGTCGAATGTCATTGGGCCCGTGCCTGGAGAGATATCTGACGTACAGTACAGCATCGTTCGACAGCTGCGCGGCGAAAAAAGGCGACCCTGACCCACTTTCCGTGCATCATGCCTGCCCCCCGCTCACTTGCGCCAAACCCTCATCGCACCATGAATCGTCCGTTGTTCGTTTCCCTGGATGGCCCCAAGGGCACCGGCAAGACCACGTTGCTGGAGGCCGTCACCCAGGCCCTGCGCGTAGAAAAGCGCAAGGTCATCCGCCTTTGCGAACGCAAAAGCGACCCTTTTCGGGGCGAAATCATGGCCCTGGTCAACGCCCTCGCAAGGGCGCCCTCGCGGGCGCTGGAACTCAACGTGTGTGAGCGGCTTGCCGACAGCCGCGCCTGGATTTCACAGCATGTGCTGCCCAGGCAGCCGGCGGACAGCATCATCCTGATCGACCGCTGGTATCCGTCCGATGCCGCCTTTCGCCGCAACATCCCCTTTGCAGACATCCTGCAGTTGAACCTGGAACGGGGCGTGCAGGTGCCCGACCTGCATGTGGGCGTGGTCACCGACCCGCGTATTTCCTGGGCCAGGGCGGCCGCCCGCACACGAGGCCTTGGCAGCACGGTGCTGTTCACCGTTGAAGAGCAGGCAGCCTGCACCCAGGCCTTCGAGCGAGCGGTGGCCGAGCAGGGCTGGGTGCTGTGCCGTAACGAGGGCACCCTGGAGGCGGCAACGGCGCAGGTGGTGGCCGAAATTCTGCGCTGCGAATCGCGCTTTCCAGCGCGGCCGCTGGATCCGGCCCGGTAGGAGCGAGCGCAGCTCGCGATGGGCTGCAAAGCAGCCCCGGCATCCTGTGCTGTGAAGCTGTGAACCTGGGGCCGCTGCGCGCCCCATCGCGAGCTGCGCTCGCTCCTACAGGGGACTAAGGCGGCGCAAATCTGTAGGAAGGGGCTTTTTATCGCCAAGGCGCTACCCAGCAAGCCTCGCATCGCGCTCGGCAACCAGCGCTTGCAGGGTCAGCCGGGTCTGCCCCAGCAGCACCTCACGCACCGCCTGGGTGCGCTGTTGATCGATCGTATCCCACCCCAGTACCCCGAGTACCTGGGGGCGCAACACCCGGAACACCATGGCCTGGCTGTTGAGGGCAAAAGTGCGGATCAGGGTGCGCTCATCATTGGCGGCGTACCCGGTGAGGCGCCCGATGAGCGTGCAGGTGACGGTGCCCAGGCGCCGGTGCAGGCGCTCGTCCATCAGCGCCAGGGTGCCGGGCGGGCCGAGGCCGGCCTGTTCGCGCGCCATGAAACGGCGCCAGTCCACGGCTGAGGGCCTGTCATGGATGAACGCGATGAAACTGCCCAGAAGGCCCAGGTAGCAATCGATCAGCTGCGCGTCGGAGCACGCGGCATCCTCCACCAGCGCTTCGGCACAGGCCACTGGGGCGGCCAGCTGCTCCCAGACCCGGTCGAGGATCAACTCGATGCAGGCCGTGTACACCCCTTGCTTGTTGTCGAAGTAGTACTGCAGCGCCGGCGCGTTGACCCCGGCTGCCGTGGCGATATCACGGGTGGAGGCGCCCTCGAACCCGCGCTCGCCAAACAGCCGCAAGGCGCTGTCGACGATGCGTGCGCGGGTTTCTTCACCGCGTTGGTAGCCGCCTTCGGCGGTGGGTTTGTGTCGGGCCATGAAAACAACCTGGTGGAGTGGGTGGTGAAAATATACCACTTGACATAAAAGTGCCAAAATCTCATTTTGTAGCAACTGGAATAATTTCGAGATTTCCCGGCATGTCCTCCGATCGCCCCCTCGGTCAGCAAGACCGTCTGCAGCCTGCCCAGGCCCCTGAAATACCCAGCGAAAAGCGCCGCAGCCCCAAGCGCGTGCTGCTGTCGCTCGGTGCCATTGCCGCGGTTGCCGCACTGGGCTGGGGAGGGCACTGGTACTTTGTCGGGCAGTACATCGAAACCACCGACGATGCCTACCTGCAGGCCGACAGCATGACGGTCGCGCCCAAAGTCGGTGGCTACATCGCCGAGGTGCTGGTGGCCGATAACCAGCAGGTCGAGGCCGGCCAACCGGTCGCGCGCCTCGATCATGGCAACTATCAAGCCGCGGCCGACCAGTCCACGGCCACGGTCAAGGCGCGCCAGGCCGACGTGGCCCGTGCCGAAGCCGAACTCGCCCAGCAGGACGCCAGCATTGCCCAGGCCAAGGCCGAGCTCAGCGGTGCCGAGGCAGACCTTCGCCATGCCCGGGGGCAGGTTCAGCGTTACGCGCCACTGGCGCGTTCTGGCGCCGAAACCGAAGAGCGCCTGGCGGACCTGACCAACGAGCAGTCACGGGCCGACGCCACCCTGGTCGCCAAGCAGGCCGCACTGCGCGCCGCCCAGGTCAAGGTCGGCACCCTGCAAGCCCAGTTGCAGCAGGCCCAGGCGCAGTTGGCGGTGTCCCAGGCCAGCGCCCGGCAGTCGGACATCGACTTGCAGGACACCCTGCTGACCAGCCCGATCGCCGGGCGCGTGGCCGACCGCAGCGTGCGGGTTGGCCAGTTCGCGCAGCCGGGTACGCGGCTGATGACCATTGTGCCGGTGCAGTCGCTGTACCTGACCGCCAACTTCAAGGAAACCCAGATCGGCGCCATGCGTCCTGGCCAAACGGTGACCGTGCACGTCGACGCGCTGCCGGGGCAAAACCTCAGCGGCCATGTCGACAGCATTTCGCCCGGTACCGGTGCCCAGTTCGCGCTGTTGCCACCGTCCAATGCCACCGGCAACTTCACCAAGATCGTGCAGCGGGTACCGGTGCGTATCGTGCTGGACATACCCGAGGCAGTGCGCCCAGCGTTGGTACCGGGCCTGTCGGTGACCGTGGATGTCGACACCCGCACCGGCCCGGATGCCCACCATGGCTGAGGCGGCGCTCAGTGCAGGCAACGCCCAGGCACGCCCGGCCAATGCATCGCTGACCGACTGGATCGCCGTGGCGGCGGGCTCGCTTGGCGCGTTACTGGCGACCCTGGACATTTCCATCACCAACTCGGCATTGCCGCAAATTCAGGGCCAGATTGGCGCCACTGGCACCGAAGGCACCTGGATCAGCACCGGTTACCTGATGTCCGAGATCGTCATGATTCCGCTGGCCGCCTGGTTGACCCGGGTGTTCGGCCTGCGCCGGTTTCTGATGTGCATGGCCGTGCTGTTCACCCTGTTCTCGATGTACTGCGGGATGTCCGAGAGCCTGGCCGGAATGATTGCGGGCCGTATCGGCCAGGGCTTTGCCGGCGGGGCGATGATCCCGACGGCGCAAACCATCATCCGCACCCGGTTGCCGCAGCATCAGTTGCCCATCGGCATGAGTGTGTTCGGTTTGACGGTGTTGCTCGGCCCGCTGATGGGGCCGGTGGTGGGCGGCTGGCTGACCGAGAATGCCAGCTGGCGCTGGTGCTTCTTCCTCAACCTGCCGGTGAGCATTGCCCTGGTGACCTTACTGTGGACAGGGCTCAAGAGCGACAAGCTGGACCTTGAGCAGCTGTTCAAAGCCGATTGGCTGGGCATCGTCGGCCTGACCCTGGGCCTTAGTTCGCTGACCGTGGTGCTGGAGGAGGGCCAGCGTGAGCGTTGGTTCGATTCGCACATGATCATCTGGCTGAGCCTGCTGACCGTGCTCGGTTTCGTGTTGATCACCCTCGGCCAGCTCACCGCCAAGCGGCCGATCATTCGCCTGAGCCTGATGCGCAACGCCAACTACGCCAGCGTGATCCTGATCGTTTCGGTGGTGGGCGCGGGTATCTATGGCATCTCGTACCTGCTGCCGCAGTTTCTCGGCAACGTCTCGGGTTACAACGCCCAGCAGGCAGGCTCGATCATGCTGCTGTCGGGCATACCGGCCTTCATGCTGATGCCCATTCTGCCCAGGCTGTTGGGGCGCTATCCGGCGCGCTGGCTGGTAAGCCTTGGCCTTGCGCTGTTCTGCATCAGTTGCCTGCTTGATGTGAACCTGACTGCCGACAGCGTTGGCCACGACTTCTGGGGCTCGCAGATCTTGCGCGGCTTTGCCCAGATCCTGGCGATGATGCCGCTGAACCAGGCTTCGATGTCGGCGGTGAAGGCCGAGGAAGCCGGCGATGCGGCGGGCCTTTACAACATGGCACGCAACCTCGGCGGCTCCATTGGCCTGGCGTTGATCGGTGTACTGGTCGACCGCCGCGAGCAGTACCACGATGCCGTGCTGCGCGAGTCGGTGCATGCCAACAGCACCCTGGTGCAGGACCAGATGGCCGCCAGTACCGCTGCCTTCCTGGGTCGCAGTGGTGACCTGGCCCACGCGCAGATGCAGTCGTTGGGGCAATTGGCGCAAACCATCGCCCGCGAAGCACTGGTGATGACCTACGGTGAAACGTTCCTACTGCTGGGGCTGGCACTGCTGGCCTGCATTCCACTGGCCTTGTTGCTCAAAACCCGCAAACCCCAAGGTAATGCCCGATGATTCAGAAGACTTTATTGGCCACCCTGGTGCTGGCGGCAATCACCGGTTGCACCGTGGGCCCCGATTACCAAGGGGCGCCGCAAGTGGCCGAAAAAACCCTGGCCGCCGGGCGCCTGGCCCATGACCAGCCCGCCAGGGCCGATGCGCCGCCTGCGGCCCAGTGGTGGCACAGCCTGGGGGATGCCCAGCTCGACACCTTGGTCAACCAAGCCCTGGCCCATAGCCCGACCCTGGCCGAGGCCGAAGCGCGCCTGCGCCAGTCGCGTGCGGGCCTGGCCAGCGAGCAGGCCGCCGGGCGGCCGAAGGTGTCGGCCAACGCCACGATGTTGCGCATGCGTTCGCCGGATGTCTCGCAATTCGCCGGTGGTGAAGGGGGTGGAGGCGGGCGTGGGCCGTTGAGCCTGTACCTGGCCGATTTCGATGCCAGTTGGGAGGTTGACCTGTTCGGCGGCACCCGCCGCGCCATCGAGGCGGCCGATGCCAGTGCCGCCGCCAGTGCCGCGCAGCTGGCCGATGCCCAGGTCCAGCTGGCCGCCGAAGTGGTGCAGGCCTATGTCGATTTGCGTGATCGCCAGCAGCGCCTGGCGCTGGTGGATGCGTCCAGTGAGCTGGAGCAGCAGGTGCTGGAGCTGACCCGCCAGCGCCGCAGCCGCGGCGTGGCCAGCGAGTTGCAACTGGAGCAGGTGATTACCCAGGCCGACACCACGCGCTCGCAACGCTTGCCATTGCAGGCGCAGATCGTTGAATCCCTCGACCAGTTGGCCCTGCTGTGCGGCCAGGAACCAGGCGAGCTGGACGCGCAGTTGCAAGCTTCCGCCGCCTTACCCAGCGTGCCGGCCCAGGTGCCGCTGGCCGACCCGGCCGCCATGCTCAAGGCGCGCCCGGACATCCGCGCTGCCGAGCGCCAGTTGGCCTCGGCCAATGCGCAGATTGGCGAGAAGACCGCCGATTGGTTTCCCAAGCTGAGCCTGCTCGGCGACCTGGGTTTCAGCGCCGCTGACCCAGGCCACCTGGCACGCAAGGACAACGCCACCTGGCTGCTGGTGCCGCGCCTGACCTGGAATGCCCTTGATTTTGGCCGGGTGAAGGCCTCGGTCGAAGGCGCCGAGGCGGGCCGCGACCTTGCCCTGGCGCAATACCGTGGCACCGTGCTGCAAGCGCTGCGCGATGCCGACAGCGCCTTGGTGCGCTACGGCCACCAGCGTGAGAGCGTGGTGCTGTTGCGCGGCATTCAGGCCAGCGCCGAGCGCGCAGCCGAGCTGACCCGCCAGCGCTACCGCGCCGGCACCGCCAGTACCCTGGATTGGCTGGACGCCGAACGCACCCGCTTCGATGCCCAGCAGAACCGGGTAGCGGGCGATGCGCAGTTGTTGAAGGATTTCGCCGCCTTGCACAAGTCGCTGGGGTTGGGGTGGGATGATGCGGGTTCGTCGAGGGAGTTGCAGCGCCTGTGAAATCGAGCGCCGCCCGCGCGGCGCTCGATCTCACAGGCGCAAACAATCCAACGGCGAACACCTGCCGGCCCCACCCGCAATTTCAAACATTGCGGATTCACCGGCACAAGATTTAGCGGCCTATCCCAAGCTCCGCATCATCCAGCAAGGCCTTGGCTAGCGCGCTCAAGTAATGCGCAGCCCAGATCAATTGCGGATCGCTGTCCATCACGGCGGAAAGCGTCAGGTCGCGCACGCAGCCCATCAGTTCCGAGGCCTGGTCGCGGGCATGCTGGCAAGGGATGCCAGGTGCTATCTGGAATAAAGGCTGTTTGAGGGTATCGCCTTGGTAGAAGCAGGTTTTGCCGGGGGTGGTGTGGTTGTCGGCGGTCATGCGTTCTCTCCCTGAATGGTGGGTGTGCATGCGGCGATCATCACAGCATGGGGGAGGGTGACGCCGTCAGGCAGGTTGAATTCGTAGGGAGGGTCGGGGACGATTTGTTTCATGGCAGCTCCATGTGATCACGTGCCACCCATCCGTTTCCACACATTAGGGTGACAGCCGTACACGGGGTGGAAAACCAGGCACATGGCAAACCCGGTAGGCTCGGAAGCCTCCCGTGTACGGCTGTCATGACAACAGCAGCCATATGAATTGCCAGGGTTTCCACACCCCGATCGCTGAACTATTCAGCGACCTGGAAAGCCTAGAAGGATGGGTTTCCAGTCACAATCAGACGCGAGCCGACAGAGGTTGTAGGATATTTTGCGAGTGGTGCTGCTACCAGTGCGGTTTTGTAGGAAATGCCTGGGGATTTTGTGAGCGTTGTGCGCCTGTTTTGAGAGGGGGTGTGGGCCGCCAGGTGTTCGCCGTTGGTTTTTTAGCGCCTGGGAGATCGAGCGCCGCCCGCGCGGCGCTTCGCGAGCTTTGCTCGCTCCTACGTTTGTTTCTGGCCAGTAACGCCTGTGACAGGCGCGCGCGACCGCCTTGTTGGTACGACGCGATATTGCGCCATGCGCCAAGGCGTTCGCGCGCCAATCCCCCAGGACTCACTGGCCCGAAACAAACGTAGGAGCGAGCGCAGCTCGCGAAGCGCCGCGCGGGCGGCGCTCGATCTCCCAGGCGCTGCAAATACCCGCGCGAACACGCCTCAGGCCGTCAGGCCGTCAAACCGTGGAAGAACTGCGAGGCATTTTCATCCAGGGTGGCAATGTCATACCCCCCTTCCTGAACCACCACGCACGGCAGGCCCAGCGCCTTGATCCGCTGGCCGAGGCGGCGGAAGCCTTCATGGCTGACGGCAACCTTCGATTGCGGGTCGTTCTCGTAGATGTCGAAGCCCAGCGACA
The DNA here is from genome assembly GCF_011752535.1 of Pantoea sp. Tr-811. Taxonomy (NCBI): domain Bacteria; kingdom Pseudomonadati; phylum Pseudomonadota; class Gammaproteobacteria; order Enterobacterales; family Erwiniaceae; genus Pantoea; species Pantoea sp. Tr-811. The sequence continues at coordinate 167,698 of NZ_VWXJ01000011.1, forward strand.
ACACCAGCACATCCGGGGCAAACGCCCGCAGCGCCGCTTCGGCCTTGTCCATGCAGGCGAAGAAGTCCGCCTCGCTGGCGCCGTGGGCCATGGGCAGGTTGAGGTTGAAGCCTGCACCTGCCCCCGTACCGGTTTCGTCATCGAAGCCGGCGACCACCGGGTAGAAGTTGGTCGGGTCGCCGTGAATCGACACGTACAGCACGTCATCCCGGTCGTAGAAGATTTCCTGGATGCCCTGGCCGTGGTGCATGTCGGTGTCGAACACCGCCACCTTGGCGAACCTGCCGCGCAGTACCTGGGCGGCGATGGCGGCGTTGTTCAGGAAGCAGAAACCACCGGCGGCCTCGGCCCGGGCATGGTGCCCCGGTGGCCGGCACAGGGCGTAGGCGGCCTGGTCGCCTTCGATCACTGCGTGGGCAGCGGCGACGGCGCTTTGCGCCGACCAATAGGCAGCCTGCCAGGTATGCTCGCCAATCGGGCAACTGCCGTCCGCCAGGTAGCGGGCGGTTTTGCCGAGAATGCCCCGCAGCGGGTTGCCTTCGCGGATGAAGATGTTGGACATCACCTCATCGCCCCAGTCTTCCGGCACTTCGTGCCACTGTTGGTAGGCGCTGCTCAAGTAGTCGAGGTAGGCCGTGCTGTGCACGGCTGCCAGCGGCGCCAGGCCGTGGTCGGTGGGTTGGTGCAGCGGGTAGCCCAGTTGCTCGACCACTGCCAGCAGCGGGTCGATGCGGCTGGGCAGCTCCTGGGGCTCGCGCATCTGGCCACGCGACAGGTAGGAGCGGGGGTGGTGCAGGCGCTGCGCCGGGTGGAAAAACGTCTTCATGTAGGACCTCCTGGTAAAGCGTGCGATCAATAGCCCAGTTCGGCATCGACTCGGTTGTTCAATTCAAGCCCGGCAGCCAGGCGCGACACGTTGTCGGCCACCTGCCGGGCAATGCACAGGTCGGACGCCGCCGACGCCATGTGCGGGGTCACCCAGACCCCGGGCATGTGCCACAGTGGCGCGTCGGCGGGGAGGGGTTCCTGCTCGAATACATCGAGCAAGGCGCCACGCAGCTTGCCGCTGGCCAGCGCCTGGCGCAGGTGTTCGGCATCGAGGTGTTGGCCGCGCCCACAGTTGATCAGCGCACTGCCGTCCGCCATGTGGTGGAAAACCGCGTGGTTCAACACACCCTGGGTGCTGGCGGTGAGCGGCAGCAAGTTGACCAGCACATCCAGCCCAGCGAGGAAGCCGTGCAGCGAAGGGGCGCCGGCGAAGGTGCTGATGCCCTCGATCTGCCTTGGCGTGCGGGCCCAGCCGCGCACGTCGTAGCCTGCGCCGGCCAGGCGCTGCGCCACCGGCGCGCCAATCGCGCCCAGGCCCATTACGCCGACCTTGAAGTGCTCGGCCTTGCGCTGCACCGGCCGTTGCCAGTGCTGCTGGCTGTGGCCGGCGATCACCTGGTCGAAACCCCGGTGAAAGTGCAGCACGCCCCAATGCACGTACTCGCTCATGCCCAAGGTGTGGTCGGGGTCGACCACCCGGCAGACCGGCACGGCCGGGTCACGCGAGCTGTCCTGGGCCAGGTGATCGACCCCCGAGCCAATCGAGTGCACCAAGCGCAGGTTCGGCAGCTGGCCCAGGCTGCCCGCGGGCGGGAACCAGCACACGGCCACCTCGGCCAGGTGTGCCTGGGCGTCGCCTGGGCGCAGCACATCGAGCTGCGGGGCGTGTTCGGCGAACAGCGCGGCCAACCAGTCGGTCAGCGCGGGGTTCTGGCAAAGCAGTATGAGTTTGCCCATGTCAGCTGCACCAGTTGCTGCGTTGCTCGTCGATCAGGCTCAGCGCGGCCTGCCAGGCCATGTCGATGATGCCGTCGATGCCATCACGGCCGAACTGCGCAGCAGTGTGCCGGCACACATCCTCCGAAGGCACGTTCAGCGCAACGCCTGCGGACATGGCCTGCACCTGCGCCTGGCAGGCGCGTTCGAGGAAGTAGATTTCATGGAAGGCAGCCGCCACGCTGCCACCGGCGGCGAGCAAGCCGTGGTTGCGCAGGATCATCGCCTTGTGCGGGCCCAGGTCGGCCACCAGGCGCTCGCGCTCGGCCAGCGACAGGGCAATCCCTTCGTAGGTGTGGTAGGCCAGGTTGCCGTAGAACTTCAGCGCGTGCTGGGTCAGCGGCAGCAGGCCGTCACGCTGGGCAGCCACGGCCATGCCGGCGGCGGTGTGGGTATGGACGATGCAGTGCAGGTCCGGGCGTGCCTCGTGAATGGCCGAGTGGATGACGAACCCGGCCGCGTTGACCTTGCCGCCGTTGTAGTGGCTGTCGACCACGTTGCCGTCCAGGTCGATCAGCACCAGGTCGCTGGCGCGCATTTTTTCGAAGGCTACGCCGTAGCGGTTGATCAGAAAGTGCCGGTCGGGGCCGGGCACGCGCAGAGTGATGTGCGTGTCGATCAGGTCGGTCATGCGGTAGTAGGCGACCAGCCGGTACAGCGCGGCAAGCTCGCAGCGCGCTTGCCATTCGATATCCGACATGAGAAGAGGCTTGCTCATCAGGCGATTCCTTGGGAAGTGGAGAGGGCGGCCGGGCGTTTCTGCGCACTGCGCAAGCGCGACAGGCCCATGACACCGATCAGCGACATCAGGGCCAGCACGCTGAAGAACAGCGCCAGTGGCAGCCATTGCCCGGCGAACTGGCCAGTGAGGAAGGTGCCCAGCATCGGCGTGAGGCCGCCGGTCAGGCCGCTGCCGAGCTGGTAGGCGATGGAAATGCCCGAATAGCGCACCCGGGCCGGGAAGGCTTCCGCCATGTAGCCGGCGATCACGGCATACAAGGCAGAAAGCAGGACCACGGCCAGGGTAATGCCAGCGGTCATGTAGACCACGTCGCCGGTTTGTACCAGCAGGAACATGGGGTAGGGCGCGACGATGCACAGCGAGGCGACCCCTTTCAGGAAGCGCCCCTCGCCCAGGCGCTCGGCCAGCATGGCCGAGCAGGGCTGCGAGAGAAACTGCAGGATCGTGACCACGAACAGGCAATTGAGGATGGTGGTCTTGGCGATGCCCTGGTACTGGGTGACGTAGGTAATCATGAAGGTGTTGGTGAAGAAGAAGCCACCGGAGCCAATGGTCACCGCCAGGGCGGCGAACAGGATGTTGCGCCAGTGCTTGCGCAGAACCTCCAGTACCGGGTTGTCGCTGGTCTGGGCGCTGTCCTTGACCTTGGCGAATTCCGGCGACTCCGGTACGCCGAAGCGGATCACCAGGCCAACGATCATCAGCAGCCCGCTCATCAGGAACGGAATACGCCAGCCCCAGCTCATCAGCGCTTCCTGTTCCATGCCGGTGATGAAGCGGAAGGCGATCAGGGCCAGCAGCAGGCCGGCCGGGCTGCCCCATTGGGCGAACGAGGCGAAGAACACCTTGCGGCCCTTGGGCGCATGTTCGCTGGCCATCAGTACTGCGCCGCCCCATTCACCGCCAACCGAGATGCCTTGCAACAGGCGCAGGAAAATCAACCCAATGGGTGCCCAGATACCCGCTTGGGCGTAGGTCGGCAGCAGGCCGATGCAGGTGGTTGCCACGCCCATCAGCACGATGGTCACCAGCAGCATCTTCTTGCGCCCCAGGCGGTCACCCAGGTGGCCGAACACCATGCCGGCGAATGGCCGTGCAATAAAACCCACGGCGAAGCTGCCGAACGCGGCCATGGTGCTGAGCATCGGGTTTTCACTGGGGAAGAACAGCTGCCCCAGCACCAGGGCGGCGGCGAAGGCGTAGATGTAGAAATCGTAGAACTCGATGGTGGTGCCAATGAAGGCAGCCGCCGCGGCACGGCGCGGGGTGGGGGTGTGGCTCGTCATCTGAGGCTCCTGGATGTCATTGTTCTATAGGCAGGAGAAAGGGCGTCCGGCGCAGGCTGGACCACGGCACTCTGGCGGTGCATTGCCAGATGGTGAGGCAAGTCGTACCCTACGAAAAGCTTCTAATTTAAATACTTGAGTATAAGTAGGGCCAATAATGACCAAGCCTGCCATGCCGTCCGCCCGGGACCCGGAAGCCAAGCGCTTTCTCAATGACCGGCTGGACTGGAACCTGCTGCGCACCTTCCTGGTGATCGGGCAGGAGGGCAGCATCAGCCGTGCGGCGGCGCGCCTGCACCTGAGCCAGCCAGCGGTCAGCCAGGCGCTCAGGCGCCTGGAGGAACAACTGGCCAGCGCCCTGGTGGTGCGCCGTGGCCCGCGCATCACGTTGTCCAAGGCAGGCGAGGAGGTGATGCAGATTGCCGCTGAGTTGTACGGCATGGTGTCGCGCCTGGGGCCGGCGCTGGACAGCCCGGCCGAGACGGTCACCGGCAAGATTCGCCTGCTGAGCATCAGCCGTATCCAGTCGCGTGCCTACGACGAGTTTCTTGCCCGGTTTCACAGCGACTACCCGCAGGTGGAGTTGGAAATCGATGTACTGCGCAGTGCCGACGTGGTCAGCGGGCTGCTGCAGAAAACCGCATCGTTTGGCCTTAGCCTGTGCCGCACGCCCCAGCCGAGGCTGGAGCAGCGGGTATTGCTGGAGCAGCGTTACGCCTTCTTCTGTGGCCAACGCCACCGCCTGTTCGGGCGCAAGAACCTGAACGTGAGCGACCTGCAGGGTGAGAACTTCGTGAGTTTCACCAGTGACCAGATTGGCGGCAACCTGTCGCCGCTGACGGTGTTTCGCGACCAGCACGGCTTTACCGGGCGGTTGATCGCCTCGTCGCCGAGCCTGGATGAAATCCTGCGCCTGGTCGATGCCGGCTATGGCATCGGCTGCCTGCCGGAGCATATCGTCGCCGCGCAGGTGCAAAGCAATGCGCTGTGGCGCCTGCCGCCGTGGGAGGGGGTCATCGACGTCAACATCTACCTGCTGTGGAACCGGGAACAGAAGCTGACCCAGGCGGAGTCGATCTTTCTTGAGCGGTTTCAACAGATGCTGATGACCACCGACCCCGCCGAGCGTTTCTGACCGGCGGCAGGCTGCCCGGGCCCCGGGCAGACGGCAATGGCAACCATGACCAAAAGTCCGGCAAGGCTGTACATGCCGCGCACCTGCGTGCGTTGCACACTGGTTGGGTGGCAACACACCGAGCCCCCGGGCAGCCGGTTCGCTGCGCAAGCCTGGAAGGTGCGTATTTCCTAACAATAAGGTAGGCCTGCATGTCGCTCTCGTTGGAAAATCCGTCCTCGTACTACACCATGACCCGCAAGTACGACCTGCACTACGGTGATCTGGAAGGGGATATAGACGCGCAGGTGGTCATTGTCGGGGGCGGTTTTTCAGGTATCAACACCGCCCTGGAGTTGACCGAACGTGGCATTACCGACGTGGTGGTGCTGGAAGCCAACTACCTGGGCTTTGGCGGCTCCGGGCGCAACGGCGGACATGTGATGGCCGGCATCGGCCACGACCTGGAAACCATCGAGAAAGACGTCGGCCCCGAGGGCTTGAAGGCGATTTTCGAGATCAGCGACCTGGGTGCCAGCTTGATCAAGCAGCGCATCGCCCGCTACGACATCCAGGCAGACTTTCGCCATGGCTATGGCTACATGGGTTTCAACAAACGCCAGGGCAAGCTGCTGCAGGCCTGGGCGAAGGATTTTCAAAGCCTCAACCCCGACCAGGAAATCAGCTACCTGGAGGGCGCCGAGGTGCGCAGTATCGTGGGCGCCGACATCTATACCTGCGGCCTCAAGCACATGGGCAATGGCCAGGTTCATTCGCTGAACCTGCTGTTGGGCCAGGCGAAGGCGTTCACCGAACAGTATGGTGGGCGGATCTTCGAGCAGTCGCCGGTGCTGCAGGTTCAGTATGGGCCGAAGGTGACCGTGCGCACCGCCAAGGGCACGGTGCGGGCTGACAAGCTGCTGTTCAGCTGCGGTGCCTTCCTCAACAAGCTTGACCGCTCGCTCGACAGCACGGCGATCAATGTGTACGCCTTCAACACGGTCACCGAGCCGTTGTCCGATGCGCTGATCCAGCGTATCAGCCCCATTCGCGGCGCCTTCAGCGACATCACGCCGATCATCGACTACTACCGCATCACGCCGGACAACCGGCTCATGTACGGCACGGCCGGCATGTTGCTTGAGTACGTGCCCCGTGACCTGAAGGCCTGGAACCACAACAAGCTCATGCGCCTGTTCCCCTACCTGGCCGACACGCGCATCGACCTGGCCTGGGGCGGGCCGATGGATTGCACGCTCAACCTGTTCCCGCAAGTGGGCACGCTGCCGGGGCACGACAACGTGTTCTACGTGCAGGGCTATTCCGGGTTCGGCGTCACGCCCAGCCAGGTGATTGCCAAGGTCATCGTCGACGGCATGACTGGCGGCTCGCCGGCCTGGCACGCCATGCGCTCGATCCCGCGCCGCCGAATTCCCGGCAAGGAGCGTTTCCGTGCGGTGATCTGCAGCCTTGGCAAGGTCAGCCGCCAGCTCAATGCGTACCGGGTGGGGCGCCGGTAATTCGCCCCGACGGCGACAGGGAGTGTTGCGAAACCGCTGTAGACAAGCCTATTCAGCCCAGGATCAGCCTATGAAAACAATAATATCCAATCCGATCGACAAAACCTCCGTTTACCTCTGCGCAGGCCTGGTATCGGCCGGCGGCGCCTTGTTGCTCAACGTGCTCCCGGTGTTGTTCGGCGCGTTTGCCGAGCAATTCGGCTATGGCGAGCAACAGCTGGGGAACCTGGCGATGGCCATGAACCTGGGCTTCGGGCTGGTTGCCCTGGCGTCGGTACTGTGGATTCAGCGGGTGAGCTGGCGGGTCATTTCCACCCTGGCTTCGCTGCTGGTCGCCGCTGCGCTGATCGGCATGTGCGGTGGCACGGCTTACCCGGCGCTGGTGTTGTTGATGGCCCTGGCAGGTGCGGGAACCGGCGCGTTGTATGCGCTGGCAATGACCATTTTCGGGGACAGCTCGCAACCTGAGCGTGCGTTCGGCTTCAAGCTGGGCATGGAAACCGTGCCGGGCGCGTTGCTGCTGATCGTGCTGCCGGTCGCGGTGGCGCCCCGTTGGGGCTTGCAGGGGATGTTGATCACGCTGGCGATCAGCATGCTGCTGATGGGCATTGCCTCCTTGCCCTGGGTGCCTCGCCACAGCGCACGTCGCCAGGAGGCCGGGGAGCCGTTGCCGGTATGCCGGCAAAGCCAAACCATTGCCTGGCTCAGCCTGCTGGCCAGCCTGGTGTTTCTCACCGGCATCATGTCGGTGTGGGCCTTTCTCGAACTGATGGGCAAGAAGAGCGGTTTGTCATCGGACACCATCGGTACGGTGCTGGCGCTGGGCTTTATCATCAATGCGGGCGGCGGTTTCATTGCGTCTTCGATTGGCCTTAAGGCCGGGCGCTTTTTGCCGGTGGCGCTGATCATCGCCGCGGAGGTCGGCGGGTTGGTGTTGCTGGCGCAGTTTTCCTCGCTTGCCACTTACATTGCCGGGGTCATGTGCTTCCTGTTCTCCATCAGCTTCGTGCTGGCCTACACCTTCGGGGTGACGGCCGAGTTCGATGTGTCAGGGCGACTGGTGGTGCTCGGCGCGTTGTGCTTGTCGATCGGCGCGGCGGTAGGGCCTGCGGTTGGCGGCTTGCTGATCGAAACCTATGGCTACATGGCCGTGCTGTTGTTCTCTGGGGCCTGCTCGATCAGTGTGCTGGCGATCTATGGCGCTGCGGTACTGCGCTCGCAAAGCGCGAGCAGGCGTGGGCTTGTGCCGCTTTAACCGATAACCCTGTAGGAGCGGCGGTGCGGCGACCCGACTTGCCCCGCGAAGCTAGCGACGCGGTGCATGGCACCGGCTGCGCCGGTGTTCGCGGGGCAAGCCCGCTCCTACAACAGAGGATGGCGGTGCGCTTGCGGGCGGGCGTGAAGTATCAGTACACGCCGCCACCGGTGGTGGCCACGGCAGTTCCCTTGAACTTGCCCGCCAGGCTTTGCAAACCCCGCATCAGCACGGTGGTATCCACGCCAACCGCCACGAACGCAGCCCCCAGCTCGATGTAGCGCCGCGCCAGTTTCTCGTCCGCACTGAGAATACCGGCGGCCTTGCCCGCCTGGCTGATGCGCACGATAGCCGCCTCAATCGCGGCCTGAACCTCGGGATGCCCAGGGTTGCCGCGATGCCCCATGGCTGCGCTGAGGTCTGCCGGGCCGATGAACACGCCATCGACGCCCTCAACGGCTACGATCGCGTCAAGGTTGGCCAGGCCTTCCTTGTTCTCGATTTGTACCAGCAGGCACATCTGTTCGTCGGCATGATCCAGGTAGCTGGCAATGCTGTTCCAGCGCGAAGCCCTGGCAAGCGCACTGCCCACGCCACGCACACCCGTTGGCGGGTAGTGGATGGCCTTGACCAGCTGGCGCGCCTGTTCGGCGCTTTCGACCATCGGCACCAGCAAGGTTTGCGCGCCGATATCCAGCACCTGCTTGATCAGCGCAGTATCGCCAATCACTGGGCGAATCACCGCCTGGCTGGGGTAGGGCGCCACTGCCTGCAACTGGGCGAGCATGCCGCGCAGGTCGTTGGGCGCGTGTTCGCCATCGATCAGCAGCCAGTCGAAACCTGCATTGGCTGCCAGTTCAGCGCAGTACGCATTGGCCAGGCCCAGCCACAGGCCGATTTGTGGCTCGCCGCTGCGCAGGCGCTGCTTGAAATGGTTGATAGGCATGTCCATGGGCAGGTCCTCAAACGAAGCGGCAAGCAATCGAGCCGAGCATGTCGTAGTCGACGTGGAAGGTGTCGCCTGGGCGTGCAGCAACCGGGCGGGTGAACGAGCCACCGAGGATGATCTGCCCTGGCTGCAGGGTGACGTCGTATGGCGCCAGCTTGTTGGCCAGCCAGGCCACGCCTTTGGCTGGGTGGTTGAGCACTGCGGCGCTAACTCCGGACTCCTCGATCACGCCGTTGCGGTAAAGCACGGCCGGCACCTTGCGCAAGTCGATGTCGGTAGGGCGTACGGCGCGGCCACCCATGACCACGCCGGCATTGGCGGCGTTATCGGAAATGGTGTCGAACACCTTGCGGGTGGCCTGGGTGAGCGGGTCGACCTGCTGAATGCGCGCATCGATGATCTCCAGCGCCGGAATCACCCACTCGGTGGCGTCGAGCACGTCGAACACCGTCACGTTAGGGCCCTTCAGCGGCTTGCCGAGGATAAACGCCAGCTCGACTTCCACACGCGGCACGATGAACCGCTCGAACGGAATATCGCTGCCTTCGTCGAACAGCATGTCATCGAGCAGGGCGCCGTAGTCGGGCTCGGTGATGTTCGACGACACTTGCATGGCGCGGGAGGTCAGGCCGATCTTGTGGCCCACCAGCTTGCGCCCGGCAGCGATCTTTTTCGCAACCCAAGCGCGCTGGATGGCGTAGGCGTCTTCGATGGTGATGGCGGGTTGTTCCAGGGAAAACTGGCCAACCTGCTCGCGGGAGCGTTCGGCCTGGTCGAGGCGTTCGGCAGCGTGTTGAATGAAAGCGTTGTCTAGCATGGTAGCGGTCTCTTGATTCAAGGGTTGACGATGGCAGCCCGGGTGCGCAGCACCAGCAGGCCACCCAGGGCGATGAACACGGCAAGCACGTACAGCGCCAGGCTTGCGCTGTGGGTGGTGTCGCGTACCCAGCCGATGAAGTAGGGGGTGAAGAACGAGGCGATGCTGCCCAGCGAACTGATCAGGGCGATACCGGCGGCCAGGGTGCGGGTACTGAGGAAGGCCGGGGGCAATTGCCAGAACATCGGCAAGGCGGCGCTGGCGCCCATGCCGGCCAGCACCAGGCCTGCCAGCACCGGCACGGCCTGTTGCGGGGCGATGGCGGCAATGGCGATACCGGCGGCGGCCATCAGCAGGGGCACGCACAGGTGCCAGCGGCGTTCACGCTGGCGGTCACTGGAGCGCCCGCAGGCCAGCATGAACACACAGCCGGCCAAGTAAGGCAGGGCGCTGAGCAGGCCGACACTGGCATCACTGCCGATACCGGCGCCATGGATCAGGCTGGGCATCCAGAACGCCAGGGTGTTCACGGCCAGCATCACCGCGCAATACACCGCCACCAGCAGCCATACGGCGGGGCTGGCAAACAGGGCGCTGAATGAGGTCAGCGGCTTGCGCTGTTCTTCCTCACCGAACTGGCCACGCAGGGTGGCCTTTTGTTGCGCAGTCAGCCAGCTGACGTGCTCGAAGCGCTCGGGCAGTACGGCCAGCACCACCAGGCCCAGCAGCACCACCGGTGCGCCTTCGAGCAGGAACATCCACTGCCAGCCGCGCAGCCCGCCAGTGTCGTGCATGAAGGCCAGGATAGCGCCCGACACGGGCCCGCCAATCACGCCGGCCAAGGGCACGGCAATGGCGAACAGTGCGGTTACCTGGGCACGGCGCCCGGCGGGATACCAGCGGTTGAGGTACACCAGGATGCCCGGGAAGAACCCGGCCTCGGCCGCGCCCAGGGCAAAGCGCAGCAGGTAGAAGGCGCTGCTGCTTTCAATCAGCAGCATGCCGGTCGACAGCAGGCCCCAGACCACCATCAGGCAAGCGATCCAGCGGCGTGGGCCAACCCGGTCGAGCATCAGGTTGCTGGGTACGCCAAACAGGGCATAGGCGATGAAGAACAGCCCGGCGCCAAGGCCGTAGACGGTGTCTGACAGCTGCAGGTCCTGGCTCATCTGCATCTTGGCAAAGCCGATGTTGATGCGGTCCAGGTGGGCGAACAGGTAGCACACCAGCAGCAGCGGCATCAGCCGCCAGGTAACTGCTCGGTGGGTGCTTTCGGCCCGGTCAACAGGGGCCTCGTTGGGTGAGGCGTGGTCGAGTGTGCTCATGTTTTTGTACTTGTTCTGTAATGAGTCGGGGCGTGCCGAGGGCTAGCGGTTGAACAGCGGGTGCAGCGTGCTGTGCTTGGCGTCGTAGACCTGGGCGGTGCTGTGGTCGATCTGCACGGTGATGCCGATCGGGCGTTGCTGCAGCAGCGGGTCGAGGCGGGCCTTGAGCACCGCCAGCAGGCTGTCGCCTACCGCCTTGTGCACCTCTGCGCTGCGGCCGGTACCCATGCGCAGGTTGGCGTACAGGAAACCGTATTCGCCCTTGCCGTCGGCCACTGCGCAATGCGCGGCGGGGTAGGCCAGCACGCGGGTGCCGCCTGTTGGGAACACGGCGTGGCCTTGGCCGTCGCGCTGTTCCAGCATGGTGTCGGCCAGTGCGCGGCATAGGCCGGGAATGTCGGCATCGGTTTCCAGGTCGGGGGTGTAGAGCAGAACCAGGTGTGGCATGAGGGCATCCTCAGCGAGAAGCACCCGGCCATCGCGGGGATGGCCAGTTGCGAACGGGTGGGTTACAGGCGGCTGGTGGACGCCACGGCGGCCGGATTGGCCGCCTGCGCTTGCGGGATCGCCGAACCGTCCTGGGGGGTGACCGGGAAGATGGCGTTGATCTGGCCAGTTCCCGACGAGCCGAAGTAGGGGGTCACGACCTCGGCCTTGCCGTCATAGTTCGACCAACCGAGGGTGCCGAGCAGCATCGCCGTGTCGTGCATGAAGCCTTCGCCATGCCCCTTGGAGGCGTACTCGGGGAGCATGGCGCAGAAGTCTGCCCACTCGGCGTTTTCCCACATCTTCACCACGCGGTGATCGAGGGTTTCCAGGAACGGGCTCCACACCTTGGTGGCGAAGTCCGGGGCCTGGCCGTTCTGGGCGAAACGGTGCGACAGCGAGCCGCTGGCAAGGAACGCCACGGTGCCGTCGTAGTGGTCTTCCACGGCCTTGCGCATGGCCCAGCCGAGGCGGGCACTGTCGGCCAGGTAGTGCGAGGTGCACAGCGCCGATACCGAAACCACCTTGAAGTGCTGGTCTTGGTTCATGTAGCGCATGGGCACCAGGGTGCCGTATTCCGGGCCGAGCGTGGTGGCGTGGTGGGCCATGGTCTCGACGTTCAGGCGGTTGCATGCCTCGGCCAGGATCAGGCCCAGTTCCTTGTTGCCGGGGAATTCGTACTGCATGTTGCTGATGAAGTGCGGCAGCTCGTTGGAGGTGTACACCCCCTGGAAGTGTTCGCCACAGAGGATGTGGTAGTTGGCATTGACCAACCAGTGGGTGTCGAACACGACGATGGTGTCTACGCCCAGCTCACGGCAGCGGCGGCTGATCTCGTAATGGCCGTCGATGGCTGCCTGGCGAAAGCCCTGGCGTGGGCCAGGCAGTTCGGACAGGTACATGGACGGTACATGGGTGATCTTGGCGGCAAGTGCGACTTTGCCCATGGAAGCCTCCGTTAAGACGTTGTTGTTATCGTGTAGGAGCGGGGATGTTGCCGCGATCTCTGTAGGAGCGGGCTTGCCCCGCGAACACCGGCAAAGCCGGTGCCACGCACCGCGTCGCCCGATTCGCGGGGCAAGCCCGCTCCTACAGAAATTCCCTTTAATTTATGATTTTTCCATGAGAGCGGCCTTTACACGCCCCAGCGCGGGATATGGTGGCTGCCCATGGAAATGCACACGTTCTTGATTTCGGCGAACACTTCGAAGCTGTATTGCCCACCCTCGCGGCCGGTGCCCGAGCCTTTCACGCCGCCGAACGGCTGGCGCAGGTCGCGCACGTTCTGGCTGTTGATGAACACCATGCCGGCCTCGATGCCACGGGCCAGGCGGTGGGCCTTGCCGATGTCCTGGGTCCAGATGTACGAGGCCAGGCCGTACTCGGTGTCGTTGGCCAGTTGCAGCGCCTCGGCTTCGTCCTTGAACGGAATCAGGCACACCACCGGGCCGAAGATTTCTTCCTGGGCAATGCGCATCTTGTTGTTCACGTCGGCGAACACGGTGGGCTGGATGAACTGCCCCTTGGCCAGGTGCGCCGGCAGGTTGGCAGGGCGCTCCAGGCCGCCGGCAACCAGGCGCGCGCCTTCCTCGATGCCGATCTTGATGTAGCCGGTGACCTTGTCGTAGTGCGCCTGGGTGATCATCGAGCCTACTTGAGTCTTCGGGTCGGTCGGATCACCGACGATCAGGCGCTTGGCGCGGGCGGCGAATTCGGCGACGAACTGCGGGTACACGCTTTCCTGGATGAAGATGCGGCTACCGGCGGTGCAGCGCTCGCCATTGAGCGAGAAAATGGTGAACAGCGCAGCGTCCAGGGCGCGATCGAGGTCGGCATCTTCGAAGATCAGCACCGGCGACTTGCCGCCCAGCTCCATCGAGTATTTCTTCAGGCCTGCGGTCTGCATGATCTTGCGCCCGGTGGCGGTGCCGCCGGTGAAGGAGATCGCGCGTACATCCGGGTGGCGCACCAAGGCGTCGCCAGCGGTGGCGCCGTAGCCCTGGATCACGTTGAGCACGCCATTGGGAATGCCGGCCTCGACCGCCAGGCGGCCCAGTTCGTTGGCGGTCAGCGGCGACAGCTCACTCATCTTCAGTACCGCGGTGTTGCCCAGGGCCAGGCACGGCGCGGTCTTCCAGGTGGCGGTCATGAACGGCACGTTCCACGGCGATACCAGGCCACACACGCCCACCGGCTGGTACAGGGTGTAGTTGAGCATCTGGTCGTCGACCGGGTAGCTGTGGCCGTCCATGCGGGTGCACACTTCGGCGAAGAAGTCGAAGTTGTGCGAGGCGCGCGGAATCAACACGTTCTTGGTCTGGTGGATCGGCAGGCCGGTGTCGAGGGTTTCCAGTTCGGCCAGCTTCGGCACGTTCTGGTCGATCAGCTCACCCAGTTTGCGCATCAGGCGGGCGCGTTCCTTGGCGGGGGTGTTGGCCCACTTGGGGAAGGCTTCCTTGGCCGCAGCCACGGCCTGGGCGACTTCCTCGGCGCCGCCGCTGGCGACTTCGCAGATGGCATCGCCGGTGGCCGGGTTGTAGTTGACGAAGGTGTCTTTGCTTTCGACCTCACGGCCGTTGATCCAATGCTTGATCATGCTGCTCATGCCTTGTTGTTCTTGAAGAAGTCAGCTTCGCTGACGATACGGTTGACCAGGCGGCCGACACCTTCCACTTCCACCACCACTTCATCGCCCGGCACCACGTCGGCCAGGCCCTCTGGGGTGCCGGTGGCGATCATGTCGCCCGGTTGCAGGGTCATGAAGCTTGAGAAGTATTCGATCAGGTGCGGGATGTCGAAGATCATGTCCGCGGTGGTGCCTTCCTGCTTCAGCTCACCGTTGATCCAGGTCCGCAGCTTCAGGTTGCTGACGTCCGGCACATCGGCGGCGTCGACGATCCATGGGCCGACCGGGGTGGTGGCGTCGCGGTTTTTTACCCGCAGGTTGGGGCGGTAGTAGTTTTCCAGGTAGTCGCGGATGGCGTAGTCGTTGCACACGGTGTAGCCGGCGACGTAGTCCAGGGCGTTTTCACGCTTGACGTTCTTGGCCGGCTTGCCGATGACGGCCACCAGCTCGCACTCGTAGTGCATGTATTCGACGTTGTCCGGGCGCCAGGTAACCTGGTTGTGGCCGGTGTAGGTGCCCGGCGACTTGATAAAGGCCAGGGGCTCGGTGGGCGGTGCGAAGGCCAGTTCCCGGGCGTGGTCGGCGTAGTTCAGGCCCAGGGCGAACATGCTGCCGTTGGCAGGTGGCAGCCACTCGACCTGGTCGGCGGCGACAAGCCGGCCGTCGTTGAGGCGAACGGCACTGTTGTCTTCGACGGTGACAGCCTGGACGCTGCCCTCATAGCGAATGCGCGCGTGTTTCATGCTTGGCCCTCTGTGTCAGCCACGATGGTATTTGCCAAACGGCCCAAGCCGGTGATCTCCACCTCGACGAAGTCGCCAGGCTGCACATCGACACGGCCCTCGGGGGTGCCTGTGATCAGCACGTCACCGGCGTGCAGGGTCATGAACTCGCTCAGCTCGGCGATCAGTTGCGGGATGCTGCGCACGAAGTTGGCCGTGGTGTTTTCTTGCACGACGTTGCCGTTGACGTAGAGCTTCAAGGTCAACTGATGAGGGTCTTTCACTGCATCGGCGGGGACCAGTTCTGGCCCGATCGCGCAGAACCCGTCGCGGCACTTGGCCTTGACGGCAGGGCGGTAGTAGCTGTCTTCGGGCAGGCTGTATTCGTTGACGATGGTGTAGCCGGCCACATGGGCCAGGGCCTCGGCGGCGCTCACCCGGCTGGCGTCCTTGCCGATCACCACGCCCAGCGCAGGGCCGGGTTGCAGGCGCTCGCCGGCAGGCTGGATGACATCGGCGCCATGGGCGTTACGGGTGTTCGGGGTCTTGATGAACAGCACCGGCTTGACCGGCGCCTGTTTGTAAGGTGGCTGTTCAAATTCGGTGAGACGTTGCTGCAGCAGACCGTTGTAGTTCAGCGCAACGCCAAACAAGGTGCCGTTCGCAGCGTCATGCAAGGCATGGCTCATGCTTCTCTCCTGGCAGTGGTAGGGCGGAAAAGCCTTACCGGCAATTCGTTAATGTGTTAACGTTATATTTAATATGTTAACGATCGTCAAGCACTCATGCGTGGCGCTGCTGTTCTGGCCGGTGCAACATAGGCCGGGCGGCCCGCTTGGACGATGACAACAATGAGTACGCCTTGATGAGCGATCGGCAACCCATCCCGAATATCAACATTGGCCAGGTCTACGACCAGCGCTACAGCGACAGCGAGGTTCATTACGACCGCCTGGGCAACCTGGCCGGGTTCTTCGGGCGCAACATGCCGGTTCACCGGCACGACCGGTTTTTCCAGGTTCATTACGTGAAGACCGGCACCGTGCGGGTGTACCTGGATGACCAGCAGTACATCGAGGCCGGCCCGATGTTTTTCCTGACGCCGCCGACGGTCGCGCATTCCTTCGTCACCGAGGCCGACAGCGACGGGCATGTGCTGACCGTGCGCCAGCAGCTGGTCTGGCAATTGCTTGAGGCCGACGGCAGCCTGGTGGCGTCGGGGCTTCAGGTGGCGCCGGCCTGCGTGGCGTTGTCTGGCCTTGCGCCGATCTACCAGGCCGAGGCGCGGCGCGTTGAGCTGTTGTTCGAAGAACTGAGCTATGAGATTGCCGAGCAGCGAGTGGGGCGCGGCGCGGCGCTGGAGAACCTGACCCGGCTGATCATGATCAGCCTTCTGCGGCTGTGCTCCCATTCCGCGAAAGCGACCCCGGCGCGGCGCGAGGACCTGAAGATATTCCACCGCTTCAACGAGCTGATCGAGGCGCACTACCGGGAGCACTGGCCGTTGTCTCGCTACGCGGCGGGCATTGGTGTGACCGAGCCGAGGCTCAACGATGTGTGCCGGCGCATTGCCGACCTGCCTTCCAAGCGCCTGATCCAGGAGCGGCTGATGCAGGAAGCCAAACGGCTGCTGCTGTTCAGTGGCAGTTCGGCAAACGAAGTCTGCTACCAGCTTGGCTTCAAGGACCCGGCTTATTTCAGCCGGTTCTTCCAGCGCTATGCCGGCTTGACGCCTGGCGACTATCGGCAGCGCCACGCGGGGCTGAGTTGATCTGGACACGGTTGAAGGGCTCCGGCCATCTTGATTGTTGTAGCCCGATGGTCGCAGCTTCGCCGGCGCTGGCAAATGAGGTTTCCGTGGGAGAAATTGTACTTTTCATGGGTTCTGCCCACGCTGGCAGGGCCTTCGCCAAACCTACGGCGGCATGCTTCCCAGCTGCCGTTTCGTTTAATTGACATGGTTGGATCATGGCTAAAACTAGACCTTCACTGACATTGACACTTCTGCAGGCCAGGGAAGCTGCGATGGCATTTTTCAGGCCATCGCTCAATGAGCATGACCTCACCGAACAGCAATGGCGGGTGATTCGGATTCTCAGCCAGCAGGGCGAGTTGGAGAGCCATCAACTGGCGCAACAGGCCTGCATCCTGAAACCCAGCATGAGCGGTGTGCTCAGCCGGCTGGAGCGCGATGGCATCGTGCTGCGGCAGAAATCCCAGCAGGACCAGCGCCGGGTCTTCGTGAGTTTGAGTGAGCGCGGGCAGGCGCTGTTTGCGGCCATGAGCGGTGACATGGAGAAAAACTACCAGCGGATCCACGCGCAATTCGGCCAGGAAAAAATGGAACAGCTCATCGCCTTGCTCAACGACCTCAAGCGCATCGAGCCTTAGGGTCACGGTGCCTGCAGGCAGTAAGTGCCCGCATAACGTTAAGATGTTATCGTTTTCCTCGACCTTGAACTCGCAGTGGAGCACACATGCTGGACAACCCGCGACGCCTGATAATTGTGCTGGCCGCCCTGGTGGCATTTGCACCGTTATCGATAGACACCTACCTGCCCAGCCTGCCATCCATTGCCGAGGACTTGAACGCCAGTGCGGCCAGCGTGCAGATGACCATTGGCGTGTTCCTGGCGGGGCTATGCATTGGCATGCTGTTCTACGGCCCACTGTCGGACCGTTACGGGCGCAAGCCCTTGCTGCTGGGGGGCATGGTGCTGTACCTGGTGGCGTCGGTGGGTTGCATGCTGGCAGGCTCCGTGGAGCAACTGATCGCCTGGCGCTTCCTTCAGGCGCTGGGCGGGGCTGCAGCTTCGGTGCTGGCGCGTACCATCGTCAGGGACCTGTTCTCCCTGGGCGACGCTGCGAAAACCTTGTCCTTGATGCATCTGGTTACCATGCTCGCTACGCTCGTGGCGCCGCTGGCCGGTAGCTTCCTGATGCTGATCGAGGGTTGGCGGGTGATATTTGCCGCGCTGTTCGGGTTCGCGGCCATCTGCCTGCTCGCCTGTGTGTTCAGCATCCGCGAGACGCATCACCCCGACAATCGCAGCCAGTCGCTCGTTGCTGCGCTGATGGGTTACTGGCGCATCGCGAGCGACCCGACGGCCATCGCCTACATTCTGTGCATGGGGCTTTCGTTTGGTGGCATGTTCGCCTTCATAACGGCGTCCCCCTACGTTTACATCGGCTACTTTGGCGTCTCGCCCCATGGCTATGGTTGGTTGTTCGCCCTGAACATTGGCGGCGTCATCATCATGACCGTGGCCAACGCCCGCTTGGTCAGCCGGCTCGGCGCCCTGCGCATGCTGGGCGTCGGGGCACTGTTCGCGGGGTTGTCCGCCGTGGGCCTGCTGGTGCTTGGCAGCCGCGAGTCGGTGACGCTCTGGGGCATCGTCGGGTTGGTGATCCTGTACGTCAGCGTCACGGGGCTGATGGGGGCGAACTGTGTGGCCAGCTTGCTCAAGCGCTTCCCTGCAAACGCAGGCGCTGCAGCTGGGCTTGCGGTGTCGGCCCAATTCGCCCTGGGCGCCGCGTTCAGTGCCTGGGTGGGAAGCCTGGCCCATGATTCACCGCGGCCGATGTGCATGGTGATTGCCGCTGCGGGGATCGGCTCTGCGCTGAGCTACATGGGGATCAGGCTGCGGGCCAACCAGTGAGGCGTTGTGTTTGGCCAGCTTCGCAGTGAGCTTGAAGAGTACGGCGCTGACCATCAGCGCAAAGCCCAGCGGATACCAGGAACCCATCGGGATCCGCTTGTACAGCGACAGTATGAAAATGCCCGCAATCACCCAGGTTCCGGTGCTGTGCAGCCCCTTCCAGGCACGCGCGCCGAGCAGTTTCATGGCGCCTGGGAAGGAGGTGAGGGTCAGCAGGATGATGAACAGGTAGCCAATTGAGCCGGGAATGTTCGCAGCTGCCGTGCGGCCCTGCCAGAAGGTTTCGGGAAACAACTGTACATAGAGAAGGATCAGCAGCGCATGCACCGCGTGGGAAAAGGCAAAGGCCAGGCCCAGGAAGCGGCGGTTGCGCAGCAGGTTGCGGGTGAAGTCAGTGGGCACCAGGGCGGCAACGGACGACGCGAGGAAGGTGGCCAGGAACAGGATGAACGACGTGCGGGCTGTGGTTCGGATTGCGCTGCGCAGGGCGTCCACCCAATGTGGCTGGGCCCACAGGGCCAGTGAGGTGACGAGCAGTACCAGCAGGGACAACAGGGTGAACAGTGGCCAGCCTTGCAGGCTGGCAGGTTTGACTTGGCGGTTCATGGCGGGCTCCGAAATGGCAACGCGGCATACGGGAAGTTGCCGCGTTTCGAGGCGCCATGGTGACAACGGCGGTTATCCGGGTTATGTCGGGAATGGCTCGCCGTGTATCACTCTGTACCCGCTATCGGTCGGTGGCTGAGCCCAGTGTTCCTGATGCTGCCCCGGGCGTAAGGATCACTTTCCGACAATTGTCGGTTTTCTGATCGAACATCTTGTAACCCTTGGCTGCGTCCTCTAGCGCAAGGCGGTGGGTGACAATCAGCTCGGGCTGCAGGCGCCCAGCTTCGATATGCTCAAGCAGCTCGGGAAGGTACTTCTGAACATGGGTTTGGCCCATCTTGAAGGTCAGGCCCTTGTCGAAGGCTTCGCCGAAACTAAAGCCGTGTACGAACCCCGCATAGACCCCAGGCACGCTGACCACGCCGCCACGGCGTACCGCCGCTATGCTCTGGCGCAGGGCCTTGCCACTGCTGCCTTCCAGTTTCAAGGCGGTCATCAGCGAATCCGTGGCGCTGCCTTTGGCTTCGAACCCGACCGCATCGATCACCGCATCCACACCACGCATACCGGGTGTGTGGCGAATGATGCTGTCGGCGGGGTCATCATCCTTTTCGAAGTGGATCGGGATGACGCCATAAGCGTCCCGGGCGTAGGCCAGCCGATGGTCGCTGTTGTCCACCATGATGATGATGCTCGCACCCAGCATCCGTGCGCAGGCGGCGCTCAGCAGCCCCACTGGCCCGGCGCCATAGATGGCCACCGATGACCCTTTGCCGACCTCAGCATTGGTGACGGCTTGCCACGCGGTGGGAAGGATGTCGGAGAGGAACAGCACTTTGTCGTCAGCCAGGGTAGTTGGCACTTTGAAGGGCCCGACATTGGCTTTGGGCACCCGGACGTAATCCGCTTGCCCACCAGGAATACCCCCATACAAATGGCTGTAGCCAAACAGCGCTGCGCCAGGTGGGATGCCTTTTTTGTGGATGACGGCGCCGGGCCCGGTGTTGGTGGTTTCGCAGGCCGCGAACAGGTCGTGCTGGCAGAAGAAGCAACTGCCACAGGCAATGACAAACGGGATGACCACGCGGTCGCCAACTTTAACGTTGGTTACATCCGCGCCAACGTCCTCGACAATGCCCATGAACTCGTGGCCGAAGATATCACCCGCTTCGGTTTCTGGAACCCTGCCGTGGTACAGATGAAGGTCAGAACCACAGATGGCGGTGGCGGTGACCCTGAGAATGATATCGTCGGATTGTTCGAGGATGGGATCGGCGACGGTATCCACTCGAACATCTTTGGCGCCGTGATAGGTCAGTGCTCTCATTGTGTCAGCTCCTGCAGTGGTAGGAGTGAGTTAAGCAGGGAATCGGCCCACTGTGGGAACAATGGCCCTTAGTGCACGACGTGCTGAGCTTGGGCATTGTCGAGATTGCGTGGGTTTTGTACATGCTTGGAGTACAGATGTGCTCCTTCCGAAAAACAGCGTTATGGCTAATGCTGTTCACTTCACGACAAGCCAGCTCCCACAGGACCCGGTAGGAGCGAGCGCAGCTCGCGATGGGCTGCAAAGCAGCCCCAGCACTATGAGCCGCGAGGCTGAAACCCTGGGGCCGCTGCGCGCCCCATCGCGAGCTGCGCTCGCTCCTACCAGGGGCGGCGCTGGCCTGGAGGCGCTCGCGCCCGGACTATACGTCCGCCAGTAACTGACATCTGCAAGCTTCGGGCAACTGTATGATGCGTTGCCTGAAGCCATCTTCGTTCATCTCAGACCTGGGCTTGCAGTGCCTTGATGTGCTGCCACATCAGCGCCGGGTTGGAATACATCGGGAAGTGGCCACAATCGGGGATGCATGCCAGTTGCACCCCTTTGGCAGCGATGTCGCCGAGGTAGGAAAGGTGGGCGTTGGTGATGCCGTACATGTACTGGCGCGGGAAAGGCAGCGCCAGGAATTTCTCCATCAGGCCGCCGTTGTCCGATAGCTCGACCATGGACTCGAAGATGCCACGGACCGCCCCGGTACGGACTTTGTGCGCAAGGCTCGCCGCATAAAGCGCGCTGGCAGGGTCGGCGGCAAGCCGGGTGCGCTCGATGAAGTCGCGCAGGAAGCGTGCATCATCCTCGCATTTGTGCTCAAAGATCTGTCGGCTGAGGAAGCAATCCTCAGGCGCGATGTTGCCCTCGATGTCGACGAAACTCAACACGCGCTCTGCAGAGGCGTCAGCTAGCATCAGCCCGGTCAGGCCCCCCATGGAGTGACCGACCAGATGGAATCTGTCGACGCCAAAATGTGCAAGTACGGCCAGGGCTGTCTTCACCATTAACGGGATGTTGATGCGAGCGAGATCGCTGCATTCGGTTTCACCGCAACCAGGCGCATCGTAGGCAATGAAGGGGTGCCCTTCGAATGCGGGTTGCAGGGTGATGTCGGCATAGTCTTCCTTGGTTGAACCGAACCCATGCAGGAAGAGGATGGGTGCCTTGGGACCGGACCGATGGAGCACTGCCAGGTCCAGCAACACGCCATCGATGTTCAACGGCAATTTCTCGTAAGTGAAGCGAGCAGGGTGTGCCACGGTGGGAGCTCCTTTTACAGAGGCCGCAATGTCGGTCCAGCCCGGCATTTTGTAAAATACGAAGCTGCGAACGCAGTCATATGGCCAGCCTATGATGGAAAAACCTGCTTGGCCTGATCGATCATCGCCTCCACCAGCGGGTTACCGTTGACGCCATGCCACGCCATGGCGGTAGTGACAACCTTCACTTCCGGCTGCAAAGGCCGCACCAGCACATTTTCCGGCGCCAGTTTGTTCATCGAGGTCGGCACCAAGGCGATGCCCTGGCCGCAACTGACGAACGCCACCTGCGATGAAACAGAGCGCACCTGATGCACGATGCGCGGCGCGAAGCCGCTGGCTTTGCAGAGCCCTGCCAGGTAATCGAAATACACAGGGCTTACGTCTCTGGACGCCATCACCAGCGTTTCATCGGCAAGCGCCTTCAGGTCGATGGCTTCACGGGCGGCCAAAGGATGATCCTTGGGCATCGCGACCGCCAGGCGGTCTTCTGACAGTGCCATCGACTGCAGGTGCCGGCCCAAGTTGCCTTCCAGGCGTGCGAATGCAATATCGATATCGCCGGCCTCAAGCGCCGGAATCGCCTCCGCACTATCGATCTCTCGAACCGAAACCGTGATCAACGGGTGGTCCTGCTTGAAGCGCTCGATCAGCTGCGGCAGCACATCGATCATGGCCGATGTGATCGCCCCGATGGTCAGCACGCCAGAGTGCCCGGCCACGGCCTCGTGAACCGCCAACTCCAGCCGTTCCAGTTGATCGGCAAATTTTCGCACTGCAGGGAGAATTGCAGCGCCGGCGGCGGTGAGTTGAGCGCCACGGCGAGAGCGGGTGAACAGTTGAACGCGAAGGGAGTGTTCGAGCGCTTGGATTTGCTCGGTCAACGGTGGCTGCGACATGCCCAGGCGCTTGGCCGCACGGCTGAAGTTCTGGTCCTCGGCAACGGCCAGGAACAACCAGAGGTGGCGTATCAAACGAAAGTTGATCACAGCGCTATTCCATAGGTTTGTAGTATGGATAGCTTAGGTTATTGGTAATATACGTATCAAATATCGGCGCAGATACTCAAAGCCTCACTTACCAGAGGCCTGCAACCCATGAGCTTGAACGCCCCGCTTGATCGCCTGGCTGCGCTCGATACTAACACGGTGTCGGACGCGCTCGATTTCCTCCAGCTTCCTGGCGCCACCAACGGCCTGATGCCGCTCTGGAACTGCCCGAAGATTGTTGGCCGCGCCAGTACTGTGCAGTTGGGGCCAAAGCAGGACGCGGCGCCCATCGCTCACCTGATTACCCCGGTCGTGGAGCAGATCACCAGCGACGACCGCGTGCTGGTGATTGCCGGTGGCGCTGACGGCATCTCCAGTTGGGGCGACATCCTGGCCAACGCAGCTCAGCGCAAAGGCATCCGCGGCTCGATCATCGATGGCTTCAGCCGTGACATCCGCGGCAGCGCCGATATCGGCTACCCGGTATTCGGTCGCGGCGTGACCATGATCAGCGCACGTAACCGGCTCATTCAGATTGACGCGGCTGTTGGCGTTCGCATGGCCGGCGTTGAGGTTGAGGAGGGCGACTACGTCATCGCCGACGAATGCGGCACCGTTTTTGTCCCGGCCGACGCCATCGAGAAGGTGCTCGATCTGGCCGAACGTATTGACCGGCGCCAAGCCGGCATGGTGGATGCCGTCCGGGCCGGCCGCTCGGTCGAGGAAGTGATGCACGACAGCCAATTCGAAGCCATCACGGTGGAGCACTGACATGAGCCTTTGCGATAAAGATCTCGTTGCCTTGTTCGATGGCCTGGATACCCCGGGCGTGTCCGACGCGATGGACAAACTGGGCCTTCCAGGCCAGGCCTTCGGAATTGCACCACTGGCCAACTACAGCCAGGTGGTGGTCGGTCCAGCCTTCACTGTGCAGTACGTCAGTGCGAGCACGCCGCCCGGCACGGTGGGCGACTTCATTGATGAGGTAGCACCAGGTGACGTAGTGGTCATCGCCAACGAAGGCCGTACCGATTGCACGGTGTGGGGCGACATCATGACCCAGTACGCCCTGGCGCGCGGTATCGCGGGCACCGTCATCGATGGCGTCTGCCGCGATGTGAACAAGGCACTGGGCGAAGGCTACCCGCTGTTCAGCAAGGGCCGCTTCATGCGTACCGGCAAGGACCGCGTGGAAGTCGTGGCCGTCAACCAGCCCGTTTCAATTGGCCATGCCCGGGTTTGTGCGCGCGACATCGTCGTTGCTGACGCCAATGGTGTCGTCATCGTTCCGCGTGATCGTGCCCAGGAAGTGGCTGAAACGGCACGCCGTATCGAACACGTTGAAGCGCAGATCCGCGAGCAGATCGCCAGCGGAAAGCGCCTCAAGGAAGCCCGCGCCGCCCTCGGTTACCATGGCTTGCAGAGTAGGCAACCATGAGCCTTCCACGCGGCATGGGCCGTTCTTCATGGCGCATCAATGGCCAACCAATTGATCCAGCAGCCGTTGTTTGTACTCATGCAACACGGCATTGTGACGCTCACGCGGGTGAGGCAGGTCGATGCGCAAGTCTTCACGCACACGGCCAGGATGGGCGTCCAGCACAATCACCCGGTCGCCCAAGTACAGCGCTTCCTCGATATCGTGGGTCACCATGATCACCGTGCAGCGCTCCTGAACCCAGATACGCTGCAGCTCCTGCTGCAAGCGCACCCGCGTCAGGGCATCCAGTGCTCCCAGCGGCTCGTCCAGCAACAGCACCTTGGGCTTGTTGACCAGCGCCCGGGCGATCGCCGCACGCTGGGCCATGCCGCCGGACAACTGGTGCGGGTAGGCCTGCTCGTAACCGCCCAGGCCCACCAATTCGATGTGCTCGGCCACCAGGCGGTGCTTTTCGGCGGGGGCCAGCGCATGGTTTTTCAACGCCAGGGCAATGTTCTGCTGCAGGGTCATCCACGGGAACAGGCGATGGTCCTGGAACACGATGCCGCGCTCCAGGCCCGGCCCGCGCACGGGGTGGTGGTCCAGCAAGATCTGCCCTTGGTAGTCCTGGTCGAGGCCGACGATCAACCGCAGCAGCGTCGACTTGCCGCAACCGCTGGCGCCGAGAATGCTGACGAACTCACCAGGGCGGATGTCCAGGTCGATGCCCGCGAGCACCGGCACCGGCTTGCCCTTGAGCGGGTAGGCCTTGCTCAGGCCGCGAATGGTCAGGGCGCCAGTGCTGGCGCTGGTCGGTAGAGCATGGGCGATGGCATTCATGTTCGGGCCTTTCAACGGGTAGGGCGCCAGCGCAGCAGGCGGCGGGTAAGCAGGGAGCACAACCAGGACATCAGGTAGCCACACAGGCCGATGCACAGCACACAGACCACGATGATCTCCATGCGCGCGGCAGCCTCGGCGTTCATCATCAGGCTGCCAAGGCCGGCCCCGGTGGACAGGAACAGTTCGCTGCCCACCGAGGTGACCCAGGCGAAGGCCAGGGCCTGCAACACCCCGGCGGCAATGCCGGGCAGGGCGGCGGGCAGCAGGATCAGCCACAGTTGCTGCCAGCGGCTGAGCATCAGCACCTGTGCGGCTTCACGGTGCTGGCCGGCGACCTGGCGCAGGCTCTCGAAGGTGTTCAGCACCATCGGGTACAACGCCGCCAGGCTGACGATCAGCAACTTGGCGCCTTCGCCGTTATCCAGCCACAAGGCAATCAGCGGGATCCAGCCCAGCATCGGCACTTGGCGCAGGGCATGGAACAGTGGCGCGATCAGGCGGTTGGCCGGTACGCACAGGGCCATCAGCGCCCCCAGGCCAATGCCGGCGACAATGCCGATGGCCAGGCCGCTGCAGGTGCGCACCAGGCTCGCCCACAGGTTGACCAGCAGTTCTGCGCTGGCCATCAACTCGGCCAGTGCCGTGCCCACCTGCGCCAGCGGCACGAAGGCATAGGCGCCGGCTGGGCCCTGGCCAGAGGCGTATTCCCAGGCGCCGAGCAGCAACAGCGGCAACACCAGGCCACGCAAATTCTGCAGTTTCATCACAGCCTCCTTAGCGGCTTTGCCAGGCCGACAGGCGCCGTTCCACACGGCGCAGGGTGAAATCCAGGGTAAAGCCGATCAACCCGGTCAGCACCACGCCGACCATCACCACGTCGATGCGCAGCATCTGCCGGCCCATCTCGATCATCTGCCCCAGGCCGCTGTCGGCGGCCAGCAGCTCGCAGGCCACCAGCACCACCCAGGCGCGGGTCAGGGCCACGCGTGTACCGGTGACGATCGCCGGCACTGCAGCGGGCAGGGCAATGCGGCCCACCAGCGTGGGCCAGCGCAGGCGGTACACCGCCGCCACTTCGAAATGGCTGCGCGGGATGGCGCGTATGCCTTCGCAGGTCGCCAGTGCCACCGGAAAGAACGCGGTTTTGGCGACGATGACGACCTTGAAGGTTTCGTCCACGCCGAACAGCAGCACGAACATCGGGATCAGGGCGATGCTTGGCACCTGGCGCAGGGTATGGAACAGCGGGGCGCAGTAGGCGTCCACGGTCTTCGACAGGGCCAACGCCGCGCCAAAGCCAAGGCCGGCCAGTGCGCCGCCGGTAAAGCCCAGGGCCAGCCGCGACAGGCTGCCGGCAAGGTGTTCCTGCAATTCGCCAGTGACGAGCAGGTCAGTCAAGGTGCGCCACACCTCCTGCGGTGGAATCAGCAGGTTGCTCGGGAACAGCCCGGCATTGGCGACCACGGCCCAGAGGGCGAGCAGTGCCAGGGGGGAAATGAACCAGGAAAGAAGGGATAGCACGCGCATGGCTGGCCTTGGGGCGAACAGTGGGTTCAGAGGTATCGCAAGAGCTGTGCCAGGCGGCGCAGGCCTCAGAATGCGGGGTTGGAGGAAAGGTATGGTGCTGGAGCAGCAGTGGTGTGCTGCTGGGGCAACAGCCAGTCAGCAACATTGGTGTTGGCGTCTTCGCGGGCAAGCCCGCTCCCACAAGCTGCTGTAGGAGCGGGCTTGCCCCGCGAACACCGGCGCAGCCGGTGCCATGCACCGCGGCGCTTGCTTCGCGGGTCAAGCCCGCTCCTACAGGACTCTTGGTTAAATCCGATATTTGCGATGACGCCAACACCGGTTCCAGATCAGAAGTCGTAACTCACACTGGTGTAGTAGAACGCTCCCTGCGCCCCCTCCGGGCTGGTAATGGAATACTTCGGCACGCCATACAACTGCGCGCCCTCAAGCTTGTCCGGGTGGCTGTCGAACAGGTTGATCGCCCCTGCCGACAAGGTCAGGCCCAGGTCGAAGCGGTACGACACGTCCAGGTCGGTCACCCACTGCGGGCTGAAGGTCTGGTCCAGCGCCGGGTTGGCAGCGTTTCTGTTTTTCCACTCGCCATAGCGGCGTTGGGCCACGGTGACGCTCCAGCCGTCATACAGCCAGTTGGCGCTGAGGGTCAGCTTGTCCTTGGGGGTACCGTCTTCGATCAGCCCTTGGGTGTTACGGCCGATGATCTGGTTGCCGGGTATGCTGCCCACGTCGTCCAGCCCGGTGATGCGGGTATTGTTGCGCGCATAGCCGCCATTGAAGTCCAGCCGCCCCCAAACGGCCAGGTCCAGCTGGTAGTGGCCGGCCAGTTCGAAGCCGTCGGTGCGGGTGTCGGCGATGTTGGTGTAGAACGCTGCGCTCTGGATATTGGCGTAGGGCGTGCCGGCGAAAATCGGCCCGACCACCGCTGCCGGCAACTGGTCGGACAGGGTGATACGGTTGTCGATGTCGATGCGGTAGGTGTCGAGGGTGACCGAGGCATTGGGCAGTGGCCGCCACACCAGGCCCACCGAGAAGTTGGTCGACTCCTCAGGCTTCAATGCCTTGCCCCCCAGCAATGCCGCCTCCGGGCTGTCGGCGCGCAGGGTACGTTGCTGCACCTCGACCCAGTTGCCGCTGCCAGGCGGTTGCTCCACCACCTGCGCGCTGAACGACGACAGCCCGCTCTGCACCAGCGACGGTGCGCGGTAGCCGGTGCTGGCACTGGCCCGCGCGGCAATTTCGGGCGTGAAGTCGTAGCGCACGGACAGCTTGCCGTTGGTGGTGTCGCCAAAGTCCGAATAATGCTCGCTGCGTACCGCCACGCCAGCCTGGAATTTCTCGGTGAGCTGGGCCTCGACATCGAAGTAGGCGCCAATCACCCGCCTGTCCAGCGACACGGCATCGACTTGGGTGATACCCGAGTAATAACCGGGTATGCGCCTGCCGGTGATGGGGTCGCGGGTGTTGAACAGCGGCCCGTTCGACCAGCCGGCAGCATCGCCTTCGCTGAGGTCGTAGTTTTCCTGGCGCCAGGCCAGCCCGGCAGACACGGTCAACGGCTTGAACAGCCAGTCATTGGCGAAGTCGCGGGTCCAGTCCAGGGTCAGGTTGGTCTGGTCGGCTTCGCGCCGGCCGGTGTAGATCGTCGATGGGCTGGCCGTGCCCCAGCTGGGGTTGATGGCGTTACGGTCGGTGGAGTCGACGCGGTTGTCGCCGTAGTTCAGGGCCAGGTCGAATTTGCCCAGGGCCTGGTCTTCGAAGCGCAGGCCACCGGTGACGGCAAAGTCTTCCAGGCCGTAGCGGGTAACGGGCAGGCGGCCGTCCGGATAGCGTGCCAGGGCCACGCTGCCGTAGTTGCTGCGCAGGGTGGTGGGTGGGTCGAAGAAGTTCTCGGCATCCGTGTTCTTGTGCGCATAGGTGGCAAAACCATAGGCGCTCAGGCCTTCGCCCAGGCCCATTTCGGCGTTGGCGGTGAAGTTGTACTGGTCTGAGACATTGCCCGAGCCCCAGCGCCAGTTGCGGTAGCGGTTGTTTTGCTCGCGCGCGCTGCCGATGCTGGTGGAGCCGGGATAGAACAGGCGGTTGTCGTCGCGGGTGTCGCTGGCCGGGTCCTGGCTGCCGGCGTCGAAGGCCAGGGTCAGGAAGCCGTCGTTGGGCAGGGCAAAGCCTTTCCAGCCGCTGAGCTTGCGTTGCAGGCCATCGCCTTTGTTGTAGCCGCCGAAACGGTAGCCGGCGTTGCCGCCGTCGTCGCGCTCTTTGAGCACGATGTTGATCACCCCGGCGATGGCGTCCGAACCATATTGGGCGGCGGCACCGTCACGCAGGATTTCTACCCGCTCGATGGCCGACAGCGGGATCAGGCTGAGGTCTACCGCGGCCGCCCCCCGGGCGTTTACCAGGCCTTGGCGGGTGACGTTGGCACTGGTGTGGCGGCGCTTGCCGTTGACCAGCACCAGCACCTGATCGGAGGCCAGGCCGCGCAGCGAGGCGCCCTGGGCAATGGAGCCGGCAAAGGCGCCTTGGGGCGATTGCGGGAAGCTGAACGACGGTGACAGGGCGGTGAGCGCGGCGGACAGGTCGCTGGCGCCAGTTTCCTGCAGCTTCTCGCCACTGAGCACATCGACGGGCGCGGCACTTTGCAGGGCGGTGACGTCGCTGCGGTGGGTGCCGACCACGACCACGGTGTCGAGGCGATCACTGGGTTCGGCGGCAAAAGCAGGCACGGCGAGGCCGGCGATGGCCAGGGCAATGGCGCTGGCCAAGGGGGTGTAGTGGGGCATTGAGCAATCCTTTTATACCGCGTGATGCTGTGGGGCTGCAGCGCAGCGGCCCCATGGTTTTCAATCAGAACCGGCTGGTAACGCTGAGCCCGACGGTGCGTGGGTCGCCGTAGGTGATCACGTACTGCCCGGCAGTGCCGTTGGGCCGGCCATGCACCTGGTAGCGGCGGTCGGTGAGGTTGTTGACGAAGCCGGTGACGCTCAGTTTGTCGTCGTGGCTGAACCAGCTCAGGCGCGCGTTGGCCAGGGTGTAGTGGGGCTGGCTGAGGGTTTCGTCGGCGCTGCTCTGGCGGTCGGCGAGGAAGTATTCCTTGTCGCGGAAGCTCACGTCGCCGCCGGCCACCAGCTTGCCGCCCACTTCCAGCGGGATGGTGTAGTCCGCACCCAGCGACACCACATTGCGCGGCGAGCGCACGAAGCTGTTGCCGCTGTAGTCGCCGGTCACCGCACCGGTGGTGGGATTGGTGTTCTTGAAATCGGTGTATTCGGTGTCAAGGAACGACACTGCTGCCCGCAGGTGCAGGCGTTCGGTTGGCTGGCCTTCGATCTCCAGCTCAGCACCCTTGACCTTGCCCTTGGCGCCGTTGGTCAGCGCGGTGGTGAGCACGCCGTTGTTCACTGTCAGCAGGTTCACCTGGATGTCGGAATAGTCGTAGTAGAACACGTTGGCGTTGACGGTCAGGCGGCGATCGAACCACTCCGACTTCAGCCCGATTTCGTAGGCATCGAGTTTTTCCGGGTCGACCGTGGTCAACTGCGCCAGGCTGGTCGACAGCCCGGTGTTGAAACCGCCCGAACGGAAGCCGTGGGCATAACGGAAGAACACCCGCAGGTTGTCATTGATGCGGTACTCGGGGGTCAGGTCGTAGGTCCAGGCTTCCCAGGTCTTGTCCTCCTGGCGGTTGCCGTTTGTGCCCACGCCACCCAGCGAGATCAGCGGGCCGTTGGCGGTGGCGCGGGTCAGCTGCACCAGGTTGAGGTCGATGTCCTTTTTCTCCTGGGTCCAGCGCAGGCCGCCGGTAACGCTGAAGTCATCGGTGAAGTCGTAGGTCAGGTTGCCGAACAGCGCGTAGCTGTCGGTGCGGTGGTCGTAGCCCAGGTCGCGCAACACCGTGGTGCCGACCTGGTTGGAGCCGGTGCCGTTGGGGGTTGGCCCGGGGGCAACGATGCGCTGCGCCGAACTGTCGAGGTCTTCGTGGAAGTAGTGCGCACCCAGCAGCCAGTGCAGCGGGCGGTCTTCCGGCGAGGCCAGGCGCAGCTCCTGCGACCACTGGCGGTAGCTATTGTCGGTGATGGCCGCGCCGTTGACCTCATAGGGGGTGTAGTCGGCGTCGCTGGTGGAGCGGTTGCGGATGTAGTCGTAGGCGCTGATCGAGGTCAGTGTGTAGTCGCCCAGGTATCCGTTGAGGGTCAGCGAGGCACCGTCGTGGTCCAGGCGGTAGTCTTCGTTGACGTTCAGCGAGATGTCGCGGCCATTTGGGCGTACATAGCCGACGTTGTAGTAGCGGCCCACCGGCAGCGAGCCGTTGCTGCCGTCGCCCTTGAACTGGCGGCTGTGCAGCTTGAGCAAGGCGTCCAGGTTGGGGTTGAGCTGGGCCAGGAACTGCAGGCGGATGGCCTTCTTGTTGACGTCGCCGTAGGTGTGGCCGTCGAAGTCGTTGTTCTGGAAACCGTCACGCTCTTCGGAATACAGCGACACCCGCCCGGCCAGTTTTTCGTCCACCAGTGCGCCACCGATGGCACCGGTGACGATGCGCTCGTTCTTGCTGCCGAAGCCGACGGTGCCGTAACCGTCGGTGTCGAAGGTGGGCTTTTTCGAAATCACGTTCACGGCACCGGCCGTGGTGTTCTTGCCATACAGGGTGCCTTGTGGCCCGCGCAGGATCTCGATGCGCTCCAGGTCGAACAGCGGCCCGCCACCGGCGATGGGGGCGTTGAGGTAGACATCGTCGGCGTAGATGCCCACCGGGTACACCGTGGCCGCGCCAGTATCGCCGGTGCCCAGGCCGCGGATGTACCAGCGCGGGCGGCCGTCGCCGTCGGGGTTCTTGGCCGAGGCGTTGGGTACGAAGGTGGTGATGTCGCCCATCGCGCGCACACCATCGGCGGTGATGCTGGTGCCTTTGATGGCCGATACGGCTACCGGCACTTCCTGCAAGGTCTGTTCGCGGTGCTGGGCGGTGACGGTGACGGTTTCCAGGGCCGGTTCGTTCTTGGTGTCTTCGTTGGCGGCGATGGCCTGGCTGCCGGTGCCGGCGAGCAGCAGCGCGAGGCTGACCTGCCGGGCGAGTGGGTTGAGCTGGTGCATGGTGAATCTCCCCGTGTGTAAAGCGTTGTTGGGGAGGGTTAGAGCAGGGACTGTGCCATGTTTGTAACGTGTTGAATTGTATGAATTTAATGGGGATTTTCGGCACATGTTGCAGATTGCGCAGCAGTGGGGTGCTGGGCGGGTGCTGCTGGGGCAGCAGTGGGAATGCTGAAAAAGCGGGAAATGTTGGTAGGAGGTTCTGCGCTGTCGCGCAAGGAGCATGCGCCGCATCCCCCCTGTAGGAGCGGGCTTGCCCCGCGAAGCAGGCGACGCGGTGCATGGCACCGGCTGCGCCGGTGTTCGCGGGGCAAGCCCGCTCCTACAGGAGTATCAGTTAAAGCATATAGTTGAGGTGTGTTTCGTAGGGGCGCAAAGCCGAAGGCGGTGCAGCCCCAACCGCTTAAACCGCCAGGCGCGAAGTAGAGCCGATTACGCTTTCCAACACGCGAAAATCAATCCACTCACGCACATCGAAACGCCGTGGTATGAACCCCCAGCGGAACAGGAACTCGGTAAAGTCCTGCAACGCCTCGATCGAGCGGCTGTCCAGGGTGGTGCGCAAGCGCCGGTGCGCATCGTCACCATAGGCCGCCGCCACCCAGTACTCGCTGGTGTTCAGTTCACGCGCCAGGAAGCGCCGGGTTTCCTCGGGGTTGGCCCAGGCCCATTGCTCGGTGCGCAACACGGTGTCGACCAGCGTGCGGCTGGCTTCGAAGTGCTGCTCCAGCAGGTGGCGGTCCACGGTCAAGGTACGTGGCGTGCCGTTGTTGCTGCGAATCAGCGGGTCGGGGTGGCTGCCGGTGTCGACCACCACGCGCAGGCCGAACTCGTGGGCCAGGTGCACGGCGTGGGCGCCCTTGAGGAAGATGGCGTCGATGTCGCCGCGTAACAGGCCGATCAGCTCGTTGTTGCGGCGGCTGAAGCGGCTGGTGTCCAGGCTAACTTCGGCGCCATACAGGTGTTGCTTGGCATCGTCGCTGTAGGTGCCGCCGTAGGGGTAGTCGACCAGCTCCACATCGGCCACCGCCAGGCCTTCGAGCTTCAGCGCATTTTCCAGCCCGCGCAGGGCCTGGGCACGGGTGAAATCGATCTGCACGTTGGCCCACTTGGGCAGGCCGAAGCGGCGGTTCTTCAGGTCGCGAATGCTGCGCACGCCACTTTCCTCGGTGGTGAGGATCAACTGCACCTCATCGCTCCACGACAGGCCGAGCACACGGGTTTCCACGCCGCTGGCATAGGCCCAGATCGCCGGGATGTTGCCGCCGTGGCGCACCGAGTTCTGCAGGTGGTGGTCGTAGTGGGCCTCGCGCACTTCGCGCTCGCTGGACTCGCGCAGGGACTGGATATTGGTGCCGTACGGCGCAAAGGCCTCGGCCAGGCGCCCTGACTGCACGGCAATGCCGAGGCCGGTGGGCACCGGGCTGTGGGTGTACCAGAGGGTTTCCAGGGGCTTGGTCATGGGGCTGTGGTTTTCCTGTCCATGGGGGTGGGGGCCAGCAACTGCTCCAGGGGTTGCGGGGCGATCCAGTCGCGTACCTCGAAGCGGGCCGGGATGAAGCGCCAGCGCTTGAGGAACTCGACAAAATCCTGCAAGGCGTCGATGGCCTGTTGTTCCAGGCGGGTGCTCAGGCGCAGGTGGGCGTCACTGCCGTACGCCACTTGCACCCAGTACTCGCTGCTGTTGGTTTCCCGGGCCAGGTAGCGGCGGGTTTCATCGGGGTGTTGGTGGGCCCAGCGTTCGGCGCGCAGCACCGAGCCGAGCAGGGTGCGCACTACCTGTGGGTGCTGCGACAGCAAGTGACTGTCCACGGCCAGGGTGCGTGGCGTGCCATTGTTGCTGCGGATCAGTGGGTCGGGATGGCTGCCGGTGTCGATCACCGTGTGCAGGGCAAAGGCATGGGCCAGTTGCACGGCGCTGGCCCCCTTGAGGAAGATGGCGTCGACTTCGCCGCGCAGCAGGCCGGCCAGCTCCAGGTTGCGGCCCTCACTTTGGGTGCTGGACACCGGCGTGCCGGCCACGTTGCGCACCGGGCGGTCGCTGAAAGTGCCGTCGTAGCGGTAGTTGACGAGCTCCACGTCACCCACTTGCAACCCTGCGAGCCTGAGGGCGTTTTCCAGGCCGCGCAGGGCTTGCGCGCGGGTGAAGTCGATTTGCGCCGCAGCCCAGTCGGGCAGGCCGAAGCGGCGGCCCTTGAGGTCTTGTACGGTGTGGATGCCGCTGTCTGGGCGGGTCAGTATCAACTGTGCCTCATCCGCCCACGACAGGCCGATCACCCGGGTGTCGCGGCCTTGGGCGCGGGCCCAGATGGCCGGGATGCTGCCGCCGTGGCGTACCGAATTGAGCAGGCTGTGGTCGAAGTGCGATTCGCGCACTGCCTGCTGGTCAGCCTCGCGCAGGGATTGCACCCGGGTGCCGAGGCCGGCCAGGTCTTGCTGCAGCCAGCCTTGCTGCACGGCAATGCCCAGGCCGGTAGGCACCGGACAACGGGTGTACCACAAGGTATCGAGGGGTTGGCTCATGTTCAGCTCCGGTTGGGTTCAGGCACTGGCCTGCAACGGTGGGGTGGTGGCGGCTTGCTGCACCAGCGGCAGCACTTCCTGGCCGATGCGCAGGGCTTCTTCCAGGTGCGGGTTGGCGGCCAGGATGAACGTGCTGAAACCGGCATCGCGGTATTCAGCCAGGCGTTCGGCGATGTGCTGATGGCTGCCCACCAAACCCACGGTGGGGCCAGGCTTGGCCTTGGCGAAACCGGCCCACAGGTTGCGCGCCAGGATCAGTTCGTCGAAACCCTGCAAGCCTTGGTGGTAAGCCGCCTGGCGTGCACCGCCGACAGAATCGGAGCCTGTGACGAAGCCCTTGGCACTGGCGCTGGCCTTGCCTTCCAGGCGCTCGAACTGCTGGCGCAGCTCGCGCCAGGCTTGCTCCTCGGTTTCGCGGGCGAACAGGTCGACACGCAGGCCGAAACGCACCGTTCGGCCCTGTTTGTCGGCCAGTTCACGCACGCGCTCGATATGCGGCTTGAGTTTGTCGATAGGCTCGGCCCAGTTCAGGTACACATCGGCGTGGCGTGCAGCCACGTCCAGCGCCGCATCGGAAAACCCGGAGAAGTACACGCCCGGTTTGCGTTCGTGTTGCAGGCCCGGCGGCAGGCTGCCGTTTTCCAGGCGGTAGATATCGCCTTCGTAGGAAAACCGGTCCTGGGTCCACAGGCCCTCGATCACGTCGAGGAATTCGCCGGTGCGCTTGTAGCGCAGGTCATGTTCCAGGAAGTCGCCATTGGCCCGCTGGCTGGCCGGGTTGCCGCCGGTGATGATGTTCCAGTCCAGGCGGCCACCGCTGAGGTTCTGCAGGATGGCTGCCTGCTGGGCGGCATAGGCGGGCAGGGTCCAGGTGGCTTGGAACGCGATCAGGAAGCGGATACGCCGGGTTTCGCGGGCCAGCGCGGCGGCGGCAATCCACGGCTCCGGGCCGGTAGGCAGCAACGCGCCTTCGAACCCAGCCAGTTCAGCGGCCTTGGCCACCTGGGCGATGTAGTCGATATAGCTGAAACCATCGGCCTGGCCGTCGGGCAGGCGGCCAGGGGCGATGCTGCCGGGGCGGTGCACGGGGTTGCCGCGGTTGTGGCGGTCGGTGGACAGCTGCGGGCCGTCGGTGCCCAAGGGCAGGCGCCAGAAAAATTCGGTGGTCATGGGGGCTCCTGAAGGGAGAGGTTGTGCGGATGGGGAGGGTGGTGCAACGGCTGTGCCATGGCGGCGCAGGGCCTGTGGGGCGGGGATTTGCCGGGCCAGTACCGGTTGGATTGCTGCTGTAGCAGCAGTGGGGCAGCAGTGGATGCTGAAACAGCAGCAAGAGCGGCGTACCTACCACAGGTACTGCGCTGTACCTGTAGGAGCGGGCGTGCCCCGCGAAGCAGGCGACGCGGTGCATGGCACCGGCCTTGCCGGTGTTCGCGGGGCAAGCCCGCTCCTACAGAAATATCCTTTAAATCAAATTGTTATGATTCGGAGAGGCCGGCATGTCAGGCGTTCATAGGCGCGGTTGCAACCTCTCCGGCACTGCGCTGGTAGGCGTCATACAGCGCCGAATACGCCCCGCCCTGGCCAATCAGCTCGGCATGCGCCCCTTGCTCCACCACCCGTCCCTGTTTCACCACGGCAATCCGGTCCGCATCGCGAATGGTCGCCAGGCGATGGGCAATGATGATCGCCGTACGCCCCTGGCACAGCCGGCGCAGGGCGCGCTGGATGCGTCGCTCGGTGTGCACGTCCACCGCCGAGGTGGCCTCGTCCAGCACCAGCACCGCCGGGTCGGCCAGGTAGGCGCGCACCAGGCACACCAGTTGGCGCTGGCCATGGCTCAGGTGTGCGCCCAGTGGGCCGACTTCGCTGTGGTACTGCTGCGGCAGGCGTTCCAGCACCTCGTCGGCACCCAGCTCGCGGGCCGCGGCAATCAGCTGTGCATCACTGGCAGCAGGCGCAGCCAGGCGCAGGTTGTCGAGGATGCTGCCACTGAACAGCACGTTGTCCTGCAGCACCACGCCCACGTTGCGCCGCAGGTTGTGCTGGGCCAGCGCGCGAAGGTCGATGCCGTCGAGCTTCACGGCGCCCCGCTGTACTTCATAGAACCGCGTCAGCAACTGCACCAGCGTGCTTTTGCCATGCCCCGACGGGCCGACAATCGCCATCAACTCGCCAGCGCGGATGTGCAGGTCGAGGCCATCGATTACCGGCCGTGGGCTGTTTGCGCTATAGGCAAAGCCGACAGCCTCGAAGTCGACCTGGCCACGCGCCCTGGCCAGCGGGTGTGGCACGGGAGGGTCGAGCACCTGCGGGCGGGTGTCGAGCAGCAGGAAGATGCGCTGCGCCGAGGCGCTGCCGGTGGCGTAGCGTTCGAACAGGTCCGACAGCTCCTGCAGTGGACCAAGGAACAGAAACACATAGAACAGGCTTTCGGCCACCTGGCCTACGCTGACCTTGCCTTCGGCCAGGCCATGGGCACCCACCAGCAACAGCACGGCCATGCCGGCGGTACTCAGCAAGGCGGTGAATGGGGCAAACCAGCCGGCGCGCAGGCTGCCGCGAATCAGCGCCTGGTTGAAGTCCTCCAGCAGGCGCCGGTAGCGCGCCTGGTTGCGCTGTTGCTGCCCGCACTGCTGGATCAGCCGCACGCCGCTGACGCTTTCCACCAGGTGCGCGGTGAAACGGCTGCGTTGCTCGGCCACCTTGGCCCAGTTGCGCTGCGATACCCGCTTGAAGCGCCAGGTGGCCACGGCCAGCAGCGGTACGGTGGCGGCCAGGCTGTAAAAGAAGCTGGGCTCGATGCGCCACAGCATCACCGCCGCCAGGCCGCAGCGCAGCAAGGCGCCGAGTAGCTCCGGCGGGCCTTGTACCAACAGCGGCTCCAGCGCATCGACGTCGCGGTCGGCGCGCGCGATGATGCGCCCGGCTCGGGTCTGGTCGAAGTAACTCACCGACAGCGCCTGCACATGGGCGAACACCGTTACCCGCAAGTCATTCAGCACCCGGATCGCCGCGCGCCCGGCAATGAACTGCGATACCCCGGCCAACAGGAAGCGCCCCAGCCAGCTCGCTGCCAGCCCCAGGCCCAGGCAAAGCACCAGGCGCTCGTCGAGCAGCCAGTGATCGGCACTGGCCACCAGGCCCTGGTCGAGTAATTCGCGGACGAACCATGGCCGCAGGAACACGGTAAATACCAGCAGCAGCTCGATGCCGATCACTGCCAGGATCTGCCTGCGAATCGGCCGCAACAGTGGCAGCAGGCGCTGTAACATGCTGCGGTCCAGTGCCTGGCGGGCCAGGCGTTGCTCGATGTCGATATCGCTGGCAGGGGGATGTTGTGCATCAGTCATGGTCGATCCCCAACAGGTCGCGGTAATGGGTGTTGTGGGCGCTAAGCTGGGCATGGCTGCCGCTGGCACTGATGCGGCCGTTTTCCAGCAGCAGCACGCGGTCGGCCAGCAGCAGGGTGGACAACCGGCTGGTGATCAGCAGCAAGGTCGGGCCATGGCCGCCGGTGCTGTGCAGGCGACGGATGTTGTGCAGCACCTGGCGCTCGCCCAGTGCATCGAGGGCGCTGGTGGCGTCGTCCAGGCAGAGGATGTCGGGCGCGCCCAACAGCGCCCGGGCCAGGCACAGGCGCTGGCGTTGGCCGCCAGACAGGGTCACGCCGCGGTCACCCAGTGGCGTATCCAGGCCGTGGGCCAGGCGTTCCAGCACATCCTCGGCGGCGGCCATGCGCAGCGCTTCACGCAACTGAGCGTCACTGGCCTGCGGTGCGGCCAGGCGCAGGTTGGCCGCCAGGCTGTCGGAGAACAGGAAACTCTCTTGCGGCAGCACCTGTACCCGCCGGCGCAGGTCCGCCAGGTCCAAGTCGCGTACATCGTGCCAGCCGTTGGCATCGCAACCGACCTGCACACAGCCATGCTGCACATCGGC
Source organism: Pantoea sp. Tr-811 (assembly GCF_011752535.1). Classification (NCBI taxonomy): domain Bacteria; kingdom Pseudomonadati; phylum Pseudomonadota; class Gammaproteobacteria; order Enterobacterales; family Erwiniaceae; genus Pantoea; species Pantoea sp. Tr-811. The sequence continues at coordinate 205,523 of NZ_VWXJ01000011.1, forward strand.
CAGGCGCGGCAACAGGCTGGCCAGCAAGCTTTTGCCGGTGCCGGTGGCGCCAACCAGCGCCACCACTTCGCCAGGCTGCAAGGTCAGTGAGCAGTCCTGCAGAATATGCCGGCCGGCTTCAGTTGCGCTGACCTGTACCTGCTTCAACTTCAGCCCCAATGGCCCGGCGGGCAGGCTGGCCTTGCCAGTGACGATGGCCGGGCGCTCGTCCAGCAGCTGCCAGATACGTTCGGCACTGGCGCGGGCATCGGCAAAGGTCTGCATCACCCGGCCAATGCCTTCGATACGGAACACCAAGGTGGTGGCTACCAGCAGCGACGTGACCAGCTCACCGATACCCAGCGCGCCGGCGGCCACCCGGTGGGCACCGTAGACCAGAATCCATACATGCCCCAGCGCGACCACGGCCTGTGGCAATGGAATGCGCGAACTGGCGTAGGCGAGGGCGGCCCGGGCGTGGCCGGTGAACACCCCGACCTGGCTGGCAAAGCGGGCGATGCGCTGGTGTTCAAGGCCAAACGCCTTGATGACCCGAACCCCACCGATGCCTTCGGCCAGGTCCTGGCTGACCTGGTCGTAGGCCGCACCTACGGCGCGGTCCAGCCTGACCAGGCGATCGGTTTGCACCACGAACAGCCACAGCCCGACACCGGTCAGCAGCAGCGGTACCAGGCCCAGCAGCGGGTCGTACCAGCTCAGCAAGCCAACGGCGGCGATGACCACCAGCGGGGTTTCGATGATCTGCCGCCAGAAGGTAATCAGCGCGTCGCGCACCTTGTCGGCATCGCGCGTGGTGCGGGTGACCAGCTCGCCCATGCCGTGGCGCCAGTGGTAACCCAGGTGCAGGCGCTGTACCTGGACGAGGATGCGTTCACGCAGGCGCGTGAGCAGGGCCTGGCTGAGGACCAGCGACAGCACGGCGGCGGCATATTGCAGCAGGCCGCGGCCAAGGGCGATGGCCAGCAGCAGCCACAGCCAGTGCCAGGCCACGCGGGCGTCCAGGCTGCCGTCGGCCAAGCGCTGCACGGCGCGGCCGCTGCTGACATCATCGACGGCGTGGCCGATCAACCACTGTTGCCAGGCCAGGCCAAGATTGCCGGCAATGTACAAGGCCGTGACCAGGGCGAAGCGCCAGGGCATTTCGCGATAAATGGCCAGAGCCCGAAGAAGCGGGTGGTTCATGTAGATGCTCGATTGGAATGCGACACCGCCCCTGTGGGGGCGGCCTTCTGCCGCGAATGGGGCGCGGCGCGCCCCCCGGCTGCAACTTCATTCAACGGCGGGTAGCGCCCTGGTTTTCCTTGGCATTGAGCACTGCCGTGTACTCCCCCGGGTCCGCCCCGTTCAGGTAGTAGTTGCCGACGTTGTGCAGCCGCCAGCGGATCGGGTCGTGGGTGGTGTGCACCCGCGCATTGCGCCAGAAACGGTCAAGGTTCCATTTGCTCAGCGACGCGCTGGCCCCCAGCAACGAGAACAGGCCGCTGGAAATGTTCAGCGATGCTGCATCGGAATGCGCACGCGCGGTGGCCACCGAGAGAATCAGCTCATCCTGCAAGGCCTTGTTCTCCGGGTCGCGCTCGTGTTCGTCGAACACCCGCGCCGCCTCGCGCAGCACCGACTCGGCGCCGCGCAGCGCCACGGCGTACTCGCCCACCTGGCGAATCACATGCGGCTCGTCACTGGCGCGCTCCACGCCGCTCTCCACCCAGGCGCGGGCGTGCTCGCGCAGGTACTCGACGCCGGCCTGCAAGGCACCGGCGGCGATGCCGGTGTCGATGGCGGCGTGGAGGATTTGTGGGAAGGTCAGGCCGGTGCGCTTCATCGGCCCGCTGCGACGGGTGAGGTAGCGCTCGTCGAGCACGATGTTGTCGAAGTTGACGGTGCCACTCACCGAGTTCTGCTGGCCGAAGGCCTGCCAGTCATCGACCAGGGTCAGCCCTGGGGTGTCGCGGTGCAGCAGCACGCCGACGCCACCGTCTTCGCTGGCGGCGGTCAGGGAAATCCACTCGGCCAGGTAGGAACCGGTGGAGTAGAACTTGCTGCCGTTGAGCACCCACTGGCCATCGGCGCGGCGCTCGACGCGGGTCTTGAGGGCAAATTTGTTCTTGCCGCCCACCTCGGCCAGGGCATTGCCGAAGCGCTTGCCGGCCAGCACGTCGGCGATCAGCCGGTCGCGAACCTCATCCGCGTAGCCGGTGAAGATGCCGCGCAGCATCACGTTGTGAATCTGCAGCAACTGGCCGACGCCGCCGTCGGCGGTGGAGATCAGGCGCACGGTTTCAACCACGGTCTGTACCGAGGCGCCGAGGCCGCCGAACCGGGCGGGTACGGCGATGGCGGTCAGGCCACTGCTGGACAGCAGCTCGGCCTGGCGGCGCGGCAGTTGGCCATTGTTGCGCGGGTCGGCGGCCAGTTCGGCGATTTGCGCGGCGACCTGGCGGGCGGTATCGATGGCTTCGGTTTCGCTGGTCAAGCGGCGGGCAGGGGAGGGTTGTAAGGCGCTCATGTAGGGGTCTCGGTTTGTCTCAAGGGCCAGTGCGTCTGGTTCGCGGGTAAACCGCGGTCCCAAAGCCTTGAGCAATATCTCTGCCACAGTGCTTCAGGCCACATGCTGCGCGGCCTCCACCCCCTTTTGCTGCCCCAGCAGCAGCCCCCTTGCTGATCTGGCAGCAGTGCACCCGCAATCCTGCTCCCAGCCCAGCACCCAGCCCCCTGCTGCAACTATCAAACCCACGCAAATCAAGGCCTCCAGCGGTTGGCACGCACACTGCAATGCTGCTTGCACGACGCCCAAGGAGCCACACCGATGACCCTCGCAACCTCTACCCTGCAACCTCTGGCCGACGACCCGCACGCCCTGGAGCGTATCTGGTTCACCCGCTGCCCGGTGCCTACCGCCTCAGGCCTGGCCTACAAGCTCGGCTGGCTGGAGCAGGAGTTCGCCGCCGATGGCCTGCCGGTTTCGACCTTGCAGGAGGCCCGCCAGCTGGGCCACCACCACTACGATCACCAACTGCCCGGGCTGTTTCGCGAAGGCGGCAACGTGCCGGCGCTGGCCGCGCGTGCGGCTGGCTCGCCCAGCCGGCTGATCGGCCTGACCTGGATCGAGGAATGGCAAACCATCCTGGTCCGCCCGGACTCGGGCATTCGCAGCGCCGCCGACCTGCGTGGCAAGCGCCTGGCCTTGCCGGCCTGGGGCGACAGCCGCCCTGGCAGCATTGCCCGCGCCATGAGCCTGCACGGCTACAAAGGCGCGCTGGCCTCGGCCGGGCTGCACCTGGATGACGTGCAACTGGTTGAAGTGGCCTTGCTCGACCAGGCCAGCGCTGCCACCCCGCAGCTGGGCCTGCAACGGCTGTGGTCGGGGCTGGACTACCTGGCCCGTGGCGAAGTCGATGCCGTGTACGTGAAAGGCGCTGCGGCGGCCGATGCCGCACGCCGGCTGGGCTTGGTGGTTGGCGTTGACCTCGACCTGCTGGCCGACCCGCGCCACCGCGTCAACAACGGCACCCCCCGGCCGATCACCGTGCACCAAAGCCTGCTCGACAACCACTTCGACCTGGTGGTGCGTTTTCTTGCCCAGACCCTGCGCGCCGCTGACTGGGCCGCCAGCAACCGCGACGCGCTCAAGCGCATCCTCGAAGAAGAAACCCGCGCCGGCAGCCAAGGCGTCGCCGAAGCCTACCGTGGCGACTTCCACACCACCCTGGCACCGGACTTGTCCGATCAGCGCCTGGCCTTCCTTGGCACGCAAAAGGACTTCCTCTACCTGCACGGCTTCCTTGAAGCCGATTTCGCCATCGCCGACTGGGTCGACCCGCGGCCTCTGCAAGCTGCCCATGAACTGCTGGCCCAGCGCCGCGCCTGACCTGACTGGAGATTGACCATGACCGTACTGATCAACGAACGCCCCGTGACTGCCGAACTGCAAGCTTTCATCGACCAGGTAGTGGCCGAAGCCGAAGCGGCCTTCAGCGTATTTCGCGAAACCAACACCATTACTGCCAATGGCACCGTCGGCTTCATCGAGCGGGTGCCCGGTGAGGAACTGCTGGTGTCGGTGAACTACGGCGGGCCGTGGAACCATCGCAAGCCGCTGCAGGCCACTGTCACCGACTTTGCCGGCAACGTAATCGTCGGCAAGGGCAAAGGCGGCCTGGGCCGATACACCAAGCTGTTCCAGACCCACGCCGATGTCACCACCGTGTCACACGTGCACAGCCCGTACCTCGGCGCCTGGGCCCAAACCCATCGTACCCTGCCGTTCCACTACGTGCCGGTGCAGCGCTACCAGCTGGCGCGTGAGCTGCCGGTGTACATCGACCGGCGCCAGGCCGAGGTGGACTTCATCCTCGACAAGATCGCCGAGAACCCCTTCAACCTGGCCATTCTCGAGGCCAATGGCGGCTCCACGGTGTGGGGCAAGCAGGGCCTGCGGGCCACGGCAGAGTTCATCCTGTTGCTGGAGGAGGGCGCGCAGATCCAGCTGCTGGCTGATGCCCTTGGCGGGTCGCGACCTTATGGGCCGGGGGTACTCACCCAGCAATGGAAGATGAGCGGGCTGTATGAGCGGGCCAGCGAGCTGGGGCTCGTACCAGGCATCGATCGGCGTAGCTAAGCAGACCGCCGGGGGCTGCAAGGCAGCCCCAAGGCCCTTGAACCCCGCACCTCTCTGATGAAATGGACATTTCCCCATGGCAGTAAAAATCCTCTGGTACCTCACCACCCCCGACGGCCCTCACCCCTGGGAGCCTGAAGGGCGCTGGCACACTGACTTCGAGCACCTCAAGCAACTGGCCATCGCCGCCGACCGCCTGGGCTTCTACGGCTCGCTGCTCGGCTCCAGCCCCAACGAAAGCCTGGCCGTGTCGGCGGCGTTGATCGACGCCACCAAGCGCCTGCGTTTTCTGGTCGCCCAGCACCCAGGTGAGCTGTCGCCCGCGGTGTTGGCGAAATGGGCGCTGACCTTCGACCAGTTCTCCAACGGCCGCTTGCTGTTCAACGTGGTCAACGGCAACGACGCTGGTTTGGCCACGTTGGGCGTGCATTACCCACACGATGAACGCTACGACTTCAGCCTGGAATACTGGCGCGCTTTCCAAAGCTTCTACGCCGGCGAAACCGCCGGTTACGAAGGCCGCTACGTCAAGCTTGCACCCCGTTCGCCAGGCGCTGCCCATCACCCGCTGGGCGGTTGGCACCCCCCGAAGCAAAAGCCCGGCATCCCGCTTTGGGGGGCAGGCACCTCGGCGCCGGGTGTGGCCCACTCAGTGCAACTGCTCGATGTCTACCTGAGCTTCGCCGACACCCCGCAAAAGCTTGGCGACAAGTTCCGCCGGGTGGCCGCCGAGGCGGCGAAGATCGGCCGTGAACTGACCTATGGCACGCGCCTGCAAGTGATCGTGCGCGAAACCGAGGAAGAAGCCTGGGCCCACGCAGAACGCCTGTTGCAGCGGACCTCGCTGGCCACCGCGCGCGCGGCCATCGAGCGCCAGTTGCCGCCTGGGCAAACCTTCGACAGCTACGTCAGCGACGACCCGCGTATCCAGCGCAACCTCGACAGCATCCGCGCCGGGCGCCTGCCCACCGCCCGCGAGCTGGAGATCTACCCCAATGTCTGGCTGGGCCCCAGCCTGTTCGGCTTCAACATCCTCGGCCCGGCTGCCGGCACTTACCTGGTTGGCAGTGCCGAGCAGGTTGCCGAGCGCATCCGCGAGTACGAAGCGCAGGGCACCTCGGCGTTCATCCTGTCCGGCTTCCCGCTGATTGATGAGGCGCACCGGGTAGCAGACCTGCTGTTCCCGCTGCTGGACCTGGACCACGGCTTCGATGTGCCTCGCCTGGGCGCAGTCAGCAAGCCTGGCGTGGCGCAACCGGCGTGAGGAGAGGGTGATGAGCGAGCTGTTTTCGCGCCGGGTGTTTCTCGGCAACAGCCTGGCCGTTGGCGGCAGCCTGCTGCTCGGTGGTGGCCTGCTCAGCGGCTGCGACGGTGGCACGCCGGCCGCGGCCAGTGCAGCCCTGCCGGGCACGCCAGTGCGTGGTGGGCGCTTGCGGGTGGGCATTATCGAGGGTGACCAGGCTGGTAACCTCGATGCCCATAAACCGGTAGGCGGCGGCATCATCCGTGGCTGGGCGTTGTACGCCAAGTGCTGGGAATGGAACGCCGACGTCAGCACGCGCCTGGCGCTGGCCGAGTTCGCCGAGCCGAATGCCGATGCCAGCGCCTGGACCCTCCGCCTCAAGCCTGGGCTGGAGTTCCACCACGGTAAAAGCATCACTGCCGACGACATGCTGTTCTCGATCCTGCGCCTGACCGACCCGCAACTGGCCTCGCCATTTGCCGGGCTGGTTGGCGCGATTGATCGGCAGGCGCTGCGCAAGCTGGACGAGCGCACCATTGAAATACGCTTCAAGCAGGGGCAAAGCTTCTACCCGCTGGATGAGACGCTAATCAGTTTCGGCGGCATTGTGCCTACCGACTACCACCCGGTGACCAACCCGGTGGGCGCGGGGCCCTACCGGCTGAAAAGCTTCATCCCCGGCCAGCGCTCGCTCTACACCCGTTTTGAAAACTACTACAAGCCCAACCGCCCTTATGCCGATGAACTGGAAATCATCGAATTCAAGGACCAGGTGTCGCGGGCCGCAGCGCTGCGCGCCGGGCAGATCGACGTGGCCAGTGGTGTGCAGGCCGAGCACAGCGCGCTGCTCAAGGCCGACCCACGGCTACGCCTGTATGCCTCGCCGACCACCTCGTTCACCGGTTTCAACCTGAACCTGGCCAAGGCGCCGTTCCAGGATGTGCGCGTGCGCCAGGCGTTTCGCCTGCTGGCCGACCGCCAGGAACTGGTGGCGCGTGGGCTCAATGGCTTTGGCCGGGTTGCCAATGACCTGTATTCGCCACATGACCCTACCTACAACCACACCATCGCCCAGCGCCCCTACGACCTGGACCAGGCCCGTTCGCTGTTGCGCCAGGCGGGGCAAAGTGACCTGCGCGTCGAGCTGACTACCACGCCGGGGCCGGGCGTCAACGCGGCATTGGTGTTTGCCCAGCAGGCCCTGAAAGCCGGGGTGCAGGTGAAGGTCAATCAGGTGGACGGGTCCGTCTTCAACGGCCCGCAACGCGAGCAATGGCAGCTGTCGCCAGGCGCGACGCCGGCGCGCGGCTTTCTTGCCTCGGCGCTGCACAACGATGCACCGCAGGCCATCTATAACCGCAGCAACTTCCACGATCCGCGCTTTACCGAACTGTTCCAACAGGCCCTGGCCCAGCCCGACCTGGCGCGGCGCAAGGCCTTGGTGCATGAGGCCCAGGCCATCCAGCACGAACGTGGCGGGTTGCTGATCTGGGGCTTCTCCGACGTGCTCGATGCTGCGTCGGCCAAGGTTGGCGGGCTTGCTCCGGAGCAGACCACCTTCGCCTCCTGGCGCTTCGACGAACTCTGGTTGAACCCCAATGCCTGACGCTCACCACACACCTCGCACACCGGCCTGGCTGGCCTGGTTCATTGGCCGCCTCGGTTATGGGCTGCTGACCGCCTGGGTAATCAGCCTGGTGGTGTTCATTGCCACCCAGGCGCTGCCCTCAGACCCGGCGCGGGTGATTCTCGGCCCGGATGCGCCACTGGAAAGCATCCTCACCTTGCAGCGGCAACTGGGCCTCGATCAGCCGATCTTGCTGCAGTACCTGCGTTGGCTGGGTGCCACCCTGCGCGGGGACCTGGGCATTTCGCTGGACTCCCAGGTACCGGTGGCGCAGTTGTTGTTCGGCCGCCTCGGCCATACCCTGGCCTTGCTGGCCGGGGTGTTGGCGCTGGTGGTGCCGCTGGCGTTGTTGCTGGGGGTAGGCCTGGCCCTGCGCCGTGACAGCCGCCTCGACCGCTGGGGGCTGTCGGCGTTGATCCTGCTCAAGGCCACGCCGGGTTTTCTGCTGGCCATCGGCCTTGTGTTGCTGTTTTCCATGCCGGGGATGGGCTGGCTGCCGGCGGTGTCGATCCTCGACCCGCAGTTGCCGTTGTGGCGGCAGTGGCCGTCACTGGTGCTACCGGTGCTGGCCCTGAGCCTGACGGCCTTGCCGTACCTCACGCGCCTGGTGCGGGCTTCAATGATCGAGGCGCTGGAGTCCGAGTACGTGATTGCCGCGCGCCTGCGGGGTATCCCCGAGCGTCGCATCGTCTGGCGGCATACCTTGCCCAATGCCCTGACCCCGGCGATCCAGGGCGTGGCACTTACCCTGCGCACGCTGGTCGGGGGCGCACTGCTGGCCGAGGTGATTTTCAGCTACCCAGGTATCGGCACCGCGTTGAACGCGGCGATCCAGATGCGCGACCTGCCGATGATCCAGGGCGTGGTGCTGGTCATCACCTTGGCGGTGGTGCTGATCAACCTGCTGGCCGACCTGCTGACGGTACTGCTCACCCCCAAGCTGCGCACCGCACGCCGGGTGCGGATGATTCGCCGTATCCGCCGTGGCATTCGCCCATGGTGGCGGCGCACGCGCAGCACCCCTGCCCAGGAGGCTACCCATGACTGATTCCCGTTGGCTGGCCGACCCACAGGTGCGGCGTGGCGCCGTTATTACCTTGCTGGTGGCGCTGCTGGCCGCTTTTGGCCCCTGGCTGGCACCGCATGCGCCTACGGCGATGGTCGGGCCGGTGTACGGCCCCCCGGCTGCGGGGGCGCCGCTGGGGCACGACTTCCTGGGCCATGACGTGTTGTCGCGGTTGCTCAGCGGCGGCCTGTCGGTGCTGTGGATGTCGGTGGCGGCGGCCACCCTGGCATTGCTGGTGGGCGGCAGCCTGGGCCTGTTGGCCGGGTTCGCGCGCAGGCGCCTGGACCAGGCGATCAGCTGGGCGGCCGATGTGTCGCTGGCGTTTCCGGACCTGATCCTGGTGCTGCTGATCGTGTCCATGCTCGGCCGAGCACCTTGGCTGATCGTACTGACCGTGGTCATCGCCTTTACCCCAGGGGTTGTCCGCCTGGCCCGTGGCAGTGCCGTGGCGGTGGCCGGGCAGGAATACGTCGAGGCGGCGCAGATGATGGGGTACCCGCGGTGGCGCATCCTCTTTCATGAAATCCTGCCGAACATCCTCACGCCGCTGCTCGTGCACTTCGGCAACATGCTGACCTGGGCGGTGGGCATGCTGTCTGGCTTGAGTTTTCTGGGTTACGGGGTGGCACCGCCGGCGGCGGACTGGGGCTTGATGATTAATGAAAACCAGGCCGGGCTGCTGGTGCAGCCCTGGGCCGTGGTGGCCCCTGCAGTGCTGATCGGGGTGTTTGCCTATGGCACCAACATCCTTGCCGAAGGCATCGGCCGGGCCAGTGCACGGATTGGGGAGAAGCAACCATGAGCGCGCAGTTGAATGTGGCCAGTGAAGTGCTGCAGGTCAGCAACCTGCGGGTAGAGCTGGCCGGGCAGGTCGATGTGCTGGCCGAGGTGTCCTTCAGCCTTGCGGCAGGGGAGATCGTTGGCTTGGCGGGCGAGTCCGGCTCGGGCAAGACCACCTTGGCCACGGCGTTGCTGCGCCATGCCCGGCAGGGTGCGCGCATTGTTGGCGGGCAAGTGGTGGTGGCCGGGCAGTCGCTGCTCGAACTCGAAGGCGAGGCCTTGCGCCTGGCCCGTGGCGGGCTGGTCGGCTACGTAGCCCAGGACCCGGCCACGGCGCTGAACCCGGCGTTGCGCCTGGGAACCTTGCTGCGTGAAACCCTGCTGGCGCACCAGCCCGGGCTGTCGCGTGAGGCCGCACGCCAGCGCATCGGCGAAACCCTGCTGGATGTGGGCCTGCCGGATGACGACGCCTTCCTGCGGCGCTTTGCGCATCAACTGTCTGGCGGGCAGCAACAGCGGGTGATGCTGGCGCTGGCGTTCGTCTTGCGGCCCCGACTGATCGTTCTCGACGAGCCCACCACCGCCCTGGACGTGACCACCCAGGCCCATGTGCTGCAGACCCTCAAGCGGCTATGCCGTGACCAAGGTGTGGCGGCCCTTTACGTCACCCATGACCTGGCGGTCGTACGGGACCTGGTCGACCGCGTGATGGTGATGTACGCCGGGCGGCTGGTGGAAGTGGCCGGGCGCGAGGCGCTGTTTCGCGTACCGCTGCATCCCTACACCCGCGCCTTGCTCGCGGCCATTCCCGACATTGCCCAGCGCCAGCCGTTGCAGGCGATTGCCGGGCATGCACCGGCACCGGGGCAGCGCCCGGATGGTTGTGCGTTTGCGCCGCGCTGCGGCAGGCGTCGTGCAGAGTGTTCAGTGATCGAGCCGTCGTTGTTGGCGCACGACAGTGGGCATCGGGTGGCCTGCCTGGTGCCATACCAAGAGCCCCTGCCGCTGGGCGAGGCGGCCTTCGAGGCTGCTGCAGCGGGCGGCGCTGTGTTGCTGGAGGTTCAGGGGCTGGATGTCGCCTACGATCGCCAGGTGCTGTTCGATGTGTCCCTGCGGGTGGGGCAAGGGGAGTGCCTGGCGCTGGTGGGTGAGTCGGGTTCGGGTAAGACCAGCCTGGCCAGGGCGATTGCCGGGCTGGGCGAAAACGTTCAGGGGCGAATGCGCTACGCCGGCAAACCCTTGGCGTTTGCCGCGCGCGAACGTGATGCCCGGTTGCGTCACCAGATCCAGTATGTGTTCCAGAACCCCTATCGGGCCTTGAACCCAAGGCAGACGATCGGGCAAACGCTCAGCGCGCCGTTGGCGCACTTTTTCGGGGTACGTGGAGAGCAAGCGCGTCAGCGGGTCGAGGCCGTGCTGGAACGGGTGTCGCTGCCGGCGCGGGTGGCGGGTTTGTACCCGCATAGCTTGTCTGGTGGTGAGCGCCAGCGGGTGGCGATTGCCCGGGCCTTGATCTGCGAACCGAAATTGCTGGTGTGTGACGAGATCACCTCGGCGCTGGATGTCTCCGTGCAGGCGTCGATACTGGCCTTGCTGCAGCGCTTGCAGCGGGAGGGGGTGACGTTGTTGTTCGTGACCCACGACCTTGGCGTGGTGCGGGCGATTGCCGACCGGGTGCTGGTACTGCGCCACGGGCGGGTGGTGGAGCAGGGCAGCGCCGCACAGGTGCTGGACCGACCGGCGCAGGCCTATACCCAAAGCCTGGTAGCGGATTCAAATAGTAACTACCTGATTTAACGGGGAATTCTGTAGGAGCGGGCTTGACCCGCGAACACCGGCGAAGCCGGTGCCACGCACCGCGTCGCCTGCTTCGCGGGGCAAGCCCGCTCCTACAAGGGGGCCTTGGGCCGGTCAGAACTGGTAGTCCACCTGTGCCAGCAAGGTGCGGCCCGGCATCGGTTGCAGGAAGGTATTGGTGGAGCCGGCCAGGCCGCTGACGAAATTCAGCTCGTCGGTGACGTTGAGCATGCGCACGGTCACACCCCACTGCGGCTGGCGGTAGTACACGGCAAGGTCGAGGTTGTATTCGTCTGGCACTTTCACCGTCTTGCTCAGGTTCAGGTACCAGCTGCTGGTCCACCAGCCGGAAAGCTCGACGCCAAACCCTGAGTCGAAGCGGTAGTCGACATACCCGCCGACGTTGTATTCGGGAATCTGCACCGCATCGAACTTACCCGACGGGCGCTGGTTGAGGCTGTTGTTGTCGCCAAATACCGTGCCGTTATCGGCAATGAACCCCGCCGAGGCAAACCCAGCCTGGCTGGTGAATTCGTTGTAGGCGCTGATGCGGCTGAGGTTGAGGCCGCCGCGCAGGTGCTGGTCCTGGTAGCGCAGGGTCGCCTCCCAGCCTTTGACGATCAGCCGGGCAATGTTGTTGTTGCTGTCCGGCGACTGGTCGCGGGCCTGTTTGTAGGCGGCCAGGGTAAGGAACAGTTGGTCGGGCACCGCTTCCACTTTCAACCCAACCTCATGCAACACGCTCAGGCTCTCGAAGGCCAGCGGGTTGAGCTGGTTGGCCCCCGCGCCGCTGCCCCAGCCCAAGCCGTTGGTGAAGAAGCCGGTGTTCACGGCGAGGGAACGGTCGAACGTGTAGTACAGCGTGCTGTTTTCGGTGGGTTTGAAATAGGGGCTGACCTGCACCGAGAACAGCCGGTAGTTGTCCGCGTCTTTGCGCGGGTTGCCGCCGGGTAGCACGAAGGGGTTTTCGATACGGGCGTCGATCCAGCTGCGGCTGGCGCCCAGGTTCAGGCCCACGCGCTCGCCCAGGCGCAGGTTGTGCTGGCTGAACAGGGTCTTGGTGGTCCAGGTGCTGTCGGCGGTATAGGGCGCCACCGATTCGGCATACAAACCGTGCCCGGCAGGGTACATGGCGGGCAGGTTGAGCCAGCCGTAGTAGCTGGAATACTGCGCCACGCCGGGTTGGCCGATCCAGGCCGCGTTGCCACCGGCGGGGTTGCGCCCGCCCAGGCCGAGCAGGTCGCCGGGGTTCTTCAAGGTCGGGTCGAGGGTCAGGTCATAGGCGTTGATGGTGCTGCCAAAGCTGTTGTTGGCGGCGATCGACTCGTTGCGCTCGCGGCGGTAGATCAGCCCGGTGTTGCTGTCGTCGACCAGGGTCAGGCCGCCCAACTGCCACTGGCCACGGGCGCGAAATTCGAAGCGGTTGTCGAAAATGTCGTCCTTGCCCTGCACCTGGAACGCCCCGACGGCATCGGTGGTGTCGGTGGAATGCTGGTAGAAGGTGCTGTTGGCCAGGGTGATCGATGGGCTCAGGTCACCTTCCACGCGCAGTTGCGTGGTAAAGCGCCGCGAGCGGTTTTCATCCTGCGCGCGCTGGCCGGCCTGGGACGACAACGAGGTCAGGCCGTTTCCCGCCAGCGATGGATCGTAAACCCAGCCACGCAGGCTGCCGGGGCTGGCCTGGGTATTGGGTGATGCGCCCTGGAAGCTGCCGTCGACGACCTGATACTGGCCCTGGGCATTGCGCTGGCGCTGCACCCAGCCCAGCACCTGGGCGTCGGCTGCACCGGATGACAGCACCGGTGACCATAAGGTATTGCCGTTCTGGATGATCGGTGTGGCACGCCCGGCGTAGTACTTGCCGTGGTCGACCAGGCCCTGGGTAGCGCGGTTCCAGCCGTGGGTGATGTTGTAGTCGTAGTAGTCATCGTAGGCGGCGTTCCAGTCGACCCGCAGGTTGTCGTTACGCCAGGCCAACGCGCCGTAGAAGGCGTCGAAGTTGTTCTCGACGTTGTCGTAGAAGTCTTCCTGGCGCTGGCGGGAGATGCTCACCCGGTAGGCCAGGTTGTCCGTCAGCGGGCCGGTGTTGTCGATGCTGAACTTGGTCGCATCGCGTGATTCGCCATCGGGGATCCAGCTGCCGATCTCTCCACTGAGCTTGGTGCGAAAGCGGTTGAAATCGGGCTTCTTGCTCAGGTAATTGACGTAGCCGCCGCTGCCACTGACCGAACCGTAGGTCACCGAAGACGGCCCTGCGACGATGTCGGCGCCTTCATAGGCATTGAAGTTGGCCGGGTGGCGCACGCCGTAGGCACGCTGGCCGTCCTGGAACACCTCGGTGTTCTGCCCGCGCATCTGCGGTGCGATGCCGGCGTTCTGGCCACCGCCGCGGGTAATGCCGGGGGCGTACTTGACCAGGTCATCGGCGCTGCGGATCGGGTCGTTGGCCAGTTGTTCGGCATTGACCTGGGTGACCGAGCGCGGGGTATCCAGCACCTTGGCTTCCAGGCCGCCGTAGATCGAGGCGGGCGGACGGGTGGGCAGGGCGTCGTCGTCGGCCTGTTCAGCCTGCACGGTGACGGTTTGCAGTTGGGTATCTTCGGCATGCGCCATCGGCATGGTGGCGGCGAGAATGGCCAGCGCCAGGGTGCTGGGTTGGAATTTCGGGTGCAACAAGTTAACGCGGGGCATTGGCTGAGCCTCGTTCGATAGGGGGGGCAGGGCGCAGCCGCGCCTGCGGTTGAAGGTTCTGAGGGGGTACGGCGGCCCTGGATGCCTAACGCTGAATCAGCTTTTCAGCCACAGGCTCTCGAACCGCCAGGTACTGAACAGCGACTGCTCGGCCTGCGCGCCACCCACGCGGGTGCTGACGCTGTCGAGCAGGTCGGCAAAGCCCCAGATCAGCATGCCGCCGCGTTCGTACTGGATACGTTGCGCGCGGTGCACCAGCGCCTTGCGTTGTTCCAGGTCCGGTTGGGCCATGGCGGCGAGGAATGCCTCGCTGAACTCCGGGTCGTGGAAGTGGGTTTTGTTGGCCACCGCGAACGGTGCGTCGGTATGGATGGCGCTGGCCAGGAACGGCGCACCGATGCTGCCACCGGTACTGAGCGTCCAGTCGTCGCGCTGCGGGCCCTGGAAAGTGGCCAGGTCGACCTGGCGCACGTTGATGGTCACGCCGATACGCTGGGCCTGTTCGGCCAGCACCAGTGCCGAAGCCAGCCCCAGCCCAGGCGTGGTCACCAGTTCCACCTGCAACTGTGCATGCCCGGCTTCACGCAGCATTTGCGCTGCCCGCTGCGGGTCGTGCGGCCGCGGGCCAATGCTGTGGTCGAAGGTAGGGTCGAACGGTGCGTACAGGTCGTTGGCCACCCGGCCCTGGCCGTTCAGCGCACGGCGCACCAGTTCCTCGCGATCGGCCAGCAGGCGGAACGCCTCACGCACACGCGGGTCGTCGAACGGCGCCTTGGCAGTGTTCATGTCAAACGACAGCCAGTTGCCGCTTACCGATTTCAGCAGGCGCAGCCGTGGGTCGGCTTGAAGCACCTGCAAATGCTCGGTGGACATGACATTGGCCATGTCGATCTGCCCGGCACGCAACGCCGCCAGGCGGCCGGTCTGGTCCTTGAAGTCGATGATCTCCAGTTCATCGGCATAGGGCTTGCCGGGTTTGTAGTAGTTGGCGAAGCGCGTGAACAACGAGCGTTGGCCCGGGGTGAAGCTTTTCAGTTTGTACGGCCCGGCACCGACCGGGTTGGTGACAGGGTGATAGTCGACCGGCACGATGCCGCCGAAGTTGACCCAGGTTTCCGGCAGTGGCAGGTAGCTGCGCCCATCGCGAAAGCCCAGGCGCACGGTGCGCTCGTCCAGCTTGACCAAATTGTCGCGGTCCACCCAGTGCAGCAGCGCCGCGTAGGGCGAGGCCAGTTGCGGGTCAGTGAGGCGGCGGATGGAGAACATCAGGTCGTCAGCATCGATGGTCTTGCCGTGGTGGAATTCCAGCCCCGGTTTCAGCCGCAAGGTCCAGCCGCTGGCATCGGCGTTGGGCTCGGCGAACTCAGCCAGGGCCAGGCGCGGCTGCATCTGCTCGTCCCACTCCCACAGTTTGCTGTACAGGGCAAACCCACGCACGATGCCGCTGCCAATAGGCTTGTGGGCGTCGAGGTTGCCGCTCTGGTTGCCGTCGATGATCCCTAAGCGCAGGCGGCCACCATGGCGCGGCTGATCGGCTGTGCCATGGGCCGGGCTGTCGGCCGGGCCGCAGCCGACCAGTACACCGCCGGCCAGTACGCCGGCGTGGCCCAGAAAGGTGCGCCGGCTCAGTGGGTATCCGTCCCAGGCCATGGCGTCAGGCTCCGTTACTGGCGTGCAGTTGCACGGGGCCGGCCGGCTGGCGGGCCAGGGGGGCACGCTGCTGGCGAAAGTGCGGCAGGATGTGCTCGCCAATCCGGTAGGCTTCTTCCAGGTGTGGGTAGCCGGCCAGGAAAAACAGGTCGACACCAATGCCGTGGTACTCGCCAATGCGTGCCACCACGTTGGCGTAGCTGCCGACCAGTGCGCAGCCCGGCGGGACGCCGATGTAGCCGAAACCGGTCCACACGTTGGGGTGGATGAAGAAGTTGTCGAACGTCTGTTGGTCGCCCTGGTCGTTGTAGCCGTGTTCATAGCTTAGCTTGCGCGCCGTGCGCAGGCCTGCGTGAGCCGCGCGGGTCTTGACCGTGCCCTTGGCCACGCCTTCGTCGAAGAAGCGCTTGGCCTCGGCCAGCGCGGCTTCTTCGGTATCACGGGCAATGACGTCGATGGATAGGCCAAAGCGGATGTCGGTACGGCCCCACTTCAACGCGCGGGTGCGGATGTCGGCAATCAGTGCGGCGATCTCGTCCGGGTGTTCGGCACGCATCAAGTAGAAATCGGCGTGCTTTGCGGCAAACTCGCGCGCGGCTACCGACGAGCCCGCGGTGCAGATCAGTGGCAGCTCGGCCTTTTTCAGCGGGCCGCGCAAGCCGCCGCCTTCGGCGCGGTAGTAAGCGCCTTCGTAGTGGAACTGCTCGTTGTGCCAGTAGCCGCGCACCACGTCCATGAATTCGGTGGCACGGGCATAGCGTTGGTCGTGGTCCTCGAAGTCGCCGACCTGGCGCTGGATGGCATCCGAGCCGCCGTTGATGATGTTCCACACCAGGCGGTTACCGGTGGCGCGCTGGTAGGTCGCAGCCTGTTGCACAGCGACCCACGGGGTGTAGTGATAAGGCTGGAACGCGGTGACGAATTTCAGTGTGCGGGTTTCCCGGGCCAGCAGCGAGCACACCGTCCAGGGTTCTTCGCCGGTGGGGGCGTTGACCATCAGCGCGCCGCCAAAACCGTTGATTTCAGCAGCGCGGGCGATCTGCCCGAGGTAGTCGATATAGGTGAAGTGATCACCGACGGCAAACCCCGACACCGCACCGGTGCTGGGCCCTCCCGCATGCCAGTCACCGCGGTTGCGCGGGTCGCCGGGGAGGAACTGGGTTTCGCCATGCAGTGGCAAGCGGGTGAAGAATTCGATGCTCATGGGTTGGCTTCCTTACTGGACGCTTGGGCTGCAATTGGGGGTGACGGGCTGGCCACTGATGACCTGGCGGGCGAAGGGGATCGAGTCCTTCAGCGAGGCATTCACCGTTTCACTGTGGCCCAGGCCTTTGTACAGGTGGCCCTGCACCACCGAGCCGGCCTTGCAGGCGTCCTCCATCAACGCCACTTGGGTGGCGGCGGCGGGGGTCTTGTCCTCGGCGCCGGTGCCGATGAAGATCGGCTGGGCCAGTTTCAGGGTGGGGTACGATACCTGCGCCAGCCATGGCTTGAGCTGGTCGCCCTTGTAGTCTTTCTTGGCGTTGGCTGGGGTCAGGCCTGTGCCGACCACATCGCTGACCAGTGCTGACAGGCAGCTGGTGCGGGCCTGTTCGAACAGTGGCAGGGCTTTGTCGGTGTAGAAGTCACGTGGGTCGATGCTCGGGTCATACTGCTGCGCAGCCAGCAGGGTATAGAAGCCATAGGCCAGGGCCGGGTCGACCTTGTCCTGGTCCTGCTCACCGACACTCTTCGAGCCCACGGTGTAGATCACCCCCGTGCCGATACTGCCCTTGACGCCCAGCGTGGGCGCATAGGTTGCCGCATAGGCCCCGGCGGCAAAGGCCCCGGCGCCGCCTTGCGACTGGCCAATGATCAGCACCTTGTCGGCCAGCCCCGGCACGCCGGCGACCACCGCCTTGGCCGCATCGAGAATGCCGTACGCAGCCATGCGGTTGTTCAGCAGCGGGTGGCCGCCCGGGACACCAAGGCCCTGGTAGTCGGTTGCGACGATGGCGTAGCCTTCATCGAGCCAGCGGTTCAGGTATTGCACGTCGCGGTAGCTGCGGCCAGCCCAGGACGGCGCGCAGATATCCGCCACGCCGACGGTGCCGTGGCCCCAACTGGCAACCGGCCAGCCGCCTGCCGGCGCCTTACCTTTGGGAATGAACAGTGCGCCGGAAACCACGATCGGCGTCTTGCCGTCGATGCCATCCAGGGAGGTGTAGAGAATGCGTTGCGCGCTGGCTGCATTGGGCAGGCTAAGTGCCTGCTCTAGTGGTTCGCTGCGCAGCAGCTTGCCGGGGGTGGCGGGGATGGCCTTGCTCCAGGTGTAGAAGGCCGACACACGGCCATCGCCCTGTTGCGGGTCGGGTTTGGGGACGTAGGTTTCAGCGGCCATGACCCCGATGGACAGGGCCAGGGTGCTGAGGCCGAAGATGAGCGAAGCAGGCAGTTTCATGGGTAAGGTTCTCAAGGTTGTTGGCTGATCTGGGCGTCGAGCGACGGCCAGTAGTGGGTCAGTTGCAGGTCGATGAGTGCCTGGCGGGTAAAGCCCGTGGCCAGGTCGCGGGTAATGTCGTAGGGCGTGCGGATCAACCGGTTGGCCAGGGCGTACTGGCCCAGTGCGTCGTAGTGGGCCTTGAGCTGGGCGTCGGTTTTCGGCGCCCAGTGCGTCTTCCACGCGACCGGGTCGTTCTGGTCGTCACGGCGCAGCACGCTTTCGCTGACACCGGCACGGGACGACAGCGCGTAGTAGCCGTCGCGGTTCTGCTCTTGCGAGATCCACCAGGCCGCGCGCACCCAGGCGGTGGCCACCAGTTGGGTCAGGTCGGCATGTTGCTCGACGAAGCGGTCAGTGCCCCACAGGTCGGAGACGAGTCGCCAGTCGTTGGCGCCTTGCTTGGTCGACCAGAGGATGCGTGCCACGCCTTTGTCTTCCAGGGCATAGGCTTCGTTGAGCAGTACGGCCGCATCGACCTTGCCGGCGGACACGGCTGCGGCGCCTACCTGGGGGTTGAGGTTGGCGATCTTGAAATCGCTGAGTGCCAGGCCCTGGCTCTGCAGGAAGTTACTGAAGGCGAACTCCCACGGGCGGCCGCGGTGCAAGGCCAGGCGTTTGCCCTTGAGGTCCTGGATGCTGCGCGCCGGCGAGTCGTTCGGCACCACCAGATAGATGTTGTTGCCGCTGCCGCCCGGTACCACCAGCTTGCCGGGCACCTGGCCAGCCCCGGCGATGACCGAGGGCAGGTCACCGCGTACGGCAAAGTCCAGGCTGTCGTTGCTGAAGCCTTCGTTGATCTGCGGCCCGGCGCCTGCGTGGGGCAGGGCAGTCCATTGCAGTTTCACGCCGCGGGCAGCCAGTTGCTGTTCCAGCCAGCCTTCTTCAATCACCCGCCCGGGGATGCCGCCGAACACCGGGGTACCGCCCTGGGTGAAGGCGACGATGGCGATGCGCACCGCCGCCGGTGGCTCGGCTGCCAGCGCAGCCAAGCTAAGGGTCAGGCCGCCCAGCAGGGTGAGGATATGACGCCAGGGATTATTCATGTGCAGCTCCAGGCAATAGGTACTGCAAGCCAAGAGCGAAATACATGCCAGCCTGCCATGATGTGGCTACAGCCCTTTGAATTCGCGGTGTTCGGGGGATAGCTAGCGGGACAGAGAGGCCGTGCCTGCTGATCGGCGGGCAGGGGAGTGCTGGCGGGTTGCTGCTGTAGCAGCAGTCAATTGCTGGAAATTTAAATATTTCTATTTGATATATCTAAATATTAATTAATAATTTTTTGATCTAATTTGTTTCATGCACTATGGGCCTGCGCGTCAACTGCCAGGAATGCCCCTATGTCGCTGATCACCCATCCCAATGCCCGCGAGCTGACCAAGTCGGTACGTGCCACCGTGCTCGTGTTCAAGGACCCGCGCTCCCAGGAACTGCTCAGCCGCATCGAGCGCTTGGCGCCTAGCGAAGCCAATACCCTGATCATCGGCGAAACCGGCACCGGCAAAGAGCTGGTTGCCCGTCATATCCACCATCTCAGCCGCCGGGGTCGTGAACCATTCGTGGCGGTCAACTGCGGTGCCTTTGCCGAAACCTTGGTGGAAAGCGAACTGTTCGGCCACGAAAAAGGTGCGTTCACCGGCGCCACCAGCGTCAAGGCCGGCTGGTTCGAAGCGGCCAATGGCGGCACGCTGTTCCTCGATGAAATTGGCGACCTGCCGCTGAACATGCAGGTGAAATTGCTGCGGGTGCTGCAGGAGCGTGAAGTGGTGCGCCTGGGCTCACGTACGCCGATTCCGATCAACGTGCGGCTGGTGGCGGCGACCAACGTCAACCTGGCCGATGCTGTAGTGGCGGGGCATTTTCGAGAGGACCTGTTCTACCGGCTGCATGTCGCGACCATACGCCTGCCGCCCTTGCGCGAGCGGCCAGGAGACATCCTGCCTCTGGCGGAGTTTTTCATTGAAGAGCATTGCCGCCGGCTGGGCTACGAACGGGCATCGCTGAGCCCGGATGCCGAGCGCAAGCTACTGGCGCACAGTTGGCCTGGCAACATCCGCGAGCTTGAAAATGCCATTCACCATGCGTTGCTGGTGTGCCGCTATCAAGTGGTGGCGCCGGCGGACCTGCACCTGGTCGATATGAGGCCACAGGTGTCGGCGCCTGCGGTCCCTGGATACTTGCCTGCAGCGAGCGCGGCAGCGCCTGACCTTGAAAGTGCGTTGCTGGCGTTGTTCGAGAAGAATGTGCCGAATTTGTATGAGCATATCGAGGAGACGGTGTTCAGGGCGGCGTATCGATATTGCCATGGCAACCAGTTGCAGACGGGACGGTTGTTGAACATCAGCCGCAACATCGTGCGTGCGCGGCTGGAGAAGATTGGGGAGTTGTCTAAAGCCTGAATTGTGCTGCTTCACCCGCAAACTGGCACCATCGGCATTTGACGCTTCGGGTTGTGATTGAATTGCCTAACTGAACAGCATTGGTAAGCTGCGGCGGTTCAACCTCTTTACCCGGAGTCATCAATGGATGTGCTGAATGCGATGCAGGTGTTCGTGAGCGTCGTGGAGACGGGCAGCTTTACCAACGCTGCACAGTCGCTCCACATGCACCGGCCGGCTGTGTCAAAGTCAATTCAGCTTCTGGAGCAGCGGCTTGATGGGCGACTGCTCAACAGGTCGACACGCAGGCTCAGCATGACCCCGGAAGGTGAGGCGTTTTACCACCGATGCAAGGCCATCCTCGACAATGTCGGGCAGGCAATGGCGTCGCTGGGTGATCGCCCTGCGCGATTGGTCGGGAAGCTGCGTGTTGACTTGCCAGTATCGGTAGGCCACCTGCTCATCATTCCGTCACTCATGGCGTTCCAGCAACGCTATCCTGGGATTGAGTTGACGTTGGGTACCAGTGATAAGCCGATCGACCTCATCAGCGAAGGCGTCGATTGCGTCGTGAGGCTTGGCGCACTGGAAGATTCCAGCCTGATAGCCAGCGGGATTGGTTATCTGCCCATGGTGACCTGTGCATCCCCTGCGTACCTCGCTCGACATGGGGTGCCTGAGCGCATTGCTGATCTAAGCGAACACCTCGCGGTGAACTATTTCTCGGGCAGCAATCCTCGCACGCTGGAATGGTTGTTTGTTCAGGGCGATGAAGTCCAGACCGTTCGTGTCAGGTCGGCAATCAATGTGAACGATACTCAGGGATTCGTCGCATCAGCCTTGGCGGGGTTTGGCCTGATTCAAGGCCCTGCGCTCAATGTTCAGGCTCATCTTGAGTCCGGCGCGCTGGTACGGGTGATGCAACATTGCCCAATCCCTTCCAAGCGCGTCTCGATCCTATACCCCCATCGCGACCTGATGCCGCCGACAGTCGAGGTCTTTGTCGCATGGCTAAGGTCACTGATGGCAGACAAGGGCTTGACCCAGCCTTGATTGGTAATTCTGTGGATACCAGTCTGTAACTCGGGCACGCCTTTTTCTTCGGCTTGCAGCTCAGTAATTTTGAGCTTTGAGCATTCGCAAGAGGAACAAAGACATGTCAAAGGTTGTTCGTAAGCGCTCCATGAACCCCACATTCAAAGCGCTCAACTGATCCCGGATGCTGTGCTCCCGATTTCTTTCCGGAGCCCGCCGACCATGATGCGACCCGACGCCAAAGTCGAAACAGTCTACCTCTAC
>NZ_VWXJ01000012.1:0-211586 GCF_011752535.1 Pantoea sp. Tr-811
CCTACGCCGCCTCGTTCATCGAGTGGTTCGCCGAAGAAGCCAAGCGCGTCTACGGCGACACCATCCCGGGCCACCAGCCAGACAAGCGCCTGATCGTCATCAAGCAGCCAATCGGCGTTACCGCGGCTATTACCCCGTGGAACTTCCCGGCCGCCATGATCACCCGTAAAGTTGGCCCGGCCCTGGCCGCTGGCTGCACCATGGTGCTCAAGCCTGCCTCGCAAACCCCGTACTCCGCCCTGGCCCTGGTCGAGCTGGCCACCCGTGCCGGCATCCCGGCTGGCGTGCTGAACGTGGTCACCGGCAGCGCTGGCGAAGTAGGCGGCGAGCTGACCGGCAACTCCTTGGTACGCAAGCTGTCCTTCACCGGCTCGACCGAAATCGGTCGCCAGCTGATGGAAGAATGCGCCAAGGACATCAAGAAGGTCTCCCTGGAGCTGGGTGGCAACGCCCCGTTCATCGTGTTCGACGACGCCGACCTGGACAAGGCTGTCGAGGGCGCGATCATCTCCAAATACCGTAACAACGGCCAGACCTGCGTCTGCGCCAACCGAATCTACGTGCAGGACGGCGTCTACGACGCGTTCGCCGAGAAGCTGGCTATAGCGGTTGGCCGGTTGAAGGTTGGCAATGGGCTAGAAGAAGGCGTGACTACTGGCCCGCTGATCGACGGCAAAGCTGTCGCCAAAATCCAAGAGCATATTGATGATGCCGTGTTTAAAGGCGCAAAAATACTCGCGGGTGGGCAGCTAATTGAAGGGCATTTCTTCGAGCCGACCATCTTGGTCGATGTACCTATCGACGCAGCTGTCGCTAAGGAGGAGACCTTCGGCCCACTGGCGCCGCTATTTCGCTTCAAAGACGAAGCCGAAGTCATTGCCATGTCAAATGACACCGAGTTCGGCCTGGCCTCGTATTTCTACGCCCGTGACATGAGCCGTGTGTTCCGTGTCGCTGAGGCATTGGAATACGGCATGGTGGGTGTCAACACCGGACTGATCTCAAACGAAGTCGCGCCATTCGGTGGCATCAAGGCCTCGGGTCTGGGCCGCGAAGGCTCCAAGTATGGGATCGAGGACTACCTTGAGATCAAGTACCTCTGTTTGAGCATCTGAAGACGCGGTTTCGCTAACGCCCGGCTTCGGTCGGGCCACTTGAAGGAACGTCATCCATGCAAGCTTCGCAAAAAAGAACGTGGTCTCGTTCTGGTATTCAGACCAGTGTAATGGGCTTTGGCGCCGCTCAGTTGGGCAACTTCATGGCCCCCATTAGCGAAGAAACCGCGGCTGAACTGATCCAAGTCACCTGGAACGCGGGAATTCGTTTCTTTGATACGGCACCGAGCTACGGCCATGGCTTGAGCGAGGCAAGACTGGGACAGGGCTTGCGTTGGAAGCCTCGCGACCAGTTTGTGCTGTCTACCAAGGTAGGGCGATTGCTAAGCCCTCGTCGACGGGAAGAGATCGACTTCGGCTGCTGGATCAAAGGGCTGCCTTTCGAGTGGCGATTCGATTACTCCTACGACGGTACGATGCGCTCTATCGAAGACAGCCTTCAGCGCACGGGCTTAGAACGCATCGACGTTGCGCTCATTCATGAGGTTGACGTGTATACACATGGGGCTGAACAACCCGAAGTTTTCAACTATGCAATGAATGGTGCGGGCAAGGCGCTACTTGAGCTGCGCGATCAAGGCGTCGTCAAGTCAATTGGGATTGGTGTGAACGAGAGCGATGTGGCTCACGAAGCTATCCGTCGTATCGACTTTGACTGTCTTCTACTGGCAGGGCGCTACACGCTTATCGAGCAAGACACGTTGAATGACTTCCTTCCGCAGTGTGAAGCGCAGGGTGTGTCTCTCATCGTAGGAGGTGGCTTTAACAGTGGGATTCTGGCCACCGGCGCGATTCCAGGGGCGCGCTACAACTACGCCCCGGCAGATGCTGAAATACTGGAGCACGTCAGTCGGATCGAGGCTGTGTGCCATGACTTCGATGTCCCACTCAAATCGGCGGCATTGCAGTTCATCGCCGCACATCCAGCGGTAATCAACATTATTCCAGGCGTGCGAAGCATCCAGCAGCTTAGCGAGAACATCATCACATTCGAGCGCGAAATACCCGACGAATTCTGGCACGAGCTGAAACGCAAATCGCTTATCCGAGCGGATGCACCCACACCGTGATCACATGCCCACAGTTTTGATCCGTATGGATCCAGCGAGCATTTGCCTCACCTGTGCTCGCTTTTTTATTCAAACCGTCGTTCTGCGCCTGCGGACATTGCGTAACAGAATCAGACGCTCCCACTAGTTATCTGCCGAAAAGCTGCGCGGCGGTAAAACAGCCGCGCAACCAGAAACTGATTGCAATCAGGGTGTAGGAACACTATACAAAACCTGTATCGGTATAAGCTTAAGAGTAACTTTCTCATGGCAATAGGGTGAAGAACTAGAGCAGTTACTACGACGAACACGCCCTGCTGCTCTAAACTGCTCAGTTCAAGTCACCCTCCAAGAGGATCAATTCTCGTTTTGCTGCTCGCAATGCAAAGCTCTTGGCATGCGCGTAAGCCGGATCTTCATAACATGCTTTTGCCTGGGCATAGCTTGGGAACTCAACAACGAGCACTCGGCTATCAGCATTCACTTCAAGCTTTGCTTCGCGATCCACGACCTTAATTTTCGCCCCGTAATGATCAGCGATAGGCCCCCACAGTCGACCGTATTCCTGCTGTGCCTCAGTGTCGATCACAGATGAGCCGAAAATAATCCAGTACCCTTTCATCACATTCTCCTATTAAGGTTTACTATGTTGCACTCGATCTGGGCTACTTAAAGAAAACTACCGAGTGCGAGCAAAAGTAGCAGGCTGATGATCAATTTTCTGGCTACTTCCTCATGGACCTTACTGGCGATTAGAGAGCCGAACCAGACGCCAATTACCAGTATTGGCAAGCTCATCAATCCAAGACGCAACGAATCTCGACTAAATAAATCCATCATCCAAAACGCTGGTAATGCCGCAATATCCATAGCCAAAAACGCGGCGATAATCGATGCCCGCCCCGCCTCCAGCGCCAAGGGCGATCCGAGGAAGAAAACTATGACCGGTGGTCCTCCTAGGCCAAGGGCCCCATTGAGGATCCCTGCACCTGTACCGGTGGCCGCTGTCTCAATCAAAGACGGCATTCTCCGAAGTTTGTAGCCTGTAAGCATTACCACGCAGCATACGATGATCAAAATAGCCATTACTATTTTGACTAAGCCGGCTGAAATTGTAGCGAGCAGAAAGGCGCCGAGCGGTGTGGTGATAATGGAGCTGATGACAAGTACTTGGATCGAAGACCAGTGCACTTGACGCCAAATCGTAGGAAGCAGTTTCAAGCCAGCCGCTATCTCTAGCACGAACATCGTTGGCACGATCGTTGTCAGGGGCAATACGAACGACAGCGACATGATAGCGAGCAGAGTAAAACCGAAGCCAGAAAAACCCCGCGCGATTGCAGCCACAAAGACGCAGCAAAGGGAGTAAACGGTGATAAAAGGTGACACAACCATGAATTCAGTAAACATCGATGCGCAACCTCGGCATGATATGTAGAACCATTAGAGCAACACCTTCAGACTCGGCACCTATGTAAGATATCAAACTGGCATCCTGCCGCGCATTTTAAGGCCAATAGATTTTTCTGGATAGAAGATTAGAGACTGAAAGCATGAAATCACAGAACACATCGCTGAGTCCTGCTTGACCGTAATTTCGCACACTGGCACAAATGAATGCCTTGGGAGCCTAGTAGAAAGCTGGCAAAGGAGTAATAAAGGTGGTTTAGTCAAAAAGCCGAAATAATACACTTGCGTTCCTTCGTCAAATTGCTTGATTCGCGTCGTTGGATCAGGCGCCAGACAAAACTGATCACCCCGAACTCAATTTGTTCATCCTCCTCCAGCACCGGATTCGGGATGCTGAAACTTGGCGCACGGATGCATGCTATCACCAGCCGAGCGCTGCCCATGAACGTGACCGCCTCTACCGCCTGCAGATCACCGAAACCCAGAAAGAGCAGCCGAAGTCGTGCGCTCGTTGCGGCAGTTCTGCTCGTCGCCACCGAGCAGTGCCTGGCACTCACCACTCCGACCATCATCGCTTCCGTCACTTCGCTGCAATGCCTGGAGTACCGGGTCGTCGGGATTTGCTATTGGCTGCTGTGCACGCCGTTCGGCTGCACGGTGCGCACCTCGCCGAAGGTCCGTCACCTCATCCCCGAGCTGGTGGTGTCGAGCTACGCCGACACCGGCGGAAACCCCTGGAGCGAGATGTCAGCACTGTCGACGCCGACGTCAGCATCACAAGGGGTGGCAACTTGATCACGCCTTCGCCGCAGCGCGATAACCTGCCACGGTTCAAGAATGTGGACGGTATCGGGCACCCCGGCGGGGCTGCACTTACCGCCCTGGCGCATACGTTCGGCTATGCGTGCCCAAGCGGTGCAGTGCCGTTTGCGCCCTACTACCTCAGTACCCTCGACCCGCTGGCGTGGCGCCATGCCATTCCCGAATCCGTCTACCCGCAACAACTGGTTCCGGGCATGCGCGAGTTCGGTAACCAGGCAGTCGGCGACATGTGGGGTAGCGTCTACCCACGCCACGGTTTTCTGGTGCAGCCCGACGATTTCTAGGGGAGTGCCGTGATGGCTCAGCGCTCCAGCGACTTCATCACCCGCGTTGGCCAGCCGCACGTCTATCGGCCGCTGCAGCCGATGCCCGCGCCCGGCTTCGGGCCAACGCAGCCGCTGATGGAGAACAACTTCAACAACCACCGCTGGCAAGTGCTTACTCCGGTGATCCAGAACACCTGCGCCATCTTCCCCAGCCCAACGATCCAGAGCGCCGACGGCGCGTATGCCTGGTCGCTATGGCGGCCGTACCGCTGCTGCCAGCGCATGGGCCAGAACTTCCTGTTCAGCATCGATTTTGAGGGAGGTCAATGATGAAGACCTACTTCCTCGGATTGCTGAGCTTCCTCATATATGCCGTGGGCCACGCCGCCGAGAATGGCTACCACCTTGGTGACTAGGCACCGGTCTTGGACGACCGCGTGATGTATACCATCGGCGGCGGTTCGGCGGCAGGAGCGCCCTCCTCGCTCTACCGACCCAATGGCCTTGGTGTAGGCATGTCTTGGCGCACCAACATGATGTGCGGAAACATGAACCTCTCGCCCCCCCTGCAGAACCAGCTCAATGGCGCCACCCAGTGCTTCCAGCAGATCATGGGCAACGTCATTCAGAACGCCACACGGGCGGTGATGTCACTGCCGGCGATGATCATCCAGCAGGCCAATCAAGGGCTGTATGAGCTGCTGAGCAATGGTGTTCTGCAGGGACGGATCGACTTCGACCGCTCCAAGCTCACCTACCAGGCAATGACGGCGAAGATGGCCGACAAGGTCGACCAAGCCGGCTGGGGCGCGCTGGCGCAGAACCAGAAGATGTAGCACAACCTCGAGCAGTCCGACGGCGGTGCCGTGACGGCAGTGAAGGACACCGAATCCAATAACGGCAACAAAGGCGTCAGTTGGGTCGGTGGGCAAAAAGCCGGTGGCAACGGCCAGCAACCCAGCCGGGCGACGTCGGACGTAGTCAAAGCCGGCTACAACCTGCTGCACAACCGGGCGGTCGAGGATACTTCAGCTCTTGGTTTGAGTTGCCGAGTTGTGCCATCTGCCAAGCCTGGTCGAGTCCCGAGGAAGCCTCCGAGTGGGCGACGCGTGTGCTCGGGGAAACCGAGGTGGAGACCTGCGACGCGAGACGCTGCGGGTAACTGCCGATATCGGCCTATCAGCGCCCCGCCCCCTCGCCTAATCGCCATTTCGCATAAATGGATGCAAATTCCCGAGACCCTGCCGTTTCTGAATTATTGACAAACGGCTGTTGAAATTCGGTGGGGCAAAAAGTGGGGCAAAATTACTAACCAAGTAGAAACGGACAGACATAAAAAATCCAGCCACCGCTAAGTGACTGGATTCTTTGGAGTTATTTGGTCGGGACGGAGTGATTCGAACACTCGACCCCTTGCACCCCATGCGTGCGGGATACACCTAAAGCCTTACGGATCAAGGCCTTGAGCGGGCGCTCGCTGCAAACGGTGCCGCACTGTGCATGACCCGATTTCACCATTCCCCGAAAATCTCCCCACGGGTTTCGGCCCGCATCCGGCGTTCTGCCGATCGTATCCCTTCCTTTATGTACCCGCTCGCCCGCCGAGCTTAAACCTGCTCGCCAAGCTCAACCGGCCGCGCCTTCAGCAGGCTCCACCCTGGACGCCCCTTCAAGTTCCGAAAGCGCCCACAGCCTGGCCGCCTCAACCATTTCCAGCATTTCCACCAGGTCGCCCTCACCCACCACCTGGCGCCGGCGAGCGGCATAGGCCATCTCATTGAGCACATCCGCCCGGCCATCAGGATCGCTGACCAGCGAGAAGTGATCGTTGAGCTCGTCGAGCCAGGCCTGCGGTATCCCGGCCATCATATTGTCCTGCACCACCACGACTGCGCGTACAGCACGCCGTCGACCTCCTCGAAACCGGTGATATTCATCCCCAGCGTGGCCATGCCGTTCACGCAGGCGTCGTGCAGCCGCGGGATGATGTCGCCGCTTGGGGTTGGGTTGAACACCCAGGCCTCGATGCATGGGCGGCCGAGTACCTTGCTGTTGCCGTACTCGATGTGCACGTCGGCCCGCAGCGGCTGGACCTTGTTTAGTTTTTCAGCGGGGATGGCAACGCCGTGCTCGCGGCGGCGGACGAGTAGAAAATACATGGGGCACCTATACTGTATAAAAACACAGTATCATATAGAGAAAGCCCGCGATGGGAAATTATCGATCAGCGGGCTTACTGGAGAGGCAGGACGTCCTTGCCCCGGGCTTAGCCTCAACGCTCAGTTAGTACGCCTGGAACGGCAATTCCGTCAGCAGTTGCAGGCGCGCGATTCCTACGCAGGCTTGCCTGATACTCCCAGATGACATTGATAGCCTTCCGAGTGGGCGGCTCGCCTGCATCGGCCATCTTGATAAAAGCGCACGTTCGCATTCCCAGGGAATGGTTCCCCGCATTTTCCTCGGTTCGCAAACGCTGGAACGCCGGTCGCTGTGGTGCTATCGTTTCGCCACTTCGAGATGCTGACCGGTATTAGCCCGGCATAGCAATCCAGTTGGGCTGCCGCACCACTCTCGGTGTAAGCCTCCTCCTCAACTGCTACATGGGCAGGAGAAACAGTTATAAGAGCACACCCCTAGAATGTTTTGAATTCTGAAGAAAACATTCTGATTTCAATGATCGAATGACAATTTCAGTCATAAAAAATTAAATAGTCGACGCGACTGCAGGGCGGAAATTATGGACGAAATCCTCACACCTACATCAACCCTAATTCAAGTTATGCAAGAACTCCGCAAGCAGAATGGCGATAATCCTGCCCTTAGCGCCATTGCTAATGTCTTAGGGGTCGAAACGAAAAACCCCATGAGCTTAGCCCGGACCATGATTGAATTAGAGGATACAACTGAACAAGCCATTAAGGCTGTAAAGCTTCATGTCTTTGGCGAGCAAGACATGCACCTAGCGCCACTACTCGAAATAAAGGCATTCTTTCAAGATATTAACCTATCAGCTCCTTGGAAAAGCTACTTACCTCGCATAACTCCATCCATGCTACAAGGGCTAAAATTCGCAGATCACTTCATTACCAACTCAATATTATTAGCCTCAGGACCCAAAGCAACTGAGGTGGCAGACATTACCTCCAAACTAGACTCACTGCTTGAAGAGTGTCTAAAATCCGAAATAAACCCGGACCTTAAACAATTTTTTTCTAGCACCATCAATAAATTGAGAAGCGCACTAAACGAATATAGAATATTTGGCGACTCCGCCCTTGACGATATATTGAACGAGGTCGCCGGATCAATCAACCGAAGAAGCAAAGAAATCAAAGATCAGCCAGAGAAATCGGTAAGTTTCTTCACAGGAGTATTTGAAACTATTGGGAGAATTAACGATCTCGTCTCTGGCTCTGAGAATGTTACGAAAGCAATATCCGCGTCCGGCATTGTGTACTTCTTGCCGCACTTAGGGTAATCCGATGTTCTACAGACTTTTTAGTTAAGTCTCGGCAGGTCTTTGCCGCGAGCCTTAGCCATGACGCGCAACTGGTAATCGGATACCGCCTGGAAAAGCGACTCGGCCAAGAGGCGAAGCCGCTCCACCTCTTCCGGTGGCTGCCCCGCCGCCTCGGCCTCATGGTACTGCCGCATGGCATCGACAGCCTGCTGGATCAGCGGCTCGCCGGCTTCGACCATCCCGATGAAAGTGCGCTTCTCCACGGCTATGCCCCGATCACTTGGTCAGAGCATTATAGGACGCCTCGCAGAGCTGGCCGGCTACTCGGGCTTGGTCATAAGACTTCGCCAGCTCTCCCGCTCGTTCATCAGCCCGTGCGAGCAGGTCGGAGAGCACCATGGCGGCGCGGGTGGCTGCCTGGCCTCGGGCGACAGCGGAGGTATCCGTGCCGGGGCAACTGACGGTGGTGGCGAGCTTTCCGGCTTCGTCGCGCAGCCGCTGGCCAGCAGCATCGGCACCAGCAGCGCCAGTATCAGCAATCGTTCGTTCTTCCTGAGCATGGGCTCTCGCCTCCTCCTGCGCCTTAGCGCGTCGTTGTTCTTCCTGGCGGGCGCCGCGCTCGCCAATCACCTCTGCCAGGCGGTCGCCGCTGTCTCGTTCTGCTGATGCCTGGGCGGCGTCGGCCCGCTCCACTGCTCGGCCGTGCTGGTACACGCCCCAGTAGGACGCTAGCAGCGCCAGCAGCAGCGCCGACCTGATGACCCAGGACTTCATGCCAGCGCCCTCCGCACGCCCTCATCGATGACCGCCGGGGTGTACGGGTTGCCGCCGTTCTCGTGGATGATGATGCCCACCAGCATGCCGCGCAGGGTTGCCGCGTCCTTGATGTTGATCGGGTCGGTGGTGCGCACGCCCAGGCGCTTGGCCACGGCCGAGGCATAGGCCTGGGTGTCGTTCTCGTTGCTCGGCGCCCAGCGGTTGATGGTTTCGAGCACGGTGTCTATACCCTTCCCGCCAACACCGGGCATGCCGTCCTTGCCGCGGTAGGCGATCAGCAGCTTGCCCAGGGCGCGGATGCCGTTCTCCGGGGTGTCGAAGACGGCGAAGCGGCCACCGGGCTCCTTGCCGACCTGGCCCTGCCAGTCGTTGCGGGGGTTGAAATCGATGTTGCCGGGGTTGCGGTTGCGGACGCCGCGGGGAGTGGTCATAGGTTTTCTCCAGGCAAAAAGAAGCCCGCGATAGGCGGGCCTGGGTGGTCTTTAGCGGAATCAAGGTCGGCCTATTCCGGTGCCTGCTCTTCCACAGGCTCGGCCGGGTCAGCCACGGTGATGTCCACCTTGGCGGTGTACTCCTTCAGTACCTGAGCGGTGTAAACCTGGGCCGTTGGGAACTGCGCCAGGATTTCACGTGCGCGGGCGTCAGCCTGCTCGGGGGTGGCATAACGGGTGTTGTTGGCAACATCGAACATATTGCTCATGTTTACGGCGACATATGGCATTGCATGGCCCTCCAGGGCTAAGTTAGTAATCAGAACATTGGTTTATTGCTTGTACTTAAGAGCCTTTTTAAATACCGGTAACATCCAGCAGTAGCCCACTATTGTATGGGCTGATCGAGCCAGTTGTCCCGGGCGGAACAGTGATTGGTCCGGCGAACACCTGAATGATTCCATTCGACAAGGTGAACGTATTGGCATCAGGGGTCCTAACCTGACATTGCCAATAACGGATGATAGCTGCGGGTTGTTGCGACGTGCCTCCACTGTCGGTGTAGTGTCCCGTGCTTTGAACGCCCATGCATACCGCTACTGCCTTGTTTGAATCAACAACCCCGCTGAATGTCGGAGTCGGAGCGGTATTGCTTAGATCGGTTACAGGAATGTTGACAGAGTAGCTACCGAGGACACGCATATACCGATTGTTAGCGTTAAACACCTCAACGCCCTGTTCATTGAACACCTGAAACCCAGAGTTCCCAGCACCATTACCGAAATCCACTCTGTCATAGACATAGAACCCGATGCTGGTGCCCTCTGCGCCGAACACAGTGAATCCGTTGTCGTCGGTCAGGAAGCATACGTTTGCTGATGAGCGCAGTGCGAGAATCGGCTGCCTTGAGCTGACCGGGTACGAGATCCTGTAGTACCCGGCACTGGGATAGGGCTGAATACCAGCGCCGCCGACCTTCCCAAGGGTTGCAGTACCCACAGCGGTGAGCACCATGTTCTTGAACGTGCCGTCGATCTGGAGAACGCCTGCATCATTAAATACTTGAAGTCCGGCTGGCATCAGTAAACTCCGTATTGAATGACAGCTGGCAGTATTTCCCAACTGGAAAGCCCCGGAAAATCCCAACTCAGCGTCGTCCCACTAATGGTCACTCGTGCGCACCTCTTACCGAACTGGTTGGCTGATGCATTCCGTTGCTGCACGAAAGCCCAAGGTGTGCCATACCCTGCAGCGAATTCAGGCACTGCAATTGCACCAGCAGCGCTGCCTGTCGCAACTTGGCCCAAGATCCGACTCAGCCGGTCAGTCACATCCAAAATTAATCTACCTTGGGCATCCCAGACTTGTAACCCCTGAGGCATTACCAAACCCCCCATCTAACCCTAATCGTTCCATCAATGAACACGGCACCACCATCTCGATTCAAAACGCTATAAGTTTGGTTCCGGGTGCCATGGCGGAAAGTGATAGCCCCCGTGACGAAATCGCAGTTCATAATCGGTCCTCCATCCCAAGTTGCTCGCTGCGCAGAATCGATGCTTGAGCCAACTACTGCATTCTGAATTGTCGCTTTGGAAATAAAGGCTTCATTCAAAAAAACCTGCCCGTTCTGGATTGCAAACGGGCTGACGAAGCCGTTATTGGTCGGGTTGAGCACCGTGAAACGGTCAGCCATCACCGCGAAAACGGATTGCAACACTCCGTTGTTGTTTTCTATGCCCGTGCCGAAGCCGGCGGCCACGTACTGGTTGCCGTTGACGACCTGGAGCTTCACCGAGTAAGACGCGGTGATCTTGCCGTTGAGCGTGCTCTGAGCCGTGCTGATCTGCTGCACAGAGGCGTTGGTGGTGCCCAGATTGCTCTGGACCGTATCCACACGCTGGCCCAGCGCAGCATCGCCGCTGGACCTGGCCGTGGCCTCGCTTTGGATGGCCGCATTGGCATCCCCAACAGAGGTATACAATCCGTCGATGCGCTTCGACTCCGCAGTGAGCGTTGCGCCCTGCTGCGTTACAACACTGTCGAGGCTGGATACCGCTTGCGCCGAGGCAGCCGCCGATCGCCTTCCCACTGCGATGTAGGCGATGTCGATTTCACCGGTCGTGTCGGCCGAGTTCATCATATCCAGGCGGATGGCATACATGTTCTTGCCGTTCCATCCGGCATGGCCGGAGAGATCGATTTCAATGTCCTGCCAATCCGTGGTGGTCGTGCTGATGGCCCAGGCCATGCGCCGGGCTTCGGATAGGCCTCCATCTTCGTTCGCCCAGTACATCTGCGCCCCGGACCGCGTAGTGTTGCGCCGACGCAGCCGGATGCGCAGGTATGGGTTCTGCGCCCCCGAAACGGTAGGGGTGAAGTTGCACTGCAGGTTGGGGTTCTTGGTCACCGTGGCGAAGAGCGGCCCAGCAGCGATCGTGCCACCCGTTGCGGTTGCCACCCAGCCCCTGGTGGAGTTCGTAAACTCCCAGGTCATCCCGGCAACGAACGGCTGAGCCGCGCCGATGCTGTTCTTGAGCTGGGTGATGTCGGTGCTCTGGCTGGTGATCGCGCCCTCAGCAGTGCTTACCCGGTTGGTCAGCGAGTTGACCGCCGAGGCCTCAGCCTTCGTCGCCACCTGGCTGAGCGCACTGGCAGCCGCAGCCGCCGCATCAGTGGCCACCTTGTCCGTCACGGCGACCCAGGCGGTGCCGCTCCAGCGCTTGGGCGTGTTGGCGTTGCCAGTGGTGTCGATCCACAGGTTTTGCGCGAGACGCTTGTCTGCGGCCGGAGCGGTTGAGCCGTAGATGACTTCCCCCTTCGCGCCCGCTGCTGTAGCGGCGGCCTGGGCCGCCTGCTGCGCAGCTGTCACGTTCTGGTTGGTCGTGGTCAGGCTGTTTTCCAGGCTGGTGGTCCTCCCGGCCACGCCGGATAGAGTTGAGCCTTGCTGGTCTACGGTTGAGGTAAGGCTCTGCACGGCAGCCGAGTTCGCGCTGTTGTTCACCGCGTTGACTTGGCCGTTGTCTCGCCACCCGGTGGCACGCGCCCCATACTCAAACTGGGGCCGCGCCATTTCCACGTATCCCGCGGTAACCGCGCCGGTTGCGCTGTAGACACGCAGGTAGACGTAGCAAGTCACCGCCCCTGCAGGCGCGACGGCACTGAACTGCTCACGCTTGCCTGCTGCGGTAATGGTAAACATCACCGAGTTAGGGGCGCTGATCACGGTGCCTGCCGCGTTGATCCACTGAATGAAGAACCTGAGCCCCAGGCCAGCGGTGCCGCGAAGATAGACAGAGGTCGCAACGGTTTGACCTTCGGCGACCATTGGCCGGCGGTCTTTCGTGCCTCCAGTTGGACGCAGCGATTTATAGGGCGTGCCCGTACCCACGCTGGAAACCTCAACACGTACCGCCTTCTCCCCTGCGTTCAGCCATGAGGTAACCAGCGATTCGACGCTGGTCGCCGGCCCTTCCGTGGCCCAGCCATCAGCAATGTCGGTCCCCGTTCCTGCTTTGGTGAACGTGGGGTTGTAGAACAGATTCTCGCCGCCGACATCCCCGATCGAGTTGTTCAGGTCGGTGATTTGCCCAGAGGCAGCGGTCAGCCCGGTTTCGGTAGCAGTGACACGGCCAGCCAGCGCCGTTGTCGCCGAGGCGTTGGCGGCAACGTCGGCGCCAGCAAGCTGGCCGTTGTCTCGCCACCCTGTCGCGATTCGCCCGATTTCAAACTGGGCGCGGTCTATCTCAACGACCGCATCCTGCGGAGTCGATGAGGCACCGAAGACGCGGAAGATCACGGGACACGCCACTGTGCCCGCCGGCATCTCCCGGCCCTCGAACACCAAGCGCTGCCACTCTCCCGTAGCGACGATGTTTCCTGGGGTCTGGGTGACGATGGTCGTGCCTGCGGCGTTTCTCGGCTGGAGATACCAGCGGATCAGGCAGCCAGCGGTCACCTTCACATAGATCGAAACGCTCACGAACTGGCCGGCGCTCACCGCTGGAAACTTCGGTGAATGGTAGGTATCCAGGTATCGCGAAGCGTTGTCGATGCCGGAAACATCGTAGCGCTGGGCCTTGCCACTCGGGTCAAGCGTCGACGCCACAAGCGAGGCTGTGCGAGTCACACCGGCAGGCGTGCCAGTGGTCCACCCATCTGCCAGGCCGGCAGTTGAGCCTACCCGCTCGAAGGATGGGTTGTAGAACAGGTTCTCGCCTCCAGCCTGGGCCAGCGAAGCGTTGATGCTGGTCAGCGCCTGGCCATTGGCCGTGATGGCAGCCCCCTGCTGTTCCACGGTGTTGGTCAGGGACTGGACAGTCGAGGCATCTGCCTTGGTCGCCACCTGGCTCAGCGCATTGGCCGCAGCAGCAGCGGCGTCAGTAGCCACCTTGTCGGTCACCGTCACCCATGCAGAGCCGTTCCACCGCTTCGGCGTGTTGGCGTTGCTGGTCGTGTCGATCCACAGGTTCTGCGTCAGGCGGTCCGCCGCTGCCGGCGCGGTCGACTGGTACAGCACCTTGCCCTTGGCGCCGGCGGCGTCCGAGGCAGCCTGGGCCGCCTGCTGTGCTGCCGTCACATTCTGGTTGGTCGTGGTCAGGCTGTTCTGCAGGCCGGTGATGGATTGACCCTGGGTGGTCAGCTTGCCCTCGGCGTCGGTGACCCGGCCCGTCAGGGTCTGCACCACCGAGGATTCCGCCTTGGTGGCCACCTGGCTCAGCGCGCTGGCGGCAGCTGCTGCCGCGTCCGTTGCAACTTTGTCGGTGACGGCAACCCAAGCCGACCCGTTCCAGCGTTTCGGGGTATTCGCGTTGCTGGTGGTGTCGATCCAAAGGTTCTGCGCCAAGCGCTTGTCTGCCGCGGGTGCGGTCGAGCCGTAGATCACCTCGCCCTTCGCGCCAGCTGCGGTGGCAGCCGCCTGGGCGGCCTGCTGCGCAGCGGTGACGTTCTGGTTGGTGGTGGTCAGGCTGCTGTTCAGCCCGGTGATGGCCTGGCCCTGCGACGACAGCGAGCCCTCGGCCTCGGTTACCCGAGTGGTGAGGCTCTGCACCACAGTGGCATCGGCCTTGGTCTGCGCCACGGCCAGGGCATTGGCCGCCGCAGCCGCAGCATCAGTGGCCACCTTGTCGGTCACAGCGACCCAGGCGGTGCCACTCCAGCGCTTGGGCGTGTTGGCGTTGCCGGTGGTATCAATCCACAGGTTCTGCGCGAGACGATCAGCGACGGCCGGTGCGGCCGACTGCACAATGACCTTGCCCTTGCCGCCGGCCAGCGTTGCGGCGGCCTCGGCGGCCTGCTGAGCTGCTGCGACGTTGCCATTGGTGGTGGTCAGGCTCGACTGCAGGCCGGTGATCTGCTGGGACTGAGCCGTGGTGACGCCTTCCAGGGTTTCAACTTTGGTTTCAACGGTCTGCACGCGAGCGGCCATCCCGTTCGCCGCCTGCACCGCCTGACCGATGTCGGTCCAGTAGGTGGCGTTCGGCGGCGCGTTGCCAGCCGGTACGTCGACCTTGGCCTGGTACAGCTTGCCATCTTCGCCCAGCACACTCTGACCAGCGGTATAGGCCTGGTCAGGCTTGTACGGCATCGAGTCGGCCAGGTCGGCCACCTCGTCGATCTGGCGCTGCAGGTCCTGCTTCGCCTGGGCCAACGCGCTGTCGACATCCGCGACAGCGTTGCTCACGTCGGCGATCTGCTCGTTCAGGTCGCTGCGCACTTCACCCAGGCGCTCATTTACCGAGCCTGGACCGTCCTTGTCGATCAGGTCGATGCGCTCGTTTAGCTCCTGGCCCAGGTGGCTTTCCAGCACCTCGCCGGTGATCTGCTCAAGGATCGGCGAAGCGTCCATGCTGGCCACGCCGGTGACCACGGTCGGTGCCACCGGGAAGAACGGG
Organism: Pantoea sp. Tr-811; assembly: GCF_011752535.1. Lineage (NCBI taxonomy): Bacteria > Pseudomonadati > Pseudomonadota > Gammaproteobacteria > Enterobacterales > Erwiniaceae > Pantoea > Pantoea sp. Tr-811. The sequence goes on from NZ_VWXJ01000012.1 coordinate 15,225, forward strand.
CCGAGGTTGCCAGTGCGATCCACCAGGCGCGCCCAGAAGAAGAACCGCTGGCCGCCGCGCAGGCCCTGCATGACGTATTCCTGCTGCGGGTACGCCAGGTCGGCCAGCTTGTTGGCCGCGTCGAGATCCGTGCCTTCGCTGTACCACAACTCGGTGCGCTGGGTGTCCTCGGCACCAGCTGGGATACCCCACTTGACGCTGATCCCGAACAGCAGACTTTCGGTGTTGAGGAAGGTGACCGCCGGTGGCAGACCTTCCTTGCCGTTCAGCTGAGTCAGGATCGAGCTTTTCCAAATCGACGTGATGTCGAAGGCGCTGACCGCCCGCACGCGGGCCAGATAGGCGCCGGCATAGATACCGACCACATCGACAGACGCCGCACCGGTGCGCTGCAAGCGGATCCAGTTGCCATTGTCCTTGCGCCATTCCACGTCGTAGGCGACGGCGCCCGGCACAGCCGGCCAAGCAATGGTCATGGTATTGACCGCGATACCCTGGTCAATCGCGTGTGCCGAGGTCAGCGTGACGCTGGCCGGCGGCTGCACGGTGGTCACGGGAATGACGCTGATCGGCCGCTCGTCCAGCTTGGCGCCTGTGTCGATGGCTGCAAACTTGCTCGGGTTGAATTCGAGTGCGGTGATTTCGAACTCGCCTTCCTTGGTGCGCGTGGTCTTCAGCACCCGGAACAGCTGGACCGCCAGGTCGTCGTAGTCGATGGCCCACTGCAGCTGTGGCTCAGGCTGCACGCCATACTCGGCGGTTACCGTTACAGCCCGCCCGGCGACCGACTGCACGGTACGCGCCTGGGCGGTTCCGTTTGGCAGGTTCAGAATCAGGCGATCGCCAGCCTTGATCGGCGTGTCGCGGTCCAGGGTGACCACACGGCCGGCTGCCGACGAGATCCGGCCACCGTTCGGTCGCCCGGCCACCAGCTCATCTGCCACAGGAATGACGTAGCCCGGCAGCGGGATGCGGCCCTCCATGCCGGTTTTGAAGGTTACGGTCCGGTCCTGGTTGTTGCTCAGCAGCGCCCATTTACCACGACGCTGGGCCTCGGACGCACGGGTGCAGCCGATCGCGGAAATTTCTACGGGGCGGTCGCGGTAACGGCGCTGAAGCGCCAGGTCGGTTACGGGAATGACATCGGTGTCGAAGTTGTTGGCCGGGTTGTCGTAGCTGACCAGTGCCCGACTGTAATGCGTGCTGCGCTCGGCGCCACCGTAAACGAACTCCCCGTCAATCACGTTTGCCCGGGTGAAGACATAGTCGATGTCCTGCGCGCGCGGCATGTCTGCCTGCATAAACAGGGAGCCGTGAGCCCAATACACCATCCCTCGGTAGATTGCCGAAAGGTCGCGCAGAAGCGTCCACGCCTCGGCGCGGCCCTGCAAGTTCATATCGCAGAGGTACCGCGGCTCCAGACCGCCGACACCATTGGTTACTTGCTGGTCGCAATACTGGGCGATGCGGTACATCTCCCATTTATCAACCATCCATGGCTGAATCCGCTTGCCTAGACCGAAACGGTCCTCGACGCAGATGCCGTAGGTGACGAAGGCGGGATTATTGGTCCACGCCTGCTTGAAGGTACCGTCCCACACACCGGTGTAGGTGCGGGTGACCGGGTCGTAGTTGGTCGGCACGGGCCAGCGCTTGGCCTTGCAGTCAACCGTAACCGCCGGGATGTTCTGGAACTGCTGCGCATCGAACTCAATGTAGAGCAGAGCGGTGTTCGGATAGCGGAGTTTCTGGTCGATGATTTCCGTGTAGCCGGCCACAACCATCGTATCGCCCACGGTTCCGCTGTTGGCATTGGGAGTGATCCGGCGTACGCGCAGCATCCACCCGGTTGTTGCCTTGGGCAGGTTGACGCGCACGGACCGCTGGTAGCCGTTAGTGGTCTTGCCATCTACAGCGCCCAGGTGCGACTCCACATAAGCCCCGCCGTCCGTTGCTATGTCGATAGCGTACTCAACTCGGTAGCCGTTGGTGTTGCCGCTGCTGTCTTGGCTTACGAGGCGCGGCCAAGACATGCGAACCCGAACTGCAGACAGCTGGATATTACTCAGGGAGCGTGTGAATGGATTGTCACTGCGCAGCTCGACGTTGACGTTGGTTTCATTCTCAATCGAGGGAATTCCTTGGATATAGTCCTGCTCGACCGACCCTGGCCGCCATTCCCATTTCACGCCCGGGAAGTTCACGTTGCCGCTGGCGTCCATGATTGGCGTGTTGTCGAGGTAGATGTCACGATCGGTCGGCGTGCCATCAAACTCGCCCTCACCCACGGCTAGCAGGATCTTTGCGATGTTCGTGGACTGCAGGCTGTCCGGTGCTTCGACAGGGGTCTTTGGCTTGCTCTCGCCGCCCTTGGCGCCAGTGATATCCAGGTGAGCTGCTGCGCCCATACTTTCCTCCGGGCATTAAAAAGCCGCCCGGAGGCGGCCTGTTCGCTGAGTTGGCCCTAGGCCTTGTCTTGCGCCTCGACGGAGGCAGAGATGATCGCCCCGCCCCATCGGCGCTTGCCGATGCAAATAGGGACGGGATTGCCGCTGGCGGTTGTGTTCTTCGCGCTGCCGAAGGCGTAGCTGGGCAGGTTATCCGGTGATCCGCTCATGCTGAGCCCTTTTGCTTGAGGGCTCAGCATCTGGATCACACCGCCGACGGCCATCGATCCACCGCCCATGCCCACGGCAAGCGCCGTAGCTGCAGACCAGCCCAGTGGGTTCCACCAGGCCAGAACTACAATCACAACTCCGATAATGGTCTGCAGCAGACCGGCACGTTTGCTGCCGGTAATCACAGGTGCAATCCGGATATCGCCGGCACCAACGAAGCCAAGCTCTTTCTCACCCAGATTCCTGTCACCTCGAAAAATTGCGAACTCGATACCCTGCGACTTTGCCTCTGCCATGTACCGTTCGAAGCCCGGCACTTGGATGCACAGGGCTCTGATCGCCTCTGCAGGAGATCGCACTGACAACCTGAAAGACCGGCCAAACTGGCGAAGCTTTCCGTACAGCACAACGTTGGTCATAGGATGGTGTTCGATTGCCGGTGCGGCCATTGCTGTTCTCCAGAAACAAAAAAACCACCCGGAGGTGGTTTTCAGTCGAAACATCGGTTACCGAACGCAGGCCCTGACCGCGTCTGTCACTCGGTCGAGTGGTGACTGCCAAGTTCGGTAGAAGTGGTATTGAACCGAGGAACCTCCTCCGCTCGGAACTACATCCACCAGGTGCAGGGGTGCCTGCGCATCAGGCGCCAAGACGGAGTATCGATCACCGGAAGACTGCAGGATCCCACCAATGCTCGCTCCAAGTACCGTCGTGCTCTGCCAGCTGTCGCGTATGCATTCCGCAACTTCCTGAGCGGGCTTTGCTGAGGTCAAAGTCAGCAGTGGGGGATTGCTCCGAGTATCAGCAACGCTTGCGCAGCCCGCCAGCAATGCCAGCCCAAGCGCGCCTATCAGAATTCGCATGTGATCCCTCCTTGTTGATGGTGGAATTTACCACCGTCAGCAGGATTGGCCAAAGTCATGACTAAGCAGGGATCGGTTCAAGTCTCTCAAGCTTCTCAATCAGCAGGCGAGCCTCAAGGATCTGCTTGCGCGCTCGCGGAGGACTGAGGTTGTCGCTGATGTCGTAGTCGCAAAAATGTCTGAATTTCTTCAAGCGGCGCATGTTGACTGCAAGCTCGCGCCCTTCCGACCCCATTTTTTCAATGGTCTGGATTAAAGCCTCGTGGGAGCCGCCGTTACTTACCCTATTGATCGGCACACCCATCTCTCTCAAGCGGTCGCGAGCAGCGTGAAACAGTGCGTAGTAGGCCCGGCTGCTGGCATTCCGATAGCCGAACTCAGCCACCAATGGCGCCTTAACCTCGGATTCAGACCACGCTAGGAACTCTGCAAACTCAATCGGCATCGGTCTCGCTCTCCGAGAATGGCGTGACACCAATGCTGATGTGCTGGGATAGCGTGTCTTCAAACGTAGCAACCAGTTTGCGCGTGACCGCGAAGTCGATCTCAACTAGACGCTCAATCTCGTCCTCAACCGTATATTCAAAGGTTATCCCCCACTCACCGCCTCCAACAGAGAATGTGGTTAACGGGCCAGCCATTTCTATGACGACGCGGGATGCCACTTCTAGCCGTACTGCAATTTCTTTTTCGTCCAGGCCGTGCTCGTCAAGGTAGCCGACTATTTTAGGTAACGGACCATAGCGGCGCGAATCATCTTCGGAAATAACACCACCCGAAAGATCAAAAGACTCACGCAAAGCCTTCTCTGCAGAGCGGAAAAGCCCCGACTGATAGCACAGGCGAGCGACGAATGCTGCGCTCATTTTGTCCCCCTGCGGGTACCCGTAATTCAACATGTCGGTAACCACATCTAGCCTCCCAAGGGCCGGCCCTTGGAAAGCCCGCCCACGATACCATGGCCAATCCTTCCCATACTTGCCAGCATACAAGCTGAAGTACCTATCCATTTCTACGGTGTTACCAGCCAGCCCCCATACAGTCGCCAACAGGAGCGTACCCTCCGCATTGAACTCTGGAATTTGAGCGAACCTTTCAACGTCCCGCTTCAAGGACCGCCAGGCCCAATCGTCCGTACTGATGCTGACTGAGCGATCGTTCGCCAGTCTATTGATTCGGGCAACTAGCTCACTTTGAGCAGATTGCGGCGCTGCGCCGGCCATGGCTTTCTCGCTTGCTTAGTAGTCCGCGACTGTAGCACGTAGCCATCATGACTTTGAGCTGGACGGTCATCCACCCTGGACAGAAACCCAGTAACCAGCCATCTCGCCGCCGTAGTAGCGTTGTGCCTCCAACGAACCGCCCCGGTCCGTTGCCGGAAAGCCCATGGACCAGGGCATTGATGACCTTGGAGGTCGATGTGAGTAACGAGCAAAACGCCAAGCCAGGATGGATTTTGACGTGGGGAGTGGTGCGGACGGAGCCATCGGTCTTCGTAGAAGCCCTCCCAAGCAAGGAGGCCGCTGAATCGAAAGCGGCAAGCCTGGGGGACGGTTACAAGGCCAGTTATCTATCCCACATCCCTGGAACAGACGACTTCATCATCGAAGCTGATCCTCAAGGCTGATTCCCTGGTCAGGCTTCTGCAAACGTAAGTTGACCTACCCCCGCCACCAGCCCGGCAGTCAGGCCGGGCTTTCCGCTGTAGTTTCGCTGATACCCGTTACCGCCGGGCCCGACCCTGCCAGACAGCTTGACTCGATCAATTTCGACATCATTCTCTAGGATGGCCACCTCAGCCTCCGCGCCGCACAGTTCGCCATTGATCTTTGAATAAAGGTCGCGAATAGTCAGGATGTAGTTCTGTTGCATGCTTCCTCCTACGGCCTTGGCCGTTTCACTTCGCGTCCCGATGACGCAACACAAGGCGTGTCCGGTCGAGCCATGGCCCACCAAACACGACGATTTCTGATGGCCGCCCCAGCAAGTGGTGCAGCATGAATGGACCTGGACCAAAGACTTGAGCGTGCTCCTCGGGAAGCTGCGCAGCGTCGCCCAGGTAGATGCCAGCGTGGTTCGGGTGGGCAGTGCGCCCCACGGCCATGACGACCATGTCTCCGCGCTGCGGCTGGCTCACCTGGTAGAAGCCGGCGTTTTCGTAGGCCTGCTCATACAGGCTCGGGCCGTCTGGCTTCTCCCACCACCCCTCCTCCCGCGCGTAGGCCGGAAACTCCAGCCCCCACTCCCGCTTGTACCAGTCGGCGCATACCTGCCAGCAGTCCCAGGCCCCGTGCACGAACGGCCTGCCCAGAAGCGGCGTGTGACCGGTCGGGGTGATGGTGCGCAAGTCACCCTCCGGCCACGAAAGGATGTACCAGGGCAGGCCTGTCGCCTCGCACATGGCGAGATCGCGCGGCGACGGCCTGCTGGTGGCGTCAGGGTGCGAGTGCACGAGGCCAATCACCTGACCCAGGTCTTCAGCTGCCGCGTACTGCTCTGGGGAGATGCGGAACTCTTCGGCCGGGTCGGTCGCGGTGTTCTCGCAGGGCACATATCGGTGGGCGCGCCCTACGGCGACGATCAGCCCGCAGCACTCGCGCGGGTATTCAGCCGCGGCGTGCGCTTGCACGGCGGCGAGAATGTGTTTGCGCATGGTCAGCTCCGCGCGATAAGGGAAACGGCCGGGTAGCCGCCAAATGGAAGTGGGTTGCCTTGCCCATGACGGACCGTGCAGCCCGAATCCAGGCAGCCGTTGCACTGATCCTTGGCTGGGTCGTCAGTGGGGTTGCCATCAAGGTCGAAGTAAGGTCCGGTGTAACCACAGTTCGGCCCGCGGTAGCCGGAAGTCATTGCCCAGTGGCAAAGCTGTGTCATCTGCCGGCCAATAGTCTCGCCGCCTACATCCCCAGGGCTGGCTAATTCCCAAGCCACCGTGGTCCCGCCCTCTGAGATTTTCTGGTCGATGTACCAGACCTCCAGAGCCTCCTCGGTGGGAGCTGCCTCTGGATTGCCTCCGGGAAAATTTTCTGCATCCAGGTATTTCCCCATGGTGAGGCGCATGGTCAGCTTGAATTCGAGGAGGTTTTCAAAGGCCAGGCACAGTGCGGTGATCCTGCCGTTGACGTTGCCAACAGTTAAAGTAGGTCGCACCGTAGTACCATCAGAGTTCGCTTCGATGCCGTCGATCTGCATGGGCCAGGCGCCGTACTCGTTGCCTTGCCACCAAATCGACTTAGCGGGCAACTGGTCGGCGTTAACACCAGCTACAGCAAGTTCTTCTGGGGAGTGGGGTATTGCGTGCCCATGGAACCGTAGGACATCCGCGCCGAAGTCCGAACCGTCGAGCTCAAACAACAGCACCTCGTCGCCAGGCTCCAGGGTCTGGATGTCCTTGATCAATGACATGGTAGGTCCTTATGGGTGATACGCCCGCTCGAATGTGGCAGTGACCTTGAACCGGCCGCCGCCTACTGGAGTGGGCTTGGGATCCGCACACGTGAACAGCCCCAGATCACCGAGTGGCGTGGCCCATAGGAAGGCCTTGGCGCCACCATGTCGGTCGAAGAACTCCATGATCTTGCGAACCTGGGCCTTCGTGCCGAAAACAGTGACTGGGTAGCTGTCTTCCTTGTTGTTGGGGCCATCGCCAACTACCTGCCGATAGCCGCCGCCGAAGCGGGACTCGCGGGTTCGGTAGGTTATTTCTGGCGTTTCGCCACGCTGGATTGGCCAACTGAACTTCTCGATCGCCATCAGCGCCTCCCCTGCGTATTTCGATAGCTGAGCCCGCCTGGCCGCCACGAGTCCGCAACAGCTTTCTCAGCTGCGGATTTCATCTGCGACTCCATATTTCGCTGCAGTGCTGCCTGGTCAAGCTCCATGCCCTCATTGCTGCGGTCTTCTGTAACGATGCTGACCGGAGCGGACAGGGAGATCGATGTTCCGCCACCAACCCCGCCTACCGCGCGCACACCAAGTTGTCCTCCAGACGTTCTTGTCAGAGGCATGACAGCCTCATCACCGGCCTCACCCATCACCCCCAACTTGCCCCCTGCCATGCCGAAGGCGGTTGGAGTGCTGACAATTGAGTTGGTAAAAGCCCCGCCGTCAGCGAACATCTGAACGCCATTTGACCAGGCGCCGCCAAGTGCTTGTGGAAAGTAAGCGCTGGAGTAGCCAGCTTGGGACGCACCGAGGTTTGAGGAAACGGCACCAGCAGAGCCCGCGGCCATTCCATTGCCGGTACCACCGCCGAAATAAGCGGAAGCCGCCGACATCCCGAAGCTCACAAGGCTGCCCAACAGCCCCGACGCAGCTTGCTGGGCAGCAATGCGAGCCATGTCCGCCAGGACCGACTTGGTGAAGTCCGAGAAGGACGCCTTGCCTGTGATGGCGAAGTTCACGATCGAACTTTCCATGTTGGAGTAGGCACTGGTGAACAGTGACTTGGTCTGCCCGGCGACATCCCGAGCCTGGTCCAGGTAATTCTGGAAGGCTGAGGAGGCACCCTTGCGCCAATCGCCCTGGGCCACCGTCATGGCGTCGTAGTTGGCGATTGTGGTTTCCTGCAGGTCCCTCTCGGTCTTGTTGAGGGCCGCTAGCTTCTGGTTGTACTCATCGAGGCTCATGCCCCGCGAGCCATCGCCGTATTGGTTCGCCAGATCCAGGCGCTGCTGGTTCATTCGATCGGTGATGCCGTTCTGCTGGTCCTGCAAGCCGCGCTGGCGGTCGCCCAGGCCCAGGCTGTCGGCGGAGCGCTGCCCCTGCAGCCTCAGCGCCTGGACCTGCTGATCGAGCGCGTCGGTGTAGGTTTGCACTGCCCTGGCCTGCTTGGCCAGCCGCCCTTCCTCATTGGTCGCCAGTACCGCAAGCTCGGTGTCGGCGTCCTTCTGCGCCTTGACCATGGCAGCCCGGGCATCGGCGATCTTCTGGTCCAACTGGATGCGCTGTTGGGCGCTGGTAGTGCTGCGCCCTTTGGCCTCCTCCAAGGCCTTGATCTCAAGCTCGTAGGCGTTGGTTACCTCGGCGCTCTGTTGCTCGATGATCGCTGCGCGCTGGGCGGCATACGATTCCTGGGAGATCAGCCCCGCCTTCTGCGCAGCGTCCAGTTCCTTCTGGTGGTTTTTGTACTCGGCCAGGATGGCGCTCAGCGCGTTCTTCTGGTCGTTGAAGCCGGTGAGGTCAAGCGGAGTGGTCTTCCCGGCAGGATCCTTGAACTGCTTGGCGATGTCAGCCTCTACTCGGGCGATACGCTCTGGCTTCAAGCGCTCATCGTCGGGATTCTTTTTCCGGATATCATCGAGCGACTTCCGGTATTCCTTCAATTTTTCTGCGCGCTTCTCAGCGTTCGTCCATGCCGATTTTTCCAGTGCATCGACCTTACCGGTCGCAACAATCGCCGCTTGCTGCTGTTCGGCATCCAGCGCGCGTGCGCTGGCTATCGCGGCAAGCGTGTCGCGTTGCTGGATCAGCCCCTTCAGCTCTAGGTTGGCGTTGGTGAGCTTTTTCTGGGCATCGGTGTCGTCTTTGTCAGCATTCACCGCGCTCTGCGCTGCGGCCACTTGGCGCTGGAGATCAACGATTTGACTCGCGATGTCCTGGTCCCGGCCAATGTTCTTGACCGAATCCACCGTTGCAGCCACCTCGCCGCGCAGCGCCTTCCAGCCGCGCTCCCAGATCGACAGGTTCTCGGTGACTTCCTTGCTGCGATTCTTGATGGTATCGACGTAGGTGTCGGTGAGCAGTTTGGCGGCGCCGATGGTGTCGCCCTGCTCTTTCAACGCGACGATCTGCGAGTAGGTCGACGCGGTGAGGAAGTTGTACTGCTCGTTGAGCTCCTTGGCCGCCGTCACCGGGTCTCTGCCGATCTTCACGAACTCGGCGACAGTCTCCTCGACGGCCTTGCCGGTTGCAGAGCGCCACTCCAAGGCGGCCTCGGTGATCTCGACAAAGCTGTCGGAGGCGATTTTCCCGCTACCGGCTAACTGGGTGAGCACTTCAGCTGCGGCGCCAGTGGTGCCAACGGTAGCCGCTACCTCGCGCGACATGCCGGAAAGCCGGTCCGAAGTGGTGCCGGCGGCATTGCCGGTGGTGATCAGCGCCTTCTGGAATCGGACCGCCTCTTCACTGCCCGAGTAGTAGGCATAACCGAGCACGCCGACCGCTGCAGCCGCGACCGTGAATGGGTTGACCAGACCGAGGACGTAGCCGCCGAGGGCCTTAACAGCCGGGCCCACGCCGCCGAACATGTCCTTGAGCTGACCGCCCTGTTGCAGCAGCACAGTGAGCGGCGCCTGGCCGCCCTGCAGTGAAACCACAATGTCAGTGAACTGGGCAGGCACGTTTCGCAGGGCCGCAGCCGTAGCCTTGGCGGTCATGCCAGTCTTGCTCAGCGCGGTATCGGCGCCGCCCAGCGCCGTGCGAGCCTGATCGATCTTCGTCTGGTACTCGCTGAAAGTCTCGGCATCGAGCGCGCCACTGGTGCGGAAGCCCTTCAGCTTCTGCTCCATCTGGTCGAGCCGGCTCATTGCTGCGACGGTCGGGTCGATCTTGCCCAGCAGCTCCTCCAGAGCCTGGCCTTCCTCCCGATGCGCGCCGGCAGCCTTCTTCGCCGCCTCCGCCTGACGCTCCTCTGTGGCAATGAGGGCTTGGGCCCGGCTGTTGATGGCAGCCTGCCGACTTGCGCTGTCCGACAGTACGGCGTTCGCCTGGGAGGTGACCTCGGTGGTGTGCTCTGTGGCCCGATTGAGCGACTGAACGTACTGGCTGGCCTCCAGCGAGGCTTTAGCCACGGCCAGAATCCTGGCCTGTTGCTCGTCGGCGGATTCGGCAGCGCGCCGGCCGGCCTGGGCGCCGGCATCAGTAGCACTGGTCAGCGCCTCCTGTGCCTTGCCAGCCTGCGCGGCTTCGGCCTGGAATGCCCCCATGTTCGCTGCAGCGCTACTGAAGGCCTGGGATGCGCTGGTAACGGCGCGCCCCACGGTGGCCATCTGCTGGGCCAGCTCGGCCTGCTTGGCGTTGAGCGACTGCAGCTCCTGGACGATCTGCCGGGTGTCGCCCTGCAGGCTGCCCAGGGCCGACTCCCACGCGCGACCGGTCTTGCCGGCGGACTCCTCGCTGCGCTTGCCCGCGTCCGCCAGCTGGTCGAGGTTGTCCTTAGCCTCGACGGCATCACTGGAGTCGATCTGAAGACCGAGGGAGGCAATGGTGGTCATGGTCTACTCCATCGATTCGGCCATGACGGCCAAGGCCTCAACCTCCATGACGCGGAGATCGGGGAAAATGTCAGAGAGGTCGCGGCGCTTGATGCCGAGCATTGAGGCCGTTGCGGGTATGGCGGTGTAGTCCAGGCCTGATGCTCCGCCCTGACCAACCCGCCACTGAGTGCCCAGCGCATCGAACAGACGGAAGGCAGGCCAGGCGTCTGGCCAAACCTCAACCTCTTCCTCATCGATGTCTTCCGGGGTGAGCCCCAGAGCCGCCAACTGCTCAGCGGACGGCCCAGGCTCGTAGCAGGCCCGGGCCGCCGCCCTCAGTTTCCCAGGCGGGCCGGGCTATAGGCAGCCTGGAAGGCGTCGGTCACTGCTTTCGGCGCGCCGGTGCAGGTGCGCACCAGGTCGAGGATCGCTTTCTGGCTGAACTTGTCCTCCAGGTCCCAGCCGGTGACGATCTCGCCCAACTGCTCGGCCTGCAGGTCAATCTCGCCGGCGGTAACCTCTTCCCAGGTCGCCCCGTCGTTCTTGGCCTTCTCCGCCCAGGCATCGCGCGCCTTGTTCCAGCGATCAAACATGCCGGCAAGGGTCATGCGGTCCATGTAGCGAAACTGGAACTCCACGGGCACCGACTCGCCGCCGATACGTGGAACCTGAACCAAGGCGGTGAAGGTCGGGTTCTGCGCAATTTTGATCTTCGCCATGGGCTCTCCTTAGGCGCCGGCCAGGTAACGAAGCGAGCGAGCCGACAGACCGACGCTGATGGTGCGGGTCATCACGTTGTTCCGCTCCATGGTTGGATCAGGGGTGATGCTGACGTAGCCCGGGTACAGGATCTGGTCACCGTTACGGAGCTTCAGGCGGATCACCGTCAGCTCTTTCGAGGAGTCATAGCCTTCCACGGTTTCCACGTAGGCAGCGCTGGGCTGATCCTCGACCGCGATGGTCAGGGTGCGTGGGTTACGGTTGGCCGGGTACTGCTTGTCGTCGTCATCCTCCAGATACCCGACGGTGGTGTACTGCTGCTCGCCGCCGGCGGAGTTGAAGGAGGTGACTTTGGAGATCTGCACCCAGTCGGATACCGGCAGTACGGAGCCGATGCCCGCGCCTGCGGTGAACAGCTCAATGTCGCTGGTGTCCAGGCCGCCCAGAGAGAACGCATCGGCAGCGACATTGGATGCCTTAACGGCGCGGTCATTGATCAGCGCCCAGCCGGAGTTGACCAGGAGAACATCGCCGTTCTGGATGTTGTGATCGGCTGAAGTCGCCACGGGCGGCTTGGCGTTGGTCAGCGCGGTGAATGGGACGGCAGAGCCGATGACACGTGCAATCTCCAGCACTGCGCCGTTCGGCAGCGGGAAGCGTGCGGCCATGGTGTATTTCCTCTTGATAGCCCGCCGGGCGGCGGTTAGTTACGCCCCAGCGGGCGGTTGGTCCGCGACGCCGCGGTAGGTGAAGCTGGCCGGGACCGTGTAGATCGCCGACTCGGTGATGGTTGGGCCCTGGTCAACCGGCTCGGTGACCATGCCCTCGAAGCCGTTGCGGCTCAGCTCAGAATCAACCCGGAACAGGGCGCTGAGCTCGTCGACCAGGGCTTCGGCAGTCGCCAGGGCCTGGCCCGCCGGGCAAGTGATGCTGACCTGGTACACGCCGGTGTATTCGTAGGCATCGCCGCCCAGGTAGCTGCAGGTGGTTGCCCCGGGCAGCTGGTAGGCCTGCAGGTAGGTTTCGCCCGGCAAGGCTGCAAATTCTTGTTCGAAGTTCGCGACGCGGATCGGGCGCGCCGTGGCCCAGGCCATCAACTTGATCTCGATGGCCTGACGGGCTCTTGCATGGCTCATACGCTGTTGTTCCTGATGGCTTCGTCGACGATTCGCTGGAAGTTGGCCAGGGTGACCCTGACCATGCCGGCCGGCGCCTGGGTTGAATGTCCGTACTCGAGCGGAATGGCGTACGGCAGGTTGTTCACGATGTACGCGGTCTGGCCGATGGTCAGGGCCTCGACCTGCGCCTTGAGTTGGGCGATGGTCTCGTTGCCAGACCGATCGACCACATCCAGTTCGCCGGTCGCCGGAGAATCGATGGAAAACTGCCAGTTACCCCGGAACCGCCCGCCGACGTAGCCTTGGCCGGCTACCAGGCCATTAGTGGCGTAGTTTTGCTCCCGCTCCGTCTTCGTCAGAGGCTTGGCGTACCTCACTCCCTTGCGCAGCTTGCCGGCCTTAGTGAAGTTGTCCTGGTTCAGATTGATCAGGGTGTTGCGGACCGTCACCTTGAAGTCGTAGTCATCGGCAGCTTTTTTGGCCTTGGCCCGGTGAGATACGTTGGCTGCCCACAGTTCTGGGTTGCCGACCGGCGAAATGCGGATAACGCTGCTGCCTATCTCGATCACGATTTCGCGGAAGGTGGCATCCAGGGCTTGCTCTGCCTGCTCGGCGAACGCACGAATAGCCTCGGCGAAACCGCCCTGCTGCCCGCCATACCGCTGGGTCATGTGTGAGCCACGCGGCATCTCATTTCCTCAGTTGAATGGTCCAGGTTGCCCGGGCCGGATCTTCGGTGACGTTGATGGCTCGATGGCCGCTGATCTGGTCGCCAATCTTGGGCGTAGCCGGGGAATCGGTGACAGCGCCTTCCCGCACCTCGAGCAGTTCGCTCTGCAGCACCAGCAGCTTCGCGTCCTGGGTCTGGATGCGGGAGCCGTCGATTTCCTTGGCCAGGTAGCTGCCGTACATGCCACGCCCGGTGTAGTAGATGATCGAGTCCGGGACAGTGCCGCCGATTACGGGGTCATAGCCGCCTTTGACCGTGCGGCTACCTGCAACAGGCTTGATGGCATCGGCCAGGCCGTCCGGGTCGTCGAACGCTTCGGCCAGCTCGGCCTGGAGTTCTTCGCGCATGCCCATGGGTCAGATCCTCTTGAGCATTAAGGTGCCGGCGCGGCGGGTCCAGGGTGCGATGAGGTCGAGGGCGAAGTTCTCGCCGGTCGAGCGATCAACAGACCCCGCGACGTAGGTCTTGCTGGTCGAGGTGCCAGCCTGGGCCGACACGGTCTTGCTCTGCACCTCGCGCTGGGTGTCCTTGTAGAGCTGGCCGGCTGCAGCCAGCTTGGCCACCTGCGCGCCGGCACTCACGATGGCGTCCGGCACCGGCTCTGGCACCGCCCGCTTGATTCTGGCCGTCAGCCAGGCATTGGCCATGGCAACGGCGAGGACCGCATCACCGTCGCCTTCCCAGCCCTGCCCGAGCCTCTGGTCAACATCAGCGACGGCAATGAAGTCGGTCATGGCTTATTCCTTCGACGGGATCAGGGCCTGCAACTCGGTCTTGTTGAGGGCTGGATCGAAGTTGATGCCCTGGGCCGTCAGCCACTCCTTGAGCTCTGGCACCTTCATCTTGTGAGGGTCGGTTTCGGGATCGCCGTCGCCCTCCTCCTCCAGCGCCTTCGCGATCTCTGCCGCAGTGCTGGTGGCGGCATAGCCTGCAGGCGGGTAGGCCGATGCCTTGTAGCCCTGCTCCAGCCACTGAGCGATGGTCGGGCCATCCAGGCGCAGACCTTCCTCGATCTCGCTCACGCTGATGCCCTGACGCTGGTAGGCCTCGCTGATGTGAGGAGCCTCGCCCTGCACGGATACCGAAGTGGCGCCGTCGATCACGCCGAAGAACTGGTCCAGGCGGCGATAGCAGGTGCCGCGCTCGCTGCCCGGGGTGTTGGTGTAGATGACTTTCATGCTGATCTCCTGTGCAGGGCGCCAGGCCGGCGCCCCGCATCATGGGGTCAAGGGGTGGCGGTGCCGCTGATGACTGCGGCGAACGGAACCTGCTTGCGGTCGAACACGCGCTTCCAGTTGGCTGCCGAGGCGTACTGGGCGGCGGTCGGGCTCAGGTTGCGGTTCTCGCTGCCCTGCCAGCTGAAACCAGCCGGCTGCAGGATGTAGGTCTTGCGCTCCCACAGCACCTCGGCACCACCACCGTTGCCGCCATCGGCCTTGCGCTGCATCTCGACCGGCATGTGCGGGTCGCCCTCGCCGTAGCCGAAGGCGCCTTGGCCGAAGAACAGCGAAAGGAACTGGCCCGGGGCGTAGGTCAGGGCGTCATCCATGAACACCGGCTTGCCCAGGTAGGTGGCCAGGATGATCTTGCCCTGCGAGTCGCGCAGGTACTCGATCATGTCCTGCTTGACCATCTGGTTCATGACGACCGAGTGCACACCGATGGCCCCGAACATGTCGGCAGCGTCGCCGGCGGTGAAGGCGGCATCCTGGAAGGCGTTGGCACTGATCGAGGCGCCGGCATCCTTCACCATGTCGCCGCCGTTCTGGGCGATGTTCGCCGCGATGATGCCGCGACCCGCGCCCATCAGGTAACGCTGCCACTGGCGGGTCCAGTAGGTGCCGAAGCGGTTGCGGATGTGCTGCATCGGCTCGGAGTTGGCCAGCTCAGCAGTGAGGTCGGAGACGCCGTAGCCTTTGTTGAGGTACAGGGTCCGAGCGCGCATGCTGCCCTGCTCGGCCTTGCCTACGGCGCCCAGGTCGTCTGGGTCATCGTTGGAGATGTTCGGCGCCTCGTCGGCGTCGAGATCCTGCCAGTAGCTGATCTCGGAGGTGCCCTGGCCGTTCTTGGCGATGTTGTCCAGGGTGGCCGAGCGGGTGATGATGCCCGACTCGTAGACGGCGGTCTTCTCGGGAGAGTTCACCGGCTCCAGAGTGCCGTAGTAGTCGGAAACGAAGATGTCCGACAGTTGGGTAGATGCCATGGGTTAGGTTCCTCGGGTGGCTTGGAGTTTTTTGTACGCATCGGGGTTGTCACGAGCGATCGCAGCGCGCTCCTGCTCCGTGTACTCGCCCCATTTCTTCGTGGCCTTGCCACCGTTGTCGCCGGTCTGCCCGGCACCCTGAGCCCTTGGCCACAGGTGGGTAGCGGTTTCGCGCAGCGATTCCGCCCATTCGAGGGGAGACAGCGGGGTCTTGCCGTCCTTCCCGTACACGACTTCGCCGGCACGGTCGGTGGCAACGGGTTCGCCGTCTTCGCTCAGTTTGAAGGTGCCACGGGCGCGGAGGATGATGTCCTCGGTAGCCTCGGGCAGCGCGCCGGCCTTGATGGCGGCAGCGCGAATGGAGTCAGCCAGCACCTTGTCGCTGTACTTGGCAGCGAAGGCCTCGGCCTTGTCGGCGCGCTCGTTGGCAGCCTTGACCTGCTTGTCCAAGTCGGTGCGCAGGCGCTCGGTTCGCCGACTGATGACCTCGTCCAGCTTGCCCTCGGCGATCAGCTTGGTCTCTTCGTCCTGGCCGGCCTTGGCCAGCAGGCCCTTCACCGCCTCGATATCCAGGCCTTCGAACTTGCCCTTGAGGCCGTCCAGCTCGGTCTTGATGGTCTTGTTGGAGTCGATCAACTCCCGGTTCTTGGACTTGAGGCCCGAAACCTCACCGTCCAGGAATTTCTGTACCTCGCCGCCCAGCGCTGCCTTGAGCGCGGCGGTTTGGGTTTCGTCGAGGGTAAGGCCGTGGGCGGCCGGGTCGAAGTCAAAAGGCATGTGGCTATCCCCTGGGGATTTGATGGGCCCGCCTGGCGGGCACTGGAAAGCCTCAATATTACTGAGGCGGTATTTTTGCTTGCAATACTGTACTGATACAGTATTATCACCTCGTCAATACACAACAAGGAAATCGTAATGTCTCTTCCACACCCCACCAGCCCCAAGTTTCCTGCAGCTTTGAAAGCAGCCCGCGAAGCTAAGGGCCTTTCTTACACCGAGGTTGCTAAGGCGATCGGTATCAACCCGGCAATGCCTTCCCGGTATGAGAACGCCGAGCATTCGTGCTTCTGTGCGCCTCGCGAGTCCACCTGGGAGAAGCTCGATGCGCTTCTTTCTGGCAGCGGAAAGGATCTGCAAAAGAGTAAAAGTGCTCAGACTGAAGATCTCTCTCTTGGTGAGGCCACCGTTGAGCAGATCATCCAAGAGCTCAAAGCTCGTGGAGCCACCTCGGTAACGATCAACTACTGATCCAAGAGAGGGTGGGAAGGACGCCTCTGGCTAAATTCCTGCCCGCCCAAACGCCAACGGCTCCAGCTCCTTGAGCTGGTCCAGCGTCAGCGGCTTGAAGTTCTTGTCCAGTTGCAGGGAGGCGAAGCGCTCGGCAGTCAGCCCGCCATCGCGGAACAGCTTGCCGCGCACCGGGCCTAGCGCGGCGTCCTGGAAAGCCGCTGGCTGTGTTTTTAGCCACTGGTAGTAGCTGAGGCTTGCCGACACCTGCCCGCCGCCATCAGCGCCCACAGCTGCCCTCGTGGCGCCTTGCCCGAACAGCGCCGACAACCTGGTGATCGGCGTGATGGTGGTTCGGCAGTGGATGTGGAACGGCGGCACCGGCCCCTTGCCTACCTCGAACTCGCGGCCATCCAGGCTACGGCACTGCACGCTGGTCTTTCTGTCCAGGGTCGCGACGATGCGATAGCCCGGCACCACCTCGGCATTCGCCTTGAGCGTTTCCATGCGGGCCGTCGTGGCCACATGCTGGACTGCGGTCTGGACGACGGCCCGGGCGCTCCGGTTCGTGACCGCCAGCACACCGTCGGTGAAATTCTGCGCCGCAGTGCCGCGAATGGCCTGGGTGATCTCGGCGTTGGTCTGGCCCTGCACGACACCCATTCGGATGGCGTTGGTTACCCGGTCCGACTCGGTGCGAGTCCAGCCGCTCAAAAAGGGCTTCAGCAGCTTGCCGCCATCGACGCCAGCCACCTGCACGGGCTGTGTGTTGATCGCCGCCCTGAGCAGCGAATCTGCCGGCATGACCGCATCGATCAGCAGCGCCTTGGCCAGGCTGCGGCCCTCGAATGCGGCCTCGTATTGCGCGATGTCCACCAGGTCGGACTGCATTCGGTCGCTGAAGGCCTTGTAGATCTCCAGCAGCTTGCCGCCCACCCGCCCAAGAAATTCTTCCAGCCGGCTCCGGCCGTAGGTCGTCAGCTCCTTGCGGGTCAGCTGGTCACGAACATGGCTGTCAGCCCGGCGCAGGTAGGTTTCGAACTTCTGGACCTCGCCCGCCTTCAGCCGCTCAAGCAGTACCGAGTGGCGGCTTACCTGCTCCAGCAGCTTCTCGTCCGCTGCCTGCTCCGGTTTCTTCGCCATCGTCTTTGTCCAGGTTGACGCCGCCGGCGCCGTGGTCGTCGCCGATCAGCTCGGCCTCTTCGTCGTAGGGGCGCTCGGGCAGCTTGCCGGTGGTGAGGTACTGCCAGTAGGTTTCGGCACTGATGGTGCCGGCCATGACGCTCTTCTGCAGCTCAGCCAGCACCTGGGCATTCACCTCAGGGATCACGAACTCAGGCTTGACCGTGAAGACCACCTCGTCCGGGTTGAAGCCGGTCCACTCTGCGGCGTACCGCAGGGCCTGCTCGATGGCCTCAGCCGCGGTGATGACGATGCTGTGCAGCGTGGCGTGCTGATCGTTCTGGCGGGTCTTGCGGGCCTCGCCCGACTCGGTGCCCGAAACGTCCATGACCTTGGCGCCGGCTTCGAGCGCGGCGTTTTTCTGATCTTCCATCGCGGTGCGAACGGCCTGGATGCCGGCGCCCTGGAACTCCAGGTAGCCACACTGGCCTTTCGGCCCGAGATCCCAAGCCGCAGACGGCCCGGTCACGCTGAGCTCCACGCTCTCGTCCAGGCCGGAGACCCACGGCTGCGGATGGCTGGTCTGGTGCAGCGCAGTGAAGTAGTCGGCGCTGAGCTGGTAGGACTTTAGCGCGGCCCGGGCCATGGTCAGCAGCGGGATCTCATCCACGTCCGGCGAGTTGTCGGTGGAGCCGCAGTAGATGACCGGGATGTAGTCCAGACCGCGCACCAGGTTGTTGCGCCCGTCGACGGTGCCCAGCGGGCGGTCATCCTCGATCAGCTCGCCGGCCTCGTTGCGCACGCCAGTACGGCACACCGCGCCGTCCATGTAGAACTCGCGATAGACCGTTTCGCATTCGTGACTGTAGCGGTCCTGCTCCTTGCGCCTGAACTCGCGGAACACGGCCAGCACCAAGTCCTGCCGGCCGCCTTGGTCGGCGGTGTCCCAGTTGATGGCATTGCGCACCGCGTAGGTGGCGAAGTACGGCTGGCCCTGGTCATCGATGTTGACCACCAGCGGCACCCGGCCATGGGAAATGGCCTGGCGCACGATCCGCAGGAACAGTTGGGTCAGGCCGAAGCCGTCAGCCGTGGCGTTGTCCTCCAGCCCCTTCAGCCCCGAGGGAAGTTTCACCTCGGGTATCAGCCGGGACACCAGCCCCATCATCGAGCGCAGCGAATCCCGCACCCAGTGCTCGTACTGGGCCCGGTCGGTGTAGTTCCGGTAAAGGTAGGCATTGCCCGCGCCGTCCAGCTTCTCAGCCTCGGTCATGCCGCTAGGCTTGGGCAGGTTGCGTGGGCTGCGCTTGATGGCGCCCTCGCCCTCCAAGGCGTCGTCCATCATCCGCCACTCTTCGATGTGAGCGTCGTAGTCTGGGTTGGTGGATTGAACAGGCATTACGCCAAACCTCCGATGCGGCGGGTGCCGGCGGACTGAGTCTTGATCGGGAACCGCTTGGCGATGAAGTAGCCGGCGGCGTCGTTCATGTGGTCGTGCCCCTTCTTGGGGTCCTTGTCCGGCTCGCCCTTGTCGGTGTACGTCTGCCGCTCCAAGCACTGGGTGAGCTGCGGGCACTGGTCGATGTTGACCTTCATGCGCCGCTCCCCGTAGGTGTTGAGGAACATGGCGTTGACCGCGTTGATACGGTCCTTCACGCCGGGGTTCTGTGAGTCGACCACGACGGTGAAGCCGGCCTTCTTGAGCAGCGAAAGGTCCGACTCGCTGGCGTTCTTGCTGCTGGTGTTCTGGCCGCTGGCGTCCGGGTACACGGAAACGCTGTGGCCCGAGAAACGCACCTTGATCTTCTCGATCATCTCCGGCGTGTCACGCACCGAGTGGAACTCGTCCAGCGCCAGCGGCAAGCCGTCACGGACCACGTACACAACCGCGGCCATCTTCATGACGTTGAAGTCCATGCCGATGTGGATGGCCTCGCCTGGCTTGATGCGCTCGCTGGTGCGGCACTCTGCCCGGTCGAAGGTGTAGTAGACGACCCCGGCATAGTTCTCGAACCCGGCCTCGTATTCCTGACGGAACGTGCGCGGGTCCATCTTGCGCCGGGCAGCGTCCAGCTCATCGGCCGGGACGTTGCCGCCCTGCAGTGAGGTGTATTGCCAGCTCTTGTGGTCGGGCTCGCCGCCCGGCTGCCCGTCACGGTAGGTGTCGTAGCAGTGGTTGAAGCCCTTCGGGGTGCCGATCCGCAGCGCATGCCCGCCTTTACGCGACTCACCGGTCTGGGGAATCGTGTACTGGCAGGTCGAGAGCATCGGCCTGAGCACTTCTTCCCAGGCGGCCCACGGGCAGTCTGCCCATTCGTCCACCAAGACGAAGAACAGGCCGGAGCCCCGCAGGTTGTCGTAGTTGTCCAGGCCGACCACGCGCATGATGTGGCCTGACTTGAGTGTGATCGAGCACTCCGTTTCGTTCGGCCGGGCCGCGCGCCATGCCTCGGGAATGGCCTGCTTCAGCCGGCGCCAGAAGACTCGCTTGGCCTGCTTGAACGTCGGCGCGCCGTACCAGATTTCGTCCTCGACACTCACGCCCCACTCCGCAGCCAGCCTGGCCGCGCGGCGCATCTCAGCCTTGCCGAGGAAGGTCTTGCCGAACCGTCGACCGCACACCGCATCACGGAAGCGCGCCTCAGGCTGGAAACCCCAGCAGTAGATGTTCGCCTGCTTCGGCGTCAGCTTCACCGGCGGGTCATAGGTACGGGGTAGTCGGGACACCTTCGTCTGGCTCCAGCTTGTACTCAGCAACGGCGTGCGGCTGATCTGCCTGGGAGCCCAGGGGCTTGTCGGGTTCGAGTTTGCGGTTGATGTACATGTCGCCGCATTCCTTGGCTGCCTGCTCGTACAGCTGGGCAGTCAGCGCCAGGTTGCGCATGTTCTCGGCCTTCTCAGCCATCCGACCCAGGCCACGAAGGCGATAAGCCCGGTTGGCGATCGGTATGTCAGCAGTCTCGGTGCGGAAGCGCTCACGGCAAAGGTTGAACAGGTCCACCCACTTCTGGCCAAGCTTCTGCCCGGCGTACTTGGTCGGGTCGTGCGACTCGCACTGCTGCCGGCTGATCTCGATGCCGAACTCCCTCTTGACCGCCTCGGCTACCTGAGTAGGCGTATCGAAGCAGGCCAGCGCCTGCACGATGTAGGCTTTGACCTCGCTTCGTAGTGCTGCCATATGGTTGCCATCCGTCAAACCCCGTCAGGGAGTCAGGCCAACTTGAGCAGACAGGTTCCGCAGGCCCTCGAAATGTTGATCTTGGCCACCTCAGGCGGCCGGCTTGCAGCGTCGATCAGCTGCTGTACTTCGTTGCTCGCACCGTAGCGCCTCACCACCCCGACGAACTCTTCAACGTCGTGGCCACGCAGGTAGAGCTTGGGCATCCCGTCCTGGGTGAACTTGGGAGCACCGTACTCATCGGTCGCCTGGGCGATGTGGTAAAGCTCGTGTTCGACCAGGGCGCAGAACTCAGCGTCGGTGCACTGGGCGCAGTAGTCGGCAGCCAGGGTTATCAGGTAATCCGGCTCCTCGCCAAACCACTCCCGCATCTGCTGCTCTTGTCGGGCCTTCTGCCACCCTCCGGCTCGGAACATCACCTGCTCGGCCTGGCCGAGAACTACCCTGCCCTGCTTGGCGAACCCGGAAGATGCCCACAGCACGCCGATGCTGGCGTCCATCAGGTGAGCGTGATCTGGGTTATGGATTCTGCCGGTGTCGGCGAGGATTTCACTCTGCACCCAGTCCCACACGCCGGACGCAGGTTGCAGGGTAAGCCACATGGATTCGAGCAGGTCTGTTGGCGGCATTGGTCTGCTCATGTGTCACTTGCTCCTTGTAATGATGGCGCGCTGCCGGTATCTGTAACTCTCACACCAACGCAAGGAGAGCCACATGTCAGCTATAAGCGAAAACGTCATCGGCGCATCGCTGGATCGCAACAATAAGCAGGTGTACCGCAAGTATGCCGTTGCTGCAGCGCTCGAAGTAATCGCCGCTCGCGCACCGGCCATGACCGCTAACGGACAGCTTGAATCCGAAATGCAAAAGCTATCGGAATACGCTGACCTGATTGAGGCAGCGCTCGCGGTAGAGTAAACCCTCAGTGCCGCACTCACCTGCGGCACACCTACCCATCCCCGCAATCCAGAAGCACATCAATCAACTGCTGTTCCGCCAGCCTGAACAGCGCCAGGGCCTGCAGGTCATCTGCGGCAGGGCCGATACCGAACGCCGTCACCTTCCCGGCCGGGGAGCGCAGGGCGACAGCACCAATTGCGCATGGGTCGATGTTCCCCTGCTCCAGGTCGTCGGCGATCTTGCGTAGCGCCTTGGCCGTGTCGCGCCACGCCTCGCGCTGGAACTCAACGACCTTCACGTGGACACCATCTTGTGCGTTTCGGCGTGGGCATGCGCATGCAGAATGGCGGCGAGCAGCCCCTGAGGTAGGCCGGCGGCCTTGGCCTCATCGATAGCTTTGATCACTGCGGCGTCAAGCGCATTGGTAGCGGCCACCACATCCGCCGGGAGCGGCAAGACGTGGCGAAGTCGGGTTACGTTGCTCATCACCACACCTCGCTGAATGTCTGCAACGGCTAACGCCCGAAGGACGTAAATGCGGTTCTCACCACTCATCCAGATCGTGGAGACGTTGTATCTGGTGCTTGTACTCGCACACCGTCTGATAGCCAGAGCTCGCGGTCCCAGTGACCAGCGCACCTACCACGCCACAATCTGCCTTGACGAACTGCTCCCACGCTGCCTGCGCCTGGGGCAGCATGGCCGGTACATCTTTCGGAAGCCAGCCTTCATCGGCGTACCCCTTTGCTGAGGCCAGCGCCTTCTGGTACTTCTCTTTCACCGCGTCTTTGGCTGCCTCGCGCATGACATGCGCACACAGGTTATCTTCATGGGTGGTTTTCGCGGTCTTCAAACACTGCTTCCAATCGGCCTCCAGCTTCGCCGCGTACTGACGCACCGCTGCATCCCGTGCTGCAATCTCTGCTTCTTCCCCGTGCAGCTCGGCGTGGGCTTCGCCCATCACGAGCAACGATCCCATGCAGAACGCCTTAAAATTACTTTTCACGCGCCTCACTCCTTGAGATGGCTATTCCAGAGCTGCATGGTGCCGCAAAAAGAAAATGCGCGCCACGAAACGGCCTCTGCTTGAAATGTGGCGCGACTACGGCGAAACCCTATTCAGGGCCTCATCAGCCTTATCGGCAGCCTGGTTGGCGGTGGTCGCGGCCTTCGACGCCTTGGTCGCGGCGCTCTCGGCCTTACTGGTCAGGTCGTCCAAGCGCTTGTCGCGCTCGGCCATGGCCGCGTCGTATGCTTCGCGGATCTGCTTCACCTGGTTGGCCTGGGTGCTGGCCATGGCCCAGTAGGCCGACTGCCAACCCAGTACCGCGCCGCCGGCCACCAACAGAGCAGCGATGATCCAGACCTCTGCCCGGCGCCACCAGCGGCGAGCAATGAATTCAAGTGCGCATCTGTCCATCAGGAAGAACCTCCCAGCTTTCCGCGCAGGCGGGCGAGCTCATCGCTCTGCGCAGCTACGCGCTCGTTGAGCTGGCCGACTTGGCTGGTCAAAGCTTCGATCTTGCCCTCCAGACGCCCAACTGTCGCCACGAGGTCGTTCCGCTCCTTGGCGAACTGGTCGGCCCGGGCCTCGGCTTCTTTCCTGGCCTCGCGCTCGATGTCGAGCAGTTCGTTCAAGCGCCTGACTACACCGATGTCGGCGGTGTCCATCGCCCTGTCGGTGGCATCCCTGGATAGCCACTTGCGCAGCCACAGAAAACCACCCAGCAATACGGTGCCCGTTCCGCCCAGCCAGGTGGCTGTGCCTGGGCCGAGGTCGGTCGGGTCCATCCAGATTCTCCTGGTGAATCTCGCACGAGAACACCACATAAATTTTGTATTACCACCCAAGCAGCCCTTGAGTATTCGTTCTACTCTTTACAGATAAAGCGTTCTTAAAGCAGACTTCAATGGTAATCTTAATGGCCTTTAACAGCATTCCAAAGTCCCACAAAAGCACCAGGAAATACCACCAAAATCAACACAATCAAATATATAAATGCGGGCATCAGCATTAGAATACTGCCATTCAAGGCAATTGCAGCACTCAAAAGCCCAACAACTAGCGAATATAGCATGATGGGCAAGTCAAGAATCAAAGACACGCATTTGGCCTTTGCCCAACCACTCATAAGCACACGCACAGATGCAGAGCCGATACAAAAAGCAGCCACAAAAAAAGAAAAATACCACACATACATAACAAAATAGTCAAATACAATGGCGCGTTCGCCACCACTATCTGAGCGCGGATCCTCAAAGAGAAAAAGCCACAAAAATAAATTTGCAAAAAAAATCAATGCCACCGGGACTAGCCTGAACAAAATTCTTTTAATCATACCACCCCTTATAATGCACCCCGCTTTGCAGGGCGCACTCTAACCATGTTATTTTCGGATCGAAATCGGGTAAGAACCTTGAATTTCAATCTCGTAGGTGGTTGCGTTCACGTGTTTTTGAATCTCGGACAACACATGAGTTGCGCTCTCACCGAAAGCACTGCGCCACGAACCTGGGTTCGCGTCATACGTATCATTGTAGGCACGGGCCTCACCTTGGAATGCCACGCTACCATCGGCCGATTTAGTAATCGTACCTTCGATTTTCAAAGTAATGTTACCAAGCCATAGGCCGGTTGCCCAAGAATCGTTCGCTGTGTTGTACGGAATCTTATCAATCGAAACGGTAGAAGTACCCACAGGTGCAGAAACAAGAGCATTATTCAGTGCCGGAATTTCTGTCGAATTCAGCTGAAGCCCGATGGAGTTGATGTTGGCCTGGGCTGTCGAGCCCTTGCCATACATAAAGTGCCCCAGCGCAGCTACCGGGGTCAATACCCCGCCAGAAAACTTCGATGGCATCGAAGCTTCAGGCACAATCTTGTTACCCGAAGTCATTTTCCCGGTTACATAGTTGAGTGCTTGCGCAGCGTTCATGCTCGGATTGTTAGACATGTAAATATCTGCCCACTGCAACGTGCTGCAGTCCATGCCGAATCCGCCGATGACGCCGGTCGGACCAATCTTCCCACCAGGCATGTAAGTCAGCTGTTCGTTACACAGCTTCATGACCATCTCACGCCACATGCCGGCAGAGTAAAATGCCTGGCGCTGCTGCATCTGAGAAATAACGACTAGACCGGGATTCGGAGCGTTGAATGGGCCACCCGGTGGCGGCGCATAGCCCGAAGATACTGCATCTACATAAATCGGAGGGAGCTCAATTGCCATGATATTACCTATAAGTCGAGTTAGAAGCCGCTACTTCGCGGTTTTGTGTTTCGCTCAATGGCGATGGCTCGAGACTCAAGGTCTTCACATGATTCAACGTCCCACACCGGGAGCACTTGATCTGGAGCTGGGTAACCCCCGCCGCACGGGCGAGGAGTCGGTTACATTTTCCGCAACGAATGTCTCTAAGCATCTGCAAAGCCTTAAGTTTTTCTGCTAGGCTCCGCCCCGCTCGCGCGAGCAGTGAGGGCCTTGGCTGGCTTGCAGGTACAGTCTGCGATCTGGCGTCTCCCTTGGGTGTTGCTGCACCCTCTGGAGTCGCCCTCTCTTTTCTCTCGCCTCACAAGTGACAAAGCCCCGATTAGTTCGGGGCTTTTGCTTTTCTGCGGGCACAAAAAAACCGGCGCCAAGGCCGGTTTCTAGATGAGCTTGCCGAAGGCAAAACTCTAACAATGGACAAATAGTGCCATCACACGTGCGGGAACGCAATAGGCCCTCAAGCGGCCTCCTTCATTTCGTAAATTGCGGCCGCCACCGGCGACAGAGCACGCTTGTCCAGGTCCTCGCAAACCTCGAAGCAGATCTGTACGAAAGGTTCCCAGTCACGGGCCCAGGCACAGGATGGCAGCGCCACTTCATAGGTATCGTCGATCCAGCGTTTGAACCACTCAGGGCTGGCGAACGGGTCCTGCGCAGACGACTGCCCTCCCTGGTGCATGCGGCGGTATCGAAACATGACGCCCTTGGCCACATACTCGCAGCGCTCGCGCTTCGCCGCTGTCATTCGACCGGACCTGGCCATGGCCATGCCGAAGATCACCTCTTCGGCCACCTCACGCTCGTCATCGCTGCAGCGCGGGGCGTACATGAAGTTGCCGAAGGCCCGGAGGCTGCCGGGAAGCTTAAAGATCGCCGCCTGCACACCCCCGGCCAGGGCCTGGTGCACCGCATGGCTGGCCTTGCGTTGCTTCTCGGTGGTCTGGACCATGGTGCCCAGCAGGCCTAGTTGCTCGATGAACACGCCCTGGCTGTCCCATGGGATATACAAGCAGTCGTGCCAGGACTGGCGTGCGCTGTTCAGTTGCATGGGCCGCCCTCCTCGCGCTTGCGCTTCGCCTTGATGACCATTCCACGCACGATGCAGTAAGTCGAGATCACGAAGATTCCCAGAGCCAGCAACTGCGCGCTGTCGATTGGTGTCCAGTTCATGCCGCTGCCCTCCGCAGTTCTTTGAGTTTTTGCCTGTACAGGGCCTTGATAGCCTGCAGGTCTTCGATGGTGTAGCGGCGGACTGATTGGTCCCTTTCCAGGGCCTCTACAGCGTCCAGGCCAATTCGCTTGATAAGCCCGATGCGATAGTCCGCGACGTTGCCCGAGAGGTAACGGTTGTCGTGCTTCGACTGGGCGTGGCAATTGTTTTCATCGAAGCGGAGGTGTGGCGCCGCTCCGGTGCTGCGATAGTGGCCGGCATCGACCGCGTTGCCGTTCCAGTCGAGCTGCCGGCCGCTGGAGATGCAGCGATACCCCGCCAGGCGGTCCCGCTCGCGGATGTAAGCGTTGAACGAGGCCTGGGCCTCTCGCAGGTGGTCACCCTTCGACTTCAGCTTCTCGCGGCGCTCCTGGAGCTCCTGGCGGGCCTGCTTGGTGATGGCCCGGGCAGCAACCTTCTGCACCTTCGAATCCTTCGACATGGCTAGCGCGCAGGCGATGCTGCACACCGTCTGCGTGGACATGGCCGGCTTGAAGCGCTGGTCGCAGCCTGGCGCCTTGCACTTCTTCGGCTTGATCTCCTTGGCGAGCATCAGCGGTCCTCCCTTTTCTGGCGCTGGTAGAAGCTCGTGACAACCTCCGCAAGGAACCGGCAGCCCATTTCGCTCAGCCCACTGGCAAAGTCCGCTGCCGCACCCGCGCGCCCCGCATACTCCTGATCAAGGCGCTGAGCCACGGCGGAGCAGAACGAGCCAATATCCTCGGCATCCATCTCCTTCACGACCTTCTCGGCCGAGAGGAAAACGGTGGTTTGCGTGGTAATTCCAAGACCTTCGCTCATGCGGCCTCCTCCCCCAGCAGGTCAGCGAAGTGCACGCCACGCGCGGCAAACTCTTCGACGATCCGGTCGGTGTACTGGCAACCTTGGGCGCGGTTGAACAACCGGGTCACAGGGAATCCATCCGGCCCGAACATGGCGCACGGCCCCATCCAGCGCAGCTTGATCTCATACGGCAGGTTGAGCAGGGTCATGTTGTAGCCGTCGCGGAACTCCTCGCAGGAGGCGCGCATGATCGGCACGCCATGGTGAAGCTTGCAGTAGCGCCTCACCTCTTCCACGTCGCCCATCTCGGTGCTCTTGGCGATCCGGTCGTAAATCGCGAACCACAATGCGTTTTGATCCAGGGTGCGGTCCTTGCCCGGGCGCATGCTGACCACAACGAACTTCTTCTCGCGGAACAGTCCGGTCATCATGGTGATGGCCTCGGACAACTTGGCCTGGCTGTTTACGCTGATTTTCTCGGTCATGGCGCCACCTGCAAGCCAAGGGCCTGAATCGCTTTCACGCAGGCTTCGCGCATGCGAACCGCAGCGTGGTAGGCGTCCATGTGGGAGTCGTCCAGGGCGAACTCTGGTTCCTCGGGCAGATCTGGCGTAGCAGGCAGAGCAATCGCCAGCCTGTCGCGAGACGCCTTCCAAGCCCACAGAGCAGCGCCCATTATCACAGCACCGTCCTCGCTCTTGGCCTCAGCCACAGCGGTTGCCCCGAAGCCAAACTTCGCCCGGAAAACCACCTCGAACTCAGCCCGCTGGGCATCGGTCATCTTGTTGGTGTCCATCAGTGATTCTCCTGCGCGGTCAAATCCTGGAATAACCACACCACATTCAGGCCGCTCAGCCGTGGCGGCTCGACGTAGCAGACTTGACGGCCATCGACGAACACCTGCCCGGCATGGATGTGCACTCGCTCGCGCTCCAGACCCTCCAGCAGCGAGCAGCCAAGGGTTCGCTCCACGCATTCCTCGATCTGCGCCTCGAAACGGCGGCAGGCAGTTCGGTACATCTCGGTTGCGATCTGCATCACTTGCCCTCCTGCATGGCCTGTCCGATTTCGCCGGCTGCACGAACGATTGCAGTACGGAGCGCTCTACTGCGGACCTCTTGCTCGTCAGCGCCTTCGAACCAGTGATCGTCAGCGTCTTCTATCCACTTGGCCTCACCAAATGGGCCGACATAGAACCTTTCGCCTCCACCGTTGCGCTCGACCTCGAAGTTGAGATCCACAAGCAGCTTGAGTGCGTCGGTATCGTCCTGGAGCGGTCGCCAAAGTCGGTAGGAGTCGCGACTACCGATGCGCAGGCAATTGCGGGCTGCCTCGTAGCAGAGCACCGGCCCCAAGCCAGCGGCCTTGGCCGCCAGTTCCAGCAATTCGCGATCTGTCAGGCTCATGCACCCTCCCCGGCCGGCTGCCCGGCGCGCTTGATATTCAACTTGGCCAGCAGGTGTGCACGGCACGCGGCGGCACCAGTGGGAATCTGCTGGATTTCCAGCAGGCGTGCCTGCTGCTGGTTGGCGTACTCGTCGGCCAGCTGGGCGGCGCTCTTCTGGCTGTCGTGGCCGATGCCGGTGGCGATCTTGCCGTCCAGTGGCTCGCCCTCCTGGGCGCGGCGGACAATGATCTCGTAGGCCCGGTCGAAGCGACGGCGCAGGGCCTTGTCGGTCGGCTGGGCGGCACGCAGATCGAACAGGCCGGTGGCCACGGCCGCCAGACGCACGCCTTCGTGGCTGTAGCGGCCCTCCAGAGCCTCCATCCATGCGTCATCAGCGGCAGGCAGGCCCAGGCGCTCCGGCGATGGCTTGCACCAGCCGATGAACTGGCCGACGCTCGGCGCGAATGGAGAACCGCTGCGGCGGCACTCCTCGATGGCGTAGCGCACCTGGTTGATGTCGCTGATACCGGCGTCGATAAGGCCCTTCGTCCAGCTGCGCTTGGCAGCCTTCAGCGCCTTGTCATCAGGCCAGGCCTGCTTGTGGGCCGGGAAGATGGCCTGCAGCTGACGGAAGATCTTCTCCACCACCTCACCGGTGGCGTCGTCGACAACGCCCAGCGGCAGACCGGCAACTGGTACCGGCTGGCTCACCTGCAGGGCCCGCGCAGCTGCGGGAATCATTTGGGTGACGGTCTTCATAGGTCATCACTCGTGTCGTGGCGCCAGGACTGGTCATCGAAGTCCGGGCCGGCAGCCGGGCGGCGGCTTGCGCGCGGGCTGGCACCCGCCGGCTGTGGCAGCTCGTCTTCCCAGCGCTTGCCGTTCAGCCAGGTCGCGGCGTGCGGGATGAATTGACCACCATCCTTGGTCCAGTCGGTCGACACGGACCAGGCAGCCAGGGCCTTGGCCATCAGGTCGAACAGGTCAGCACCGACCTTGATCTTCGCCCAGGCCTTCTTGGCGTCGGCCTTGCTCACCTTGCGGGGATAGATCTTCCAGAAGCGCTCGAAGTCGACCAGCTCGCCTTGGCGAGAGTCGGTACTTGCTCCATTCAATCCTTGCTTACCTTCAATACTTACTAGTGTCGGATTTGCCGGATACGGCTGAGCCGGAAGCGGTTCAACCGGATACGGCAAAGCCGGAAGCGGTGTTTCCGACACGACGTAGTGGGTTTCGCCCAGCAAACCGGACTCGCCACGATCCTGGCGGCGCTCGACATAGCCGGCGGAGATCAGCTCTTGCAGCAGGCCATACACGCCATCACGCCCGGTAGGCTTCGACGACTTGGCAGTCTCGTTGCGCAGGTGGGTGACAGACACGGCCCAGTGGTCAGGCTTTCCCAACAGGAAGACCAGAAGGCCACGGGCAGCCCAGCTCAGGCGCCCGTCCTCGCTGATCGACTTGTTGAGCATATAGAAATTCGCCTCAGGTCGAGGCGCGCGGATGATGCTCATGCCGCACGCTCCGCCCTGGCTGCTCCACCGCGGCGCCTCATACCCACGACGTGCCGGTACGCCCGGAACTTCAGGCCGGTGCCAGATGGGATCTCGGTTGCGGCCTCTTCAAGATCGCAGCGGACCTCGCTGTAGCAGTAGGCGCCATACTCGGCATCGCGCATCTCAGTCGAATTGAGCTTGTTGACGTAGAAGTCACGCGCAGCTTCGCAGTGCGCGCAGGTCTTGTAGGTCGACACATCGCCGTCCCAGAGACCAGAGACGAACTCGTAGCGGTCGCCTGGCTCGATGTAACCCCGGCATTCGGTGCAGGTGTGACGCTTGCGCGCAATGCGGTGCGTTTCGTTGTGAAATTCAGGATTCATGCTGCACCCCGCACGGCCTTGTCGTGGGTGTGCAAGCCGTCCCAGTTCTTCTTCATGGGCAGCTCGCCGGCCAGGTACAGCTCGTACAGGCGCACGGCGCCCTTGCGCAGCAGCGCAGGCGTGAAGGAAATGAACGGTTCTTTGCCGTGCGGGGTGACCTCGTGCTGATGCTCGGTCATGTACTTGTCGCGGGCATACGAGCCGACGCGCCAGCGGGTCCCGGATCGGCTCTCGTTGTAGAGCCAGTTGCGGCCTTCAAGGAAGTGACCCACCTGCATCACGTTGACCCCATTCAGGCCCTTGCAGAACTGGACGTGGCTCATGCCCTCCTTGAACAGGTTCTCCAGGTGGTCGATCTTCTTGGCCTGGGCCTCGACCTGGACGGTGAGCAGGACGCGGGCCTTCTCCGACTCCAGGGCCATCTGGAGGATTTCCAGCTTGCTGAGGTCGGCGGGCCGGGACGGGGCGACATAGCCGCCCGTTTTACGAATGCTGGGCAGCACCTCGCTAACAACCCACTCTTCGAAGCGCTCGGCCTGCGGCATCTTGGAGCGCATGACGAGCCGGTAAACGTCACGCTCAGGGATGATGTTGGCCGATGGCCCAAGGGTGAACGAATCGTTCACCCCCACAGGACGCGGGCTTTTGCAGTGGTCACGCACTGCTTTCTGTGGGTTTGAGTAGCCAAGCCCCTCGGCAACGTCCCTGGCCGAAAACCATGGCTCGCCATCAATCAGCACAACGCGGACGTCGAAACCTTCGAAGTTGAAAAGGTTTACTGTGCGCGCCACGAAATCGTGGTTCGCATTTTGTGGCGCGATGCTTTTCAGGGCCTGTACAATGGGGGTCTGCATATGCATAATTCACCTAAGAGTTTTGTGTGTTGCAGAGAGCCGGGGCGCAATCCCGGCTTTTTTGTGCCTGATTGTTTTCTGTCCCTTATGAGTCCCTCGCTCTGTACGGGAGGCGCGTGATAACCGCCTGCCCTTTCTCGCTCAATGCCTGCCGCACCTTCGGTGCGGATCGGCGCGCTGCCTCCCTGATCAGTTCCCTCAGAGATTCCGGGATGACCCGTTCAACTTCGCCCGGATCAAGACCCGTTACGGCACTCGTCATGCCACCTTCCTCCTCATTAGGCCCTCAGACGTTTGGTACCCTTTTCGTCAAGCAGGACCTTCAGCTCCTGCGCGCCCTGGCTAACCAGTTGTTGAACCAAGGCAGTTGTTGAACACTTGAGAGTCGCCGCGAGACTCACGATGTCTGGATCGCCCAACAGCTCTGCGCCCAAATCCACCAGCTCTCGACCAAGCACTGCTGGCTGCAGGCCGAGCGACTGTGCGAGCCGGCGCAACCGGAAATCGCTGTAGTGGTTGAGTCGCACCTTGTGGACGTTGTCCCGGCGGTGACTGGGGTCGGTGTACATGCTGTGGTGGCTCCTTGCGGCTAAGAAAATGGTTAGGCGGCGGAATTCTTCAGCGTGCTGGCGGGATCGTCTTCGCGCTTGGCGATCAGCGCGCCGCTCGACTCCTTCTCCAAAACGCACTGCATTGGGTAGGAGAACCCGCCAGTCGCACGGCACTGAGAGACGCGGCTGCTGGTAACGCCAAGGGCGTCTCCGATTGCGCGGCCGGTGCCGAAGTGATTCAGGGCTTCGTCGTAGGTCATGGGTGTTTCTCCGGTGTCTTCGGCGAGTTTAGAAAAATAAACAGCACAAGGCAAGTTATCTAAACGCACGAATGTTTAGAATCCTTAATATGGAATTTAAAGACCGACTCAAATCCCGCATGGAGGCCCTGGGCCTGCGTGCGACCGACATCAGCGAAGCCACTGGCGTATCAAAGGCAACGGTCACCTTCTGGGTGAACGGGACCAACGGCGCGAAGGGGAAAAACTTGCTGTCCCTGGCAAAGGCCCTGAGATGCAGCCCTGAATGGCTGTCCGACGGGAAAGGCTCGCCAGAGCTGGAACCTACTGCTAAAGCCAATGCCACTATGCTCGGCCCGATCTCCGTCTGGGACGATGAAACACCGCTGGACGACGACGAGGTGTACGTGCCGTTCCTCAAGGAAGTAGAACTGTCCGCAGGATCGGGACGTACCGTGATCGAGAAGTCGAGCAGCAGAAAGCTCCGCTTCGGTAAGCAGACCCTGCGCAATCAGGGCGTGCAGTTCGACCAAGCCGTGTGCGTGACTGTGCACGGCAACAGCATGGAGCCGGTTCTGCCGGACGGCAGCACGGTCGGTGTTGACAGGTCGTCGACGTCGGTGAAGGACGGGAAGATGTACGCAGTCGACCACGGCGGCGAGCTTCGCGTGAAGACGCTGTACCGTATGCCTGGCGGAGGCCTTCGCTTCAGGAGCTTCAACCAGGATGAGCACCCGGATGAGGAGTACACCGCGCAGCAGCTGGCTGAGAGCGGGATCAGCGTGTTGGGGAAGGTGTTCTGGTACTCGGTTCTTTTATAGCCCCATTTCACGCCCATAGCACGCCGGAGCAAAGCTGAACTGCTGGCAGGTAGCGCCGTCTCACCTATAGTCACTGTGCGCGCCACGAAATCGTGATTGAAGGTTTTGTGGCGCGGATTTACATTTCTTCAATTGCTGTAGGTTGGTAGCAGGTCTAGAATCGGCTGCCAATTTCCGTAAGGAAACGGGCGTCAATGCGGGTGACGGTACCTTGCCCGCAAATTTAAGGAGGCACACATGCTCAACGTAATCATCAGAAGCAGGACTTTTCGCGCCATGGGCAGCGTTATAGATCTGCAGCCGGTTGGAGATTACTCGGAACATATGCCGACTGGCCGCTGCTCCACTCGCGTCGCGAGCCACTGGAAGGCAGCAGGTGACTATCTAAGGAAGTCAATTGAACAGCACGACGAAGGGAAAGGTTCCTGGCGAACCGCCACAGAGCGCAGCAACCAATCCTGAAGAGGTGAAGACAAATCCTCAGGATGTCGTAAAGGCGATCGAGGGTCTTGAATCGGATCGCAAGCTGACTCCGCAGCAGCACGATGTGCTGGAGGGCGTACTACAGTCCATCGCCCGCAAGGATCCGGAGATGGTGGTTCAGTTTGCAATGCGCCAGGAGTATTTCAGCGGCCCTCTTCCTCAAGCTCGCGAGCTGAACGCATACGATGAGGAGACTCGTCGGATGATAGTCGGCATGGCAGCAAAGGATCAGGAACACACGCACCTGATGCAGCTGACCGGGCTCAATGGGCACATCAACAAGGATAGGCGCGGGCAGATCTTCGGGCTGATGGTTGCCTTCGCTGGGCTTGCAACAGCGGCGTATGTCGTTCAGTACAGCGCCGTCGCAGCAAGCATCATAGCTGCTCTGGATCTTGGAACACTGGTCTATGCGTTCATAGCTCCCAGGGCCGCCAAGAAGCAGGCCCCACCTGAGCCTTCAAAACCATCGCCTCAACCGAAGAAGAAGCGTAAGTAATTCCACATAGCCCGCCTCGGCGGGCTTTTTCATGCCTGCGTGATGGCGAGTAGCCATGGTGTTAGGATCGCGTATCTACTCATGGAGGACAGCAATGCGAGCTTTCGGAATTACTGCAGCGGCCATCGGCGCCCTAATGCTGATCGGCGCCCTGGTTATGGACGTTTCAGTGCCTGCAGGATTGGGGCGCGTAAACAACATTGGGCTCATGGGTGAGCGACAGAACTACACCATCATCGGAGGCATCCTCCTAATCGTAGGGATCCTGATGGCTCGCAAGAGCGGGGGGCAGCCCCCTGCCGAAGCTGACAGTGACACACGTCCGTGCCCCGCTTGCGCTGAACTGATCAAGACTGCAGCGACCAAATGCCGCTTCTGCGGCGAGGCTGTAGAATCTGTTCCAGCACCAAAACTGAAACAGGGCTGGGTAGCCTCCATTCCTTGTCGCCCAGATGAAGATCGCAGCAGATCCGAGCAGGCCGTTATCGCTCTTGGCCTGCCAGTCGTGCCGATGGAGGGTTCTAACATCGGCGCGGGCCCCTTCTCAACCAAAGACGAGGCCAAAGCCGCCGTGAAGCGACTGTCCAACGAGCACAGCATCTACGCCACTGTCGATTACCGCGACACCGTGAGCGGGAAGTTCCCTCCTCTTCTCGACTGATCCCGCCGCACAGGCCCGCCACCTCGGGCCTCCCCCGCCTAGGATCCGCCTTGCTCCCCCTTGAAGCCCGCCATTGAGCGGGCTTTTTTGCGTCCAACTAAACCGCTCGCGTCGCGAAAGTTAAGTTTTCTAAAAATAACCCTTGACCAACTCTGTTTAGTTTTCTAAATTCTACCTCAAGCAGTCACCAACCAGGGACTGCCCAGGCCCTCACAGGCCGCCGCTCTTTAACAAACCAGACCGCCGAGCCTGCAGGCATAGCAGGCCACCATCCCGGCAGGGCTCTGGTGCGATCAGGTGTCCTCTGGGCAAAACCCGTTGGACTCAAGCGGTGCGAACACCTCAAGCGAAGCAGGGAGCGCATTTGCCGGATAAGCGACCGGCACCTGAGAGACCACGTATTCACTGAAGCACCTGGGCGACCGGGTGCTTTGGGAATCCACTGGAGGAACACGAAATGCCAAATTGGGTAACCAACAAGGTCAAGGCGCCGCAGGAAGTCATTCAGGCGATGCTCAACGAAGAAGGCCGAATCGACTTCGGCAAGATCATCAAGTTCGAAGGCGAGTTTCCATGGAATGGTGTGATGGGTGATGCTGAAACCGCTGCGGAGCATGTGCTTCGCGTGCCGGTCAGCGACAACCCGCTTGTTGGCGCCATGCAGTTGGAAAGCCGTAACCGAGTTGACCTGTCGAAGCTGAGCGATGAAAGCTTCGAACAGTTCGTGCAGATGCTGCGCAATCACCGCAAGACCGGATTCATGCACAGCATGGACTTCGCCCGATCTGCCTGGGGCACCAAGTGGAATGCCTGCGAGCCGAATGTCGACAGCCCTGAGTCGGCAAGCTTTGAAACGGCCTGGTCCTTCCCTGAACCGATCTTCATCAAGCTCAGCCAGATGTTCCCAGAGGCAACCATCGAGCTGGCCTACGCCGACGAAGACATCGGCAGCAACTGCGGCACCGTAATTTTCAAGGGCGGGGAAGCAGTATCCCGGGATGAGTCTGCTGGGTGGAACAGCATGTCAGAGGCTGACCAGGAGAAGTGGATCGCTTTCGCGTACGAGGTGAAGGGCTGGGAATGCGATCAGGAAGAAGCCTGAACAACCAGCGCCACGTCAGCCTGACGCTAACTGCCCGATGCCCTGCTCCCCATCGCAGGCTGCATCGGAGTGTGATCTGAATGCGCAGGCTTATGCGCAGCGACGCAGGCTCACAAGCGCGGCGCCGGCGGGCGAAAGCTGACCGGCTCGGTAGAACCTGACACTTCTCACGCAAGCCGGAGATCAGCGCCGGCCAGATCACACCCAGATGCAACCCGAAAACACTGAGCTGATCAGTGAGGCCGCCCCGAGCGGCCTACCCCTCAACCCTAATCCCGGCGGGTATCAGCAACGGGAAACGCTCGATGTTGGTAGCTTCGAGCGAGGCATCCGCTGCGCAAACAGCGGCCTTCAATCACCTGCCTGCAGTGAGCCAAAAGCAGGCCCGATGTTCCTTTAGCGGGGTTCATCGGTGGCCACTCTGAACGCGAGTTGATCGCCGCGAATTGTGAGCGTGGGTAGCGTCTCGCCCTCTGGTGAGGCGTCCCGACACCCGGTTTGCCCCGGAGAGTGGCCACCGATGCACCCCGTATCCCCTTCCCTTCACATCGACCGCATTGGCAGGCGCCAGGCCACCTTTCACGGTGGGTTTGGTCGCCCGCGCCTGGCTCCTGGCCAATGCGGTCCTACTGAGGTTCACGCAATGAGCAAACCAACTGGTGGCCCGGCATTCCCGGTGCCAGGCCTGCAGCATGACGACGACTTCAATGGTATGACCCTGCGCGACTACTTCGCGGCCAAGGCGCTGCAAGGATTGTGTGCCGACCCCAATACCGCGGATGCAATACGCGAAAATCTCGTTGCCGAGTGTTACGAACTGGCCGACGCCATGCTTGCCGCCCGGGTGAAGCCATGAGCGGCTGGATCAAGGTTGAGGAGCAACTACCGCCTGAAGACAGGCAGGTCCTCTGCTCTGATGGATGCGATGTCTTCATCGCATCACACCACAACAGCTTTTTCACCGGCGAGTTCCACGACCTGCTCTGGGTCACGCACTGGATGGATCTTCCTGAGCCACCCTCCCCACCCACCGAGTAACCCACCACCTGGAGGCGACTATGGCTCGCGAGCATGAGCTGTACGCAGACAGTGCCCAGGCGCGCGAGGCAGACCGCCAACTCGGATTGTTTGGCGATACGCACTGGGCTGACCACCTGACTTCGAAGCAGGCCCGTGCGAACAACGAGGCCTGGAACACGATGATCCGCGAGCGCGACGAGCGCCAGCGGGTTGAAAGCCGCCGGGTGATTGCCTCGGCACTCGACAAGATGGAAGCCATGTGCGGCTCTGGCGCCGCCCGGAGGACAGCATGAACAAGGGAACACGCGAAGAGGTTGTGGCCATCATCAACTCGCGGTTCGAGGCTATCGACGCCTCGTTCAGCGACAGCTTGCGCGGCGAGCTGACGATGGCTATCGACTTGGCCGGGCTGACCGGTGCGATCGATTTGCCAAAGCAGCGCGGCTATGTCGAGCGCCTTAACCGTATCGTAGATCGCGAGCACCAGCAGTGGCTGGCGGCGAATGGGAGAGTGGCATGAGCACGGCGCCTGTGAAATCCCTCATTGACGAGCAGCTTGAGCAGATCGAGCGCAGCCTGGCGATCATCGGCGCGGGGCTTCCACGCGAACTACCTGTCGCGCACTTGCCGCCAAAGCTGGTGGCTGCCATCAAGGCCGGGCGTATATCAGTGAGGCCGCGGCCATGACCAGCCGCCAACGCGCCCGCCGCATCGCCACCTGGCGCGGCAGCTTCATCGCCATTTTCTTCTGCACCGCCTGGATGCTTGCGAGCGCCTGGGCAGGCTCCATCACTTCCTGAATCACGTAGCCGAGCACGGCGGCCCTTCGGGATAACCGTACCCCTTCGGGAGCGTAAGCGGCGAGAGCGCGCAACCATCCACCGCAGCCAGGGCCTGGAGCGTACCTCCGTGCCTGGGTGACCTGGCATTTCGACCACAACGCATAGGCAACGAGGCAGACATGGCAAAGGTATCTCTCATCCTGGGCAAGTCCGGCAGCGGAAAGAGCACTTCCCTCCGAAACTTCAACCCTCAAGACGTGGCACTGATCCAGGTGATCAGGAAGCCGCTTCCATTCAAAGATTCGAACGCCTGGACCCCGCTAATCAGCGATGACCACAACATGATCATCCGGGCCTGCATGAAGACCAAGCGCAAGATCATCATCATCGATGACTTCCAATACATGCTGGCCAATGAATTCATGCGCCGCAGTGCAGAGCGCGGATTCGACAAATTCACCGAGATCGGCCGGCACACCTGGGACGTCTTCGACGCAATGTTGAAGCTTCCCGACGATGTCCGCGTTTACATCCTGAGCCACACCGAAGAGACGGAGAGCGGCCAGATCAAGATGAAGACCATCGGCAAGATGCTGGACGAAAAGATCACCCTGGAAGGCATGGTGACCATCGTTCTTCGTTCAGTCGTGCAGGACGGACAAAACTTCTTCTCCACCCGCAACAACGGATCAGACACCACGAAGGCCCCGATGGGGATGTTCGAGGACGATCTGATCGACAACGACCTGGCTGCCGTCGACGCGGCCATCTGCAACTACTACGCAATCACCCAGCAGGCAGCCTAAGGAGGCATCACCATGGCACGCTCCTACGCACTCGATACCCAAGCAGCGAAAGAGGCAAACACTGGCGGCAAGCGCATCACCGAAACCGGTAAATACCCAGGCACCATCGCAGCGGCCTTCTACGAGCAGAACCAGAACGGCACCGAGATCGTAAACATCATGTTCATCTCTGACAGCGGGCAGGAATGTGGGCCTTTGCCGCTGTACACGCACAATGGCCGAGGCGAGGTAATCGCTGGCTACAAGACCCTGAATGCGCTGATGACCTGCGCCAAGGTAAAGAAGTTGTCCTGGCAGAGCCAGCCTCTCGACCTCTACGACTACGACGAGCAGAAGGTCGTATCCAAGCAGAAAGAATGCTGCGTAGAGCTGGCTGGCAAGAAGATTGGCCTGGTCCTGCAGCAAGAGGAATACCGCAAAGGCAATGGTGATATTGGGGAGCGCATGGTGCTGGCAGCGCCGTTCGAGCACGGAACCGAACGCATGGCGGCCGAGATCCTTGGCGGCCAAAACCAAGCCTCGGCGCTGGGCAGCTACATCGCATATATCGCCAAAAACCCTGTTCGCAAGCTGCGCGACGGCGGGCAAGCTGCCAACCAGTCCTACAACCAGGCACCGCATAGCCAGCAAGGCGCTCATGGCCCGGACAACTTCGACGACGACATCCCGTTCGCCCCGGTCCATCACCTGGCGGGCGCATGATCGCCACCATGTCTCAGCCTGTGCCCGCCGTGAAGTGCGCGGCGGCCATGGCCAGATCCACTGGTCAGCCTTGGGGCGTGTACCGATGAAACAAGCGCCTACTGGTAGTCATGCCGTCTGGCTCGACGAAGAAAACGCCCATTGAGGTGTGCTACCCATGAGACGCATCCAGAAGCTCACGCAGCAGCGTCGCCGCCAGCTGCATTTACACATCCCGCCCAGCGGAATCAAGGAGGTGCCGTATGGCGATGTCTCAGCAGGCGCGCGACGAGAAGCGCCGCGCCAAAGCCGCCAGGCTGCAGGAAGAAGACCTGCGCTTGAAGGTTCGACCAGGGACTAAGCAGGCCCTGCTGGAACTGATGGAGTGGGCCGGGATCGAGGAGCAGGGCGAGGCGATGACGCTGATGATTCATCACCTGCATGGGCTGGGCCCAGGCGGCGCGCTACCCCTGCTGGAGCCGCCGCGCCACGAAATTACGGTTTCACCGGCTGTGGCGCGGAAGCTTGAAAACTTCAGAGCGCGCGAGGCGCTCCGGCTCTCCTGCGATCAGGATTAGAGCTGCTGCTTGAGGTGCTCCAGATACTTTCTTGCAGCTGTCTTTTCATCAGTACCTGGCGGCCAGTCTGCACCTGCTAGCGATGATTCAGCTTTGCTGAACACTGCTTTGCTCGGGATGCTTGACCCGCTTGTTTTGAGCACTGCCATCAGCAAGTGTTCCAGTGCATCCAATTGCGCTTGTTGCTGGCTCATTTACTACTCCTTGTGCACCGGCCTCTTGCCGGTCACCCGTAATACCCCATCCCACCCCAAATTGCCACCATGCCGCATCCGGCCCTCGGAGGCATGGCGCTGCCCACACATATCAGGAGAACGCGATGAGCAAAGCCCTGAAGCTGGTTTATGGTGTCGGAGCAAACGACGCCGACTACCAAGTCTGCCTCACCGAAACGGTTGGCGGACGCCGGCGATCCGTATGGACCTGCCCGTTCTACAAGGCATGGACCGGAATGCTGGAGCGATGCTACAGCGAGAAGTTTCAGATCAGGAACCCCACCTATCAGGACTGCTCGGCATCAAATGATTGGCTCACCTTCTCATCCTTCCGGGGCTGGATGTCAGCCCAGGATCATGAGGGAAATCACCTGGACAAGGATCTGCTTGTGCCAGGCAACAAGGTCTATTCCCCGGCAACTTGTGCGTTTATCTCGCCTGACTTGAACAGGTTCATGGTGGATAGCCAGGCGATTCGCGGCGACCTGCCGATCGGCGTTTCTTGGCACAAGGCGCGGCAGAGGTTCGTGGCTCAGTGCAGAAACCCTTTCTCTGGCCGGCACGAGTTTCTTGGCTATCACACCAGCGCTTCAGAAGCGCACCAAGCTTGGCGAGAGCACAAACACCAGATAGCAATGGCCTACGCCGATATGCAGCCCGACCCGCGTATAGCAGAGGCATTGCGCTCTCGATACGCCGCCTGACCCTCTGGCGTTGCCCGCCAGCGCCTTCCCTTATTCAACGATAACGCAATTCCTGCAAGGCGATATTAGATGTCTTTAAGCTGTTTTGAATTAATCTCAGCCACCAGAGGCGCGAACAGACCATCAATGTACTTCTTGACGTCAACCCTATCCTTGCCAACTTCGTTTTTAAACTTCAACCACCTGAGCTGTGAGTAATCTGACGTATACTCCATGCTCGGATCGAACCCCCCCTTAGAATAAAGATATAGACAATTCTCGATGGCTTCTGAACACTCACCTTCACGCCGATAAATTTCAGAAAATCCATTTTCGAATACTCCGCCCCAAATTGCAGCACACTCTACCCCTATCGCCTCCAACTCCGAACGCGCGGCCCTCATCTTATCCAGCCAAGACTGGAAGAAGGTGCTAGAAAAATCACTATCATCGTCTGGATTGATCCAGCGATTACTTTCAATTTCATCTATAGCATGCCCGCCAACTTCCCAGAGAATAATCAAAAGGTCGCGGTACTTATAGATTGCGACTGCTGCGGATCTGGCAAGTGCGTGATCAGAAGTCCCCTTTAACTGCCTTTTCCATGTATTCAAGCCTTCTCGCCCAAATTTGTAAGCCACCCAAAGAGTGCCGGCACTAATTAGTGCTCCGGCTATAGGTGTTATGACCCCCAAAACATCCTTTGTCAGGATCCAGTCAGCGTCAGTGATTGCTAAGCAAAGAGACATACCTGTCCATCCCTTCCTAAATTGCAGGACTATACCGGCCAGGAGCCATCATGCCCATCACCTACGGAAGCGTCTGCAGCGGCATTGAAGCTGCGACCGTAGCCTGGCACCCGCTGGGCTGGCGTGCCGAGTGGTACGCCGAAATCGAGCCGTTCCCTAGCGCGGTGCTGGCTCACCACTACCCCGGAACGCCGAATCACGGCGACATGACCCGCCTGGCGTCCTCGGTGCTGTCCGGCAAAATCCCGGCGCCCGAGGTGCTGGTAGGCGGCACGCCCTGCCAGGCCTTTAGCGTCGCAGGCATGCGCGAGGGCCTGTCCGATCCCCGCGGCGCCCTCACCATCAAATACGTGGAGCTCCTTGATGCAATTGACCATGTTCGAACAAAGCGCGGCGAGCCCGAGGCTACCTGTCTCTGGGAAAACGTCCCAGGCGTCCTCTCCGACAAGGGCAATGCGTTCGGCTGCTTCCTCGGCGCCCTGGTGGGCGAATCCGAAGAACTCCAACCGCCAGGGGGCAAATGGAAGGACGCTGGTTGTGTGTATGGACCCACGCGAACAGCCGCATGGCGGGTTCTGGATGCCCAATATTTCGGCCTGGCCCAACGACGCCGCCGTGTGTTCGTTGTCGCAAGTGCTAGAGCAGGGTTCGATCCCCTCGAAATACTTTTTGAGCGCGAAGGCGTGCGCCGGGATACTCCGCCGCGCCGAGGCGAGGGGCAAGACCTTGCCTGCACCCTTGATGCACGCACTGAAGGCGGTGGCTTCCCGGGAACAGACGGAGCCACTGGCGGGCATGTAGTCGCGCCGCCCGACTGGCCAAAGGTGTTCGGCGGTAACAACACAAGCGGCCCGATTGATGTGGCTCCAGCGCGCAACGCATGCGCCAGCGCCAGCGGAAGAATGGATTTCGAGAGCGAGGCATTCATCGTCTCGGGCACGCTTCAGGCGAATGGCAAAGCGGCTGGTAGCTACACCCAGCAGGATGCCGAGAGCGGCATGCTTGTCGTCCATGGCACACAAGATCCCTGCACGCTTGATGACCAGGCATTCGCGCTGGGTCGTAACAGCGGCCAGGAGAACGCTCTGCTTGCCTTCAGCTGCAACGATCATGGTGCTGATGCTGGTGAACTGGCCCCAACACTCCGAGCCATGGGTCACGGCTCCAGCCATCCAAACGCCGGCGGCCAGGCCGCCGTGTGCATCACTGGCGAGATCACTCACACGCTGAAGGCTGAGGGCTTCGATGCCAGCGAAGACGGCACAGGCCGTGGCCAGCCAATGGTCCAGGAGGGGGCTGGTGTTCGCCGACTCACCCCGCGCGAGTGCGAATGGCTCCAGGGCTTCTCCGGCGACCATACCCGCATCCCCTATCGCGGCAAGCCCGCCGGTGAATGTCCTGACGGGCCGCGCTACAAGGCGATCGGCAACAGTAAGGCCGTGTTCGTCGTTCGCTGGATCGGAAAGAGGATTCAGCAGCAGCTAGAGCGATCATCTCAGGACTGATTGCGGAGTCGTGACCTATTAATGATCCTGGTCGCCCTTTCAATCTCATCGATAGCGCCGGGCACTGCATCCGAACAGACCCATCGCCATGAGGCGCTACCCATCAGGCCACCGATTGCAATTCGCCGCAAGTCATCAATTTCTAAACCTGACTGCTCTGCTGCTGCAAGCACCGCTACAAGCGCTTGCTCCAAGTGCGAAATCTGGTCTGTGGACATGACAGTTCTCCCAGTCGAACCAAGCCAGTCTAGCCCTGGAAGACGAAGCAAGCAGCGAATTTTCAAGTTCATTGAGGTATCCCCATGCCCACAGAAAACCGATCCAGCAACACCGAGAAGGCGTTGACCTTCACCGAAAGCTCTCTGGCCGCTGCGCTGGAGAAGGTGCAGAGCCTGCATGACCTGGGCTGCGGGCTGATTGCTGAAGCTGTTTTTCAGCAGACAGGCGAGCAGCACCAGGGCGAGCCGGTGGCTCTGCCTGAGCGAGAGCATTACACCAGATACTTGCCGGGCGTCATCCCGAGCAATGCAGCCGAAGTTAATGCTCGCAAGGATGGCTGGAACGCCTGCCTCGACAAAATTGCCAAGCTTGGACCGCTCTACACCCACGCCGATCCTGGCGAGGTTGAGCGGCTGCGCCGTGACCTGCACGCAGCAAGGGTGGCCCTTGAGGCAAGGGCGAGCACATTCGACACCCTGCGCGCCCAGCTGGCCGAGCGTGATGCGCTACTGCGCGAATGCTACACAGAGCTCCTAGCCATTAAGTCCGAGATTGGCTTCCGCGGCGCAACCCTGCAGCTGATCGGGCGAATTGATCATCAGCTATCCGCCGCCGGCGCAGAGCCGGAGACGAAGTCATGACGACGCACTTCGCACCATTCACCGACCTGGATGACCTTGAGCAAGCACCCTGCGGAACGTGGCTAGGGGATTCCTCCGACCTGTCAGGTGACTGGGGCATGGTCGATTGTCGGCTGTGCCAGAAGCGCAAGAGCAACATCGCCAAGACCGCATCGGCTGAGGAACGCGCCATCGTCGAGCAGATGGGCACCATGGCGGCCTTCATGCGCGCGGAAGACTCCGCGCCGAAAGAGAACATCTGTACTCCATAGCTGTAACCCTTCTCCCCTCTATTCACTGCCGCGATATGGCGGCCAAGGAATCGTCATGCCCGAGAAAAGTGGAATCACCCTCAACCGCGCGGCGCTGGCCGTCGTGCTCGAGCGCCAGCGGCAGGTCAGCGACGAAGGCTACTCGCTAAATCGCGATGACGACTACGCCAGCGGCGAACTGGCCAGGGCAGCAAGCGTCTACGCTCGTCTCTCCGGCCAGCCTGGAACCATGAGTACCGATTGGCCATGGGCGCCAGAAACGTTCAAGCCAAGCGCAGATCGCCGGCGCGACCTGGTGAAAGCTGGTGCACTGATCCTTGCGGAGATCGAACGCCTTGACCGCCAGAGCCTGATCAAGCCCGCAGTTGTGCGCCGTGACGAATACGGGATGTTTCAGCACCCTGACCTGCCCGATTTCGACGAGGGCGACGTCGAGAAAAGCAAGGCTTGGGTATCCCAGCAGGGACTTGAGGTGGTCCGAGTCGAACTCGAAACCGACGCACCAGAGGACATCGCAGAACGCTACTTCGAGTCTGGCGCCCCCGATTGCAGCTACTGGGAACCCAGCAAGCCAGATGGTGAAGGCTGGTTCTGCCTGGCCATCTACGACACTGACGACGGGCCCTCATGCTGGTGGGGTCGTCGAGTGGTGACGCCATGACCCGCCTCGCCCTCTGCCTCCTGCTGCTGGCCACCGGCGCCAGCGCAACCGAAAACGTCATAGACGTGCAGCATGACAGCAAGCGGGGCGTCACCTGCTATTTGCTCAACGGGGTCGGCATCAGCTGCATCCCCGACAGCCAGCTGCAGGCCGGCAACCAGCGCCAGCTCTCCCCGCACGAAACACAACCAGAACCTACACCCGCACTGGCGCCTGGGC
Source organism: Pantoea sp. Tr-811 (assembly GCF_011752535.1). Lineage (NCBI taxonomy): Bacteria > Pseudomonadati > Pseudomonadota > Gammaproteobacteria > Enterobacterales > Erwiniaceae > Pantoea > Pantoea sp. Tr-811. Next base: position 59,848 of record NZ_VWXJ01000012.1, read on the forward strand.
GCTGGATTGATGAGAGGTATCAGATGTGAGCAAGGCCGCCAAGAAAGACATCCTCGACGAGATGACCAAAGACGAGCTGATCGACTGGATCAGGTCGCAGCCCTTCCTCAAGGGGCCAAGGAAAAGCGATGTTCTGTACCTGCGCTGGCATCGGCAGTCGGCAGACGTCCTGGCAGAAATGGAAAAGGAGAACCGAGCGCTCGACCATCTCGATTTCAAAGAGCACGACCGGCTGGCCGAGCAGTTCAACGCCTCAACCTGTCCGCGCGAACGTCTTCGACTGCTGGAGAAAATCGAACCCTACAAGAAGGCCTTGCTAGAGAGCGTAAAGCGTACTGAAGCGATCAATCGCAAGCAGAAGCGAGTGGACGCTCTTTATGGCCAGATCGAGAAAGAACGAAGAAAGGAGGCGTGAGCATGAGCCAGTGGATCAAGTGCAACGACGAGCTGCCCAAACTCGACACCCCCGTCTGGCTGCGCATGGATGGGGACGTGATGATCGTCGGAGAGCGCGCTTCGAGCACCGATGGCTGGATGTGGTCGGCCTGCTACGGCCACTACTTCAACAAGGGCAAGTGGGAGGTCGTGGATAGCGACGCCAGCGATGAGCACGAGCCTACCCACTGGCAGCACCTGCCCTCTCCACCAGGTGCCCAGCCATGACCGACCTGATCGAAGTGAAGACGGCCAAGTTGATCGGCGCGCCGCTGGACTGGGCGGCCGCCATGGCTGAGGGCTTCAAGGTCGACCCGGAGCACCGGACGACTATTTGGATCTCAGAGTCATATCCGGCAAGTATCAGCATTCGCGGCGCTGCCGAGGACTTTGGCTATCGCCCATCTTCCAATTGGGAGCAAGGCGGCCAGCTGATCGACAAACACCACGGGAGCGCGCAGCACTCACCGGGCCTTGCCAAAGACGTTTGCTACAGCGGCGGGCCGGCGGGCGCTGGCATCTTCTGCTACGGCCCCACTGCGCTGGTCGCGTTCTGCCGGGGATTCGTCCACTACAAGCTCGGCGATACCGTCCAGGTGCCGAAGGAACTGATGCCATGATCGAGCAATTCACTTTGAACGAGCTGGAGGCGGCCCTTAAAGGGCGTGCCATGCCCGGCGACCTTCGCGCGGGCGAGTCCATCGCCCAGTACCTGCACCGCGAGATCCAGCGCTTGGCGACCGAGCGCAACAACCTTCGCGAAGACCGCGACGGCCTTCTTGAATCTGGAGCGCACCTTCTATGATCCTGCCCCTGATGTACATGGCCTATCTGGTATGGAAGGCGCCGCGATGAGTGCTGCGGCCAAAGTGCTCGATCCCTGCAGCGCCAGCCGCATGATGTGGTTCGACAAGGAAGACCAGCGCGCCCTGTTCGGCGACATCCGCGACGAAGAGCACCTGCTGTGCGATGGCCGGGTGCTGAAGGTAGAGCCTGATGTGCTCATGGACTTCCGGCACTTGCCTTTCGAGGGCTCAACGTTCCGCCTGGTCGTCTTCGATCCCCCGCACCTTACCCGCGCCGGCGTGGACAGCTGGATGAGGGCCAAGTACGGGGTGCTCACCAGCGACTGGCGGGAGGACATCCGCCAAGGTTTTGCCGAATGCTTCCGCGTGCTGGAGCCCGAGGGAATCCTGATCTTCAAGTGGAACGAAACCCAGGTGCTGGTCAGCGAGCTGCTGGCCCTCACTGAAGAAAAGCCTTTATTTGGCCACAAGTCCGGCAAGCGCGAGAAGACGCACTGGATCACCTTCATGAAGCGCCCAGCAGCCTAACCCCTCACCCTAAAACTCAAGCCCGCCGACAGTACTCGGCGATCAATAACACAACGCCGGGCACCAGCAAGCCAACTGCGGTGTAGCCGAAAGCAGTCTGCCCAGATGCGCCTACAGCGGCAAATGCAGCACCAACAGCTATCAGCGGCGCCGCGGCTAAGTAAAACGGTTTGGCTGTCTTGCCCATATCGAATCTCCTTTTGACCACTTTTTTAACACATATGCCCGCCGATATGCGCGGGCATGGAGAACCTCATGCTCAATTTCTTGACCCGCCTGTTTAAGCGCAAGAAGAAGCCTGCACAACGCGCCGCGCTCGGTTCGACCGGTTACGCCCGAGGCCATAGCCCGGCAGCTGGTCGGCAGGATCCTGTCCTCGACCCGCTCAATCCAATGAGCATTGCCAGCCCCTCGCATCCCATCCACCAGGTGGACAGCTACGAGCCGACGCGATCGAGCAGTGCCTGCACCGGCCGGGACTACAGCAGCTACGACAACGGGAGCAGCTATTCGTCTAGCGACAGCAGCAGCTCCAGCGATAGCGGATCCAGTTCGAGCAGCTGCGACTGACCACCAACCTGCCGCCACCGGCGGAGTGGAGAAAACCATGGCGAATGCCACTGCAGCAAAACCCTCAAGCATTCAGCCGCGGTTCATCCGTTTCGGCGATGCCCCAGGATATCTCGGCATGTGCCGGGATGAATTCAACAAGACGGTCAGGCCCTGCGTTAAGGAATTCCCCATTGGCAAGCAGGGCGTGGCCTTTGATCGCCAGGAGCTGGACGAGTGGGCAGACGTCTACATCGAGGCCAAGGCGATTGAAAAAGCCACCGGACAGGACAACAATCGGCCCCGCAGCGAGCGCCGAGGAGATGATACATGGCGCGAAAAACGATCACCGGCCTCTACGAGAAGGGCGGTGTCTGGCAAATCGATAAAGTCTACAGAGGGGAGCGAATTCGAGAGAGTACTGGCACTAGTGACCGGGAAGAAGCAGAGCAGTACCTGATCCACAAACTGGAGAAGCTGCGACAGCAGAAGGTGTACGGCGTGCGGCAGATCAGGACCTGGGAGGAAGCCGCAATGCGCTACCTCCTTGAAGTCAAGGATCAGCCATCCATCCACCTGACTGCCTTGTGCATGAAACAACTCCACCCGTACCTGGGCCACCTGCCGTTGACACACATTGATGACCAGGCCTTGGAGCCTTTCATACGGGATCGGCAGACAGAAAAGGTTCTCTCAGACGGAAAAATCGAGAAGGCGGTGAGCAACCGGACGATCAACATCGCGATCGAGCGCGCGGTGCGAGTTCTTACCCTTTGCGCCAGGAAGTGGCGGGATGATGACCGCCGGCCTTGGCTGGACAGCGTACCGATGCTGAAAAAGCTTGAGGAGAAGAAGTCGAGCCGCAAGCCCTACCCGATGTCGTGGGAGGAGCAGTCGATTCTGTTCAACGAACTGCCTGGCCACCTGCAGACGATGGCCCTGTTCAAAGTGAACACGGGATGCCGCGAGCAGGAGGTGTGCAAGCTGAGGTGGGATTGGGAGATTTCGGTGCCGGAACTGGGGACCAGTGTGTTCCTGATCCCCGCTGACTTTGGCGGGAGACACGCCCGGTCGGGCGTAAAGAACGGCGACGAGCGCCTGGTGGTGTTGAACAGCGTGGCCAAGTCGATCATCGAGCGGCAACGCGGCATCAGCAAGGAATGGGTCTTCCCATACAACGGGACCGCGATGCACCGGATGAACGACTCAGCCTGGAAGAAGGCGCGGGTGAGAGCGGCGAAACTCTGGCAGGAGGAAAACCTTCGCCCCGCTCACCCTGGATATGCCTCGATCAGAATTCACGACTTGAAGCACACCTTCGGGCGACGATTGCGCGCCGCAGGCGTTACTGAAGAGGATCGGAAGTCACTGCTCGGGCACAAGAACGGCAGCGTCACCAGCCACTACTCCGGCGCTGAGCTGGGCAAGCTGATTGAAGCTGCGAACATGGTATCAACAACGGACTCGCGCGGGCCGGTGTTGACGATATTGAAGAGGAAAATCGGATGAAGTCCCGAAAAACTCCCCACACCCAAAAACAACAAAGCCACCCGAAGGTGGCTAAGTCGCTGAAATATATGGTCGGGACGGAGTGATTCGAACACTCGACCCCTTGCACCCCATGCAAGTGCGCTACCGGGCTGCGCTACGCCCCGACTGGGCTTTGAAGCATGTTCTCAATCCTGCCGAGAACGTTGAAGAATGTACCCTAACCTTTTGATAAATGAAAGCTTTTTCTCAAAAATTTTCATTCACCAAAAACCAGCTCACTTCTTCAACACCACCAGCACATCTTCCAGTTCGACAATCATCTGCCGAATCAGCTGTTTGTACTGGCTTGACTCATCCTTCACCTCATCACTGGAGAGCCGCAACCGCGCCCCGCCAATGGTGAAGCCCTGGTCATACAGCAGGGCCCGGATCTGGCGGATCATCAGCACGTCCTGGCGCTGGTAATACCGCCGGTTGCCCCGCCGCTTCACAGGGTTCAGCTGCGGAAACTCCTGCTCCCAATACCGCAGCACGTGTGGCTTTACGGCACACAGCTCGCTGACTTCACCGATGGTGAAGTAGCGTTTGCCCGGTATGGGGGGCAGTTCGTCGTTATGGCTTGGTTCCAGCATAGGCCTCAACCCGGGCTTTCAGTTTCTGCCCTGGACGAAAGGTGACGACACGCCGTGCAGTGATCGGGATTTCTTCCCCTGTCTTGGGGTTGCGGCCCGGCCGCTGGCGTTTGTCGCGAAGGTCGAAGTTGCCGAAACCGGACAACTTCACCTGCTCGTTCTCTTCAAGTGCGTGCCGAATTTCTTCGAAAAACAGCTCGACCAGTTCTTTGGCCTCACGCTTGTTAAGCCCCAGCTCCTCGTACAGCCTTTCGGCCATCTCAGCTTTCGTCAGAGCACCCATGCCGTTATTTCCTTAACGTGGTGTTCAACCTTTGTTCGAGCGAGGTGAGGATGTTTTGCAGGGTAGTGTTCACCTCATCGTCGTTAAGAGTGCGCGATGGATGCTGCCAGGTCAAGCCAACGGCCAGGCTTTTTCTATCAGGATCAATGCCTTTACCCTGGTAGACATCAAACAGCCTGAGGTCTGTGAGCCATTCGCCTGCATTGTCACGAATTACTTCAAGCACATCCTGAGACGCTACATCACGTCCGGCGATCAACGCCAGGTCGCGGCGGGTTTCCGGGAACTTGGAGAGTTCGCTGAATTTCGGCAGGCGGCCTTCCACCACATCACCCAATACCAGCTCGAACACGAACACCGGGCGGTCCAGGTCCAGCGCTTTGGCAAGCTCCGGGTGCAGGGCGCCGAGGTAGCCGACGTCCTTGCCCTCGCGCTGGATCACAGCGGTTTGGCCAGGATGCAGGGCTGGGTGCTTGCCGGCGGCGAAGGTGAAGTCGCTCAGGGCGCCGCTGTAGCCCAGCAGGGCTTCCACGTCTGCCTTGACGTCGAAGAAGTCGAGGGCGTCGCGGCCGTTGGCCCAACCTTCTGGCAGGCGGCTACCGGTGACAACGCCGGCGATCATCGGTTGCTGCTTCAGGTCACCGAGCTGGCCGACGAAGCGCAGGCCGCTTTCGAACAGGCGCACGCGGTCTTGCTGGCGGTTCAGGTTGTGCTGCAGCGCCTTGACCAGGCCCGGCCACAGGGACGCGCGCATGGCGGCCATGTCGTTGGAGATCGGGTTGGCCAGCAGCAGTGGCTCGACGCCTGGGCTGAACAGCTCGAACAGTTTCGGGTCGATGAAGCTGTAGGTGATGGCTTCCTGGTAGCCACGGGCAACCAGCAGGCGGCGCAGGTTGGGCAGCTCGCCGCGGGTTTCCGGGCGGGCTTGCGGCGCCAGGCGAGCTTGCGGGTAGCGTACCGGCAGGTTGTTGTAACCGTACAGGCGGGCCAGCTCTTCGATCAGGTCGACTTCAAGGCTGATGTCGAAGCGGTGGCTTGGGACGGTTACCGTCCACTGGGCTACACCTTCGGCGTCGCCGGTGCGGGTGGTGGTCAGTTCCAGGGCGTTGAGCAGTTGCTCGACCTGGGCTGGGTCCATTTCCATGCCGAGCATCTGGGTGATGCGTTCGGCGCGCAGGGTCACCGGGGCGATGTTCGGCAGGTGCTGCTCGCTGACGGCTTCGACCACAGGGCCGGCTTCGCCGCCAACGATGTCGAGCAGCAGCTGGGTGGCGCGCTCGATGGCTTCGCGGGCCAGTTGCGAGTCGACGCCGCGCTCGTAGCGGTGCGAGGCATCGGTGTGCAGGCCGTAGGAACGGGCTTTACCGGCGACGGAAATCGGCTCGAAGAAGGCGCTTTCCAGGAACAGGTCGCGGGTCTTCTCGGTGTTCACGCCGCTGTGCTCGCCACCCATGACGCCGGCGATGGCCAGGGCGCGGGTGTGGTCGGCGATCACCAGGGTGTCGGCACGCAGGGCCACTTCCTGGCCGTCGAGCAGAACGAGCTTCTCGCCCTCCTCGGCCATGCGCACGCGAATGCCGCCGTTGATCTCGGCAAGGTCGAAGGCGTGCATCGGCTGGCCGAGTTCGAGCATCACGTAGTTGGTGATGTCGACGGCGGCGTCGATGCTGCGCACGTCGCTGCGGCGCAGGCGCTCAACCATCCACAGCGGGGTCGGCTTGCTCAGGTCGACGTTGCGGATCACGCGGCCAAGGTAGCGTGGGCAGGCAGCCGGGGCGCTGACTTCGACCGGGCGCACTTCGTCATGGGCGGCGGCAACGGCGGGCACCACGGGGCGGGTGACCGGGGTGTCGTACAAGGCGCTGACGTCGCGGGCCAGGCCTGCGATAGACAGGCAGTCGCCGCGGTTTGGGGTCAGGCCGATTTCGATGCTGGCATCGTCCAGGCTCAGGTACTGGCGAATGTCTTCACCTACCGGGGCGTCGGCGGCCAGTTCCAGCAGGCCGTCGTTCTCTTCGCTGATCTGCAGCTCGGCGGCCGAGCACAGCATGCCGAACGACTCGACGCCGCGCAGCTTGGCCTTCTTGATCTTGAAGTCGCCTGGCAGTTCGGCGCCGATCATGGCGAATGGAATCTTGATGCCTGGGCGCGCGTTCGGCGCGCCGCACACGACCTGGAAGGTTTCCTGGCCGTTGCTCACCTGGCACACGCGCAGCTTGTCGGCGTCCGGGTGTTGTTCGGTGGCGAGGATTTCGCCCACGACGATGCCGCTGAACTGGCCGGCAGCAGGGGTAACGCTGTCGACTTCGAGGCCGGCCATGGACAGGCGAGCGACCAGTTCGTCACGGGAGACTTGCGGGTTTACCCAACCGCGCAGCCACTGTTCACTGAATTTCATGCTGTTCTCCTAGAAAGTGCGTCGATTGGGCCTAGCGGAATTGCGCCAGGAACCGCAGGTCGTTATCGAAGAACAGACGCAAATCGTTGACGCCATAGCGCAGCATGGCCAGGCGCTCGGCACCCATGCCGAAGGCGAAGCCCTGGAACTCTTCAGGGTCGATGCCGGACATGCGCAGCACGTTCGGGTGAACCATGCCGCAGCCCATCACTTCCAGCCAGCCGGTTTGCTTGCACACGCGGCAACCCTTGCCGGAACACATCACGCACTGGATGTCGACTTCGGCGGACGGCTCGGTGAACGGGAAGAACGACGGCCGGAAGCGCACGGCCAGTTCTTTCTCGAAGAACACCCGCAGGAATTCCTCGATGGTGCCCTTGAGGTCGGCGAAGTTGATATCACGGTCGATCAGCAGGCCTTCGACCTGGTGGAACATCGGCGAGTGGGTGATATCCGAGTCGCAGCGGTAGACGCGGCCAGGGCAGACAATGCGAATCGGCGGCTGGGTGGACTCCATGGTCCGCACCTGCACCGGCGAGGTGTGGGTGCGCAGCAGCATGTTGGCATTGAAGTAGAAGGTGTCGTGCATCGCCCGGGCCGGGTGGTGGCCGGGGATGTTGAGCGCTTCGAAGTTGTGGTAGTCGTCTTCGACCTCAGGGCCTTCGGCGATGCCGTAGCCGATGTGGGTGAAGAACTGCTCGATGCGCTCGAGGGTACGGGTGATCGGGTGCAGCCCGCCGGTGGTCTGGCCACGGCCTGGCAGGGTCACGTCGATGCATTCGGCGGCCAGGCGAGCGCTGAGCTCGGCTTCTTCGAAGGCAGCCTTGCGTGCGTTAAGCACCACAGTGACGCGCTCTTTGGCGTCGTTGATCAGTGCGCCGACTTTCGGGCGCTCTTCGGCTGGCAGGTTGCCCAGGGTCTTCATCACCTGGGTCAGTTCGCCCTTCTTGCCGAGGTACTGAACCCGGATCTGTTCCAGGGTATTGATGTCTTCAGCGCGCTCGACGGCCTCCAGGGCTTGTGAGACCAGCGCATCCAGGTTTTCCATGTACAGACTCCAGATACGAAAATAGGGGAAGAGCTTTGAAGGCTCTTCCCCTATCGATGACGTTCAATGCCCGACAGCGCAAGCGCCGCCGGGTGATTGTCGCGGGTACTTAAGCCAGAACGGCTTTAGCTTTCTCGACAATCGCAGCAAACGCCGCTTTTTCGTTCACTGCCAGATCGGCCAGAACCTTACGGTCGATTTCGATCGAAGCCTTTTTCAGGCCAGCAATCAGACGGCTGTAGGACAGACCGTTGGTGCGGGCACCGGCGTTGATACGAGCGATCCACAGTGCGCGGAACTGACGCTTCTTCTGGCGACGGTCGCGGTAGGCGTATTGGCCTGCCTTGATGACCGCTTGCTTGGCTACGCGGAATACGCGCGAGCGTGCACCGTAGTAACCTTTAGCCAGTTTCAGAATTTTTTTGTGACGCTTACGAGCGATAACGCCGCGCTTTACACGAGCCATGAGTAACTTCCTCTATCTTAACCAGAATTAACGTACGCGCAGCATGCGCTCGACTTTTGCCACGTCAGACGGGTGCAGCAGGCTGGCACCGCGCAGTTGACGCTTACGCTTGGTCGACATTTTGGTCAGGATGTGGCTCTTGAAAGCGTGCTTGTGCTTGAAGCCGGAAGCGGTCTTCAGGAAGCGCTTCGCAGCACCGCTCTTGGTTTTCATTTTTGGCATGTTGGAACTCCGCATTCGAATAAAATTACACAATAATCATCAGGCCTGCCGTGCCCGGGAGATTACTTCTTCTTTTTGGGGGCGATGACCATCATAAGCTGGCGTCCTTCCATCTTCGGATGCTGCTCAACGGTGCCGTATTCGGCGAGGTCGACTTCGACCCGCTTCAACAGCTCCATGCCCAGCTCCTGGTGGGCCATCTCACGGCCGCGGAATCTCAGAGAGATCTTGGCCTTGTCCCCATCGGTAAGGAAACGTACCAGGTTGCGTAGTTTTACCTGGTAATCCCCTTCTTCCGTCCCTGGACGAAACTTGATTTCTTTGATCTGGATCTGCTTTTGGTTCTTCTTGGCTTCGTTGGCCTGCTTCTTCTTCTCGAAGAGGTGCTTGCCGTAGTCCATCACCTTGCAGACGGGCGGTTGCGCGTCTGCAGAGATTTCCACCAGATCCAGCTTCGCTTCATCAGCGATACGAAGCGCTTCATCAATCGAGACGATGCCAATCTGCTCGCCGTCAGCGCCAATTAACCGAACCTCGCGTGCCGAGATATTCTCGTTGATCGGGGCTTTCGGTGCAGTTCGTTTATCGTTTCTCATTTCACGCTTAATAGTCATTACTCCGATTCTAGGCGACCGCGCTGGGCAACAGCGCTGTTGAGCAGCTGCGTGAATTCAGCCACCGGCATGGAGCCGAGGTCTTTACCTTCACGGGTGCGTACGGCGACGGTCTGCGTTTCGACTTCGCGATCCCCTATAACCAAAAGGTACGGGACCTTGAGCAAAGTATGCTCGCGGATTTTAAAGCCGATCTTCTCATTTCTCAAGTCCGACTTGGCACGGAAACCGCTACCGTTCAGAGCATTTTCCACCTCAAGGGCGAAATCAGCCTGTTTGTCGGTGATATTCATGATCACGGCCTGGGTTGGCGCCAGCCAAGCCGGGAACACACCGGCATAGTGTTCGATCAGCATGCCGATGAAGCGCTCGAACGAACCGAGGATGGCGCGGTGCAGCATGACCGGGCGAACTCGGCTGTTATCTTCGGCGATGTAGCTGGCATCCAGACGCTCTGGAAGGTTCGGGTCGTACTGCAGGGTGCCGCACTGCCAGTTACGGCCGAGGCAGTCGCGCAGGGTGAACTCGATTTTCGGGCCGTAGAACGCGCCCTCGCCCGGCTGGTATTCCCACTCCAGGCCCGACTCGTTCAAGGCATCGGCCAGTGCACCTTCGGCACGGTCCCACAGCTCTTCGGAGCCCACGCGCTTGGCTGGGCGGGTCGACAGCTTCATGGCGATGTCGGTGAAGCCGAAGTCCTTGTACACATCCAGGGTCAGCTTGATGAAGTCGGCGGCTTCTTTCTTCACCTGGTCTTCGGTGCAGAAGATGTGCGCGTCGTCCTGCACGAAGCCACGCACGCGCATGATGCCGTGCAAGGCGCCGGACGGCTCGTTACGGTGGCAGGCACCGAACTCGGCCAGGCGCAGCGGCAGGTCGCGGTAGCTCTTCAGGCCCTGGTTGAACACCTGCACGTGGCACGGGCAGTTCATCGGCTTGACCGCGTAGTCGCGGCTTTCCGACGAAGTGGTGAACATGTTCTCGGCATAGTTGGACCAGTGGCCGGAACGCTCCCAGAGAATACGGTCGACCACTTGCGGGGTCTTGATTTCCTGGTAGCCGTTGACGCGCTGGATCTGGCGCATGTACTGCTCAAGCACCTGGTAAACCGTCCAGCCGTTGGCGTGCCAGAACACCATGCCCGGGGCTTCTTCCTGCAGGTGGAACAGGTCGAGCTGCTTGCCGATCTTGCGGTGGTCGCGTTTTTCGGCTTCTTCGATGCGCTGGATGTACGCAGCCAGCTGCTTCTTGTCGGCCCAGGCGGTGCCGTAGACGCGCTGCAGCTGTTCGTTCTTGGCATCACCGCGCCAGTAGGCGCCAGACAGCTTGGTCAGCTTGAACGCCTTGAGGAAGCGGGTGTTCGGCACGTGCGGGCCACGGCACATGTCGACGTATTCTTCGTGATAGTACAGGCCCATGGCCTGCTCATCGGGCATGTCTTCGACCAGACGCAGCTTGTAGTCTTCGCCACGGCGGGTGAACACGTCGATGACTTCGGCACGCGGGGTGACCTTCTTGACCACGTCGTAGTCTTTGTCGATCAGCTCCATCATGCGCTTTTCGATGGCGGCCAGGTCTTCAGGGGTGAAGGGGCGCTCGTAGGCGATGTCGTAATAGAAGCCTTCGTCGATCACCGGGCCGATCACCATCTTGGCGGTCGGGTACAACTGCTTCACGGCGTGGCCAACCAGGTGGGCGCACGAGTGACGGATGATCTCCAGTCCCTCTTCATCTTTAGGGGTGATGATCTGCAGGGTGGCGTCGTTCGGGATCAGCTCGCAGGCATCGACCAGCTTGCCGTCGACCTTGCCGGCCACGGTGGCCTTGGCCAGGCCGGCGCCGATGGAAGCGGCAACTTCGGCTACGGATACGGCGTGATCAAACGTACGTTGACTGCCATCGGGAAGAGTAATAACGGGCATGGCGCCTCCTCTCCTAGTGGTGACCCCTACCAAAGGTCACGTGGGTTGGGATGAGCCAGTACAAGATCCGACCTGCCTTCCTTCTAGGGAAGCCTGCCTCACAGTGGCAGAAGCCTTTCGGCTTGCCAGGGACGAACCAGAGTGACTGGAAAGTAAAAAAGCCCGCGGCAACAGTGTGACCGCGAGCCGAGCATGCTAGCACGCGGGTTCGCGGCCCGCAGAAATATTTGGAAATTACGCAACCCCGGTGAACTAACGCGGAAAAATTCCTATCAGACTTTGGGAAGCAACCTACTCTTGATAGACCTTAACCCAAGGAGTAACTGGTTATGCGAGTTCCGTCCCTTCTGGCCCTGGCGGCCGCCGGCGCCCTGCTGCTGCCCCTGGCCGCAAACGCTGGCAACTTCCCTGCCGGGAGCGAGCAGTCCTACATGACCCAATGCGAAAAAGCCGCCGGCGCCCAAGGCGTCGATGCCGCCACCGCGAAAAAGCACTGCGACTGCGGTGCACAGGCCATCAAAAAGAATTTTACCGATAAGGAGATCGCAGACCTGGACAGCAAGGACGGCGTTGACGCCAAGCTGATGCAACGCGCCCAGAGCGTGGTGCAGGCTGCCTGCAAGCCCAAATGACCCCCTTTGCAGGGGCCGATTCGGCCAATATTTGCCCTGGATCAAGATCCTGCGAAGGTAAAAGGCGCTAGATGCGCAGAATTAGACTATGATGTTGTCCGTGCTCCGTAGCCTCGGCCGCATTGCACCACTGAAAAAACTAAATGTTCTGGAGATTCACCCATGTCCAATCGCCAACAAGGCACCGTCAAATGGTTCAATGATGAGAAAGGCTACGGCTTCATCACCCCAGCAGGCGGCGGCGACGACCTGTTCGTACACTTCAAGGCCATCGAATCCGACGGCTTCAAGAGCCTGAAAGAAGGCCAGTCTGTTTCCTTCGTGGCTGAAAAAGGCCAGAAAGGTATGCAGGCTGCACAGGTTCGTCCGGAGTAATTCGGATAGGCTGTAAAAAAACCCGCCCTTGTGGCGGGTTTTTTTATGCCCGCAATGCGAACCCTGGCCTACCCCTTGTAGGAGCGAGCGTAGCTCGCGATGGGGCGCGCAGCGGCCCCAGTTACTCAGCTTCGCAGCTCACCACGCCGGGGCTGCCCTGCAGCCCATCGCGAGCTGCGCTCGCTCCTACAGGGGGAAACCGTTATGGGTGCGGGCGCGGCTCAACCGCAGTTGACGCGGGTGACGACGCCTTGCTCATCCACATTCAGGTTCAGGCGCTCGGAGCGGTACTCCAGGGTCACCACGTCGTGCGGCTTGAGAATGCGCGCCATCTGCGACCCGCTGGCCTTGCGCGCTTGCTCCAGCAATTCGGCGCTGCCCTGCTTGCCGATGGCAAAATCAGCGCCACTGGCCTCGCACCGGCCATCATTGCCGGCCGGCGTTGCGGGCGCCTTGCCACCACCAGCATCACCCCCGGTGCTGCAGCCAGCCAGCACAGCAGCCACCGCTAGGGTCGCCAGGTAAGCACGGGTACGGAACATGTAACCTCCTAAATAAAACGGGGAACTGCCTCTTGGGACAGTGCTGTCATGAATTCGTTGCAAAACCGTACAAGTCTGCCTGAAGGTTTTCCCTCAGGGGAAACGGCAATCGTGACTGGATTTTACCGCACGCCCGACAAGCTGCTTGGTGCCGGGCGCAAAGTCATGATTTACTTTAAGAAGTGCAGGCATTGTGCCTCCTTCGAACACCAGGATCCGGTGTTCGCCCCTCCGCCCCAGGCACCAGCGAGACCTTTTCATGAGCAGCCACAGCATCGACGCCGATATCAAGGTCAAATGGGCCGAAGGCCAGAGCGCCTACAGCCCCGGCACCCCCGAAGAGTTGCTGTTGATCGCCATCGACCTGCTGGTACGCGACCGCGGCAGCGAAGCCGCGCGCAGCTTCATCGACCAGGTGTTCGAGCGCTACGCGCCCCACGCCGCTATTGCAGGCGGGCCAGGCGCGCGCTAAGCAGGTCGAAAAAGCCCTGGGCATCGCCCTGGTTGATCCACAGCACATTGGCCGGCTGCTTGAGCACGCCGTACCAGTCGGCGACGGTCTGGCCGAAGGTCGGGCCCTCACGGCTGTCGACGCTCAGGTGGATGCGCCGGCCACTGAACAACTCAGGCTTGAGCAGGTAGGCGATCACACTGGCGTCGTGCACCGGGCCGCCGGGCATGCCGTAGAGGTCCATGTCGTGCTTGATATAGGCCTTGAGGATATCCACCACTAACTGGCTGGCGTGGTTGTTCACCGCCGCCAGCTGCGCCAGCCGGGCGTCGCTGGTGAGCAGCTTGTGGGTCACGTCCAATGGCAGGTAGGTCAGCGGTACGCCGCTGGCCAGCACCACCTCGGCAGCATGCGGGTCGGCATAGAGGTTGAATTCCGCCACCGGGGTGATGTTGCCGCCATTGAAGTGGGCGCCGCCCATCACCACCACTTCCTTGATGCCTTGGGCGATTTCCGGGCGCTGGATCAACGCCAGGGCCAGGTTGGTCTGTGGGCCGAGCATGGCCACTGTGATGCTGTGGGGGGCCGCGCTGCCCAAGGTGTCGACCAGGTACTGCACGGCGTTGCCGTCGGCCAGAGGCTTTTTCGGCTCATGCACGGGTACACCGGTCAGGCCTTCTTCACCGTGCACCTCGGCGGCGTAGATCGGTGTACGCACCAGCGGGCGCCCTGCCCCGGCGTACACTGGGATGTCCTCACGCCCCGCCCATTCGCGGGCCAGGCGGGCGTTGCGCGCGGTTTTTTCCAGGCGCACGTTGCCGGCTACGGTGGTAATGGCGCGGATGTTGAGTTCGTCGGGCGAGGCCATGGCCAGGAACAGCGCGACCACGTCGTCGGCGCCGGGGTCGGTGTCGATTATCAGCTCGCGTGGGGCGGCCTGAAGGCTGGTGACGGCGGCGGCGGCCATGAGGGTAAGTCCTTGAAGCAGAGGTTTGAGCATGACGGGCACTCCTGTTGCCATGAAGTGAAATACGACCACTGTAGGAGCGGCCTCGCGCCGCGAAAGGGCGGCAAAGCGGCCCCACCCATTCCGACGGCGCCGCTGAAACATTGCCAGCTTAGAACGTCACACCCGAGATCAAGGCGATATTGCTGTAGGGCTGGCATTCGCCAGTGCGAACGATCGCCCGGGCATTGCGCGACAACAACTTGAATTCCTCATGGCTCTGCCACTCGCGCTTGCCCAGCTTGGCTTTCAGGCGCTCGATCTCCACCAAGGCCGGCGGCACCACCTTCTGCATCTCTTCGGCCAGCACATGCCGTTCCACCTGCAGCTCGCTGAGCACCGCCCGCAACACACTGGCAAAATCCGGAATGCCGGCAGTCAGCGCCAGGTCGATCAGCTCCACACCCGGCGGCACCGGCAACCCGGCATCGCCGATCACCAGGATATCGCCATGGCCCATGCCGGCAATGGTTCGCGACAGGGCGATATTGAGCAGCGCGGTCTTTTTCATGGGGCCAGCTCCGCCAGGTAGGGAATCGACGGCTGGGCACCGGCGCGGGTAACGGACAACGCCGCGGCCCGCTGGCCGAAAGCGATTGCCTCGCCCTCCTCCTTGCCCTGCACCAGCGCGGCAGCGAAGCCGCCGATGAAGGTGTCGCCTGCGGCCGTCGTATCCAGTGGCTGCACCTGCGGCGCCGGGAAGTGCTGGCAGCCATCGCGGCTCACCAACAATGCCCCCTGGGCGCCCAGGGTGACGATCACTTTGCCTGCGCCCAACTGCAGCAAGCGCTCGCCTGCACGCTGGGCGCTGGCCATGTCGTTGACGGGCTCGCCGGTCAGCGCCTCGGCCTCGCTTTCATTGGGCGTGAGGTAATCAATGTAAGCGAACCACTCGGCCGGCAGCGGGCCTGTGGCAGGCGCCGGGTTGAGGATCACCCGCTTGCCCAGCGCGCGGCCACGGGCCAGGGTCCAGGCCACCGTTTCGGTCGGCACTTCCAGTTGGCAAATGATCAGCTCGGCAGCCTGCAACAGGGCATCGAAGCGCTGCACCGCCGCGGGCGTCAGCAGCCCGTTGCCGCCGGGAATGATGACGATGCAGTTCTGGCTCGCGGCATCCACGGTAATCAACGCCACGCCACTGGACACCCCCGGGCACACACCCACCGCCTGGCAGTCGATACCCTCCACGTTCAGGGCCTGGCGCAATTGCTGGCCGTAGGCATCATCCCCCACGTTGCCCACCATCGCCACACTGGCCCCCAGGCGCGCAACGGCCACCGCCTGGTTGGCACCCTTGCCGCCGGGCACGGTGAAAAAACTTTCGCCGGCCAGTGTCTCACCGGCCCGTGGCAGCCGCTCGGCGCGGGCCACCAGGTCCATGTTGAGGCTTCCGACCACCACTACCTTGGCACTCATGACGATTCCTTAGCGGTAATCATTGAACAGGTCCGGGCGCGGCCCGGTGGATTCGCGCAACACGATGCGCGGGGCGACGATGCGCTGTTCGGCGGCCTCGCGGCGCGGGCTGGCGATGCGCGAGAGCAGCAGCGCGGCAGCGTTTTCGCCCAGCTCTCGAATCGACTGGCCGACCGTGGTCAGCGGCGGGTACACATAGCGGCTCAGCTCGATATCGTCGAAGCCGATCACCGACAGCTCGCCCGGTACGTTGATGTTGCGCTCGGCGGCGGCGCGCAGCACGCCAAAGCCGATCATGTCGTTGCCGGCGAAAATCGCCGTGGGCCGCTCACCTTCGAGCAGTTGCGCGGCGGCGGCATGGCCACCGGGGCTGGTGAAGTCGCAGTGCAGCACCCGTTGTGCGCGCACCGCCACCTCGGCTTCGGCCATGGCCCGGTGAAAACCCGCCAGGCGCAACTGGGTCACGCCGGTTTCCGCCGGGCCGCCAATGTAGGCGATGTCGCGGTGGCCAAGTTCCAGCAGGTGCTGGGTTGCCAGGTAGGCGCCTTGCTCGTGGTCGATGCGCACCAGGTCGGCGTCCACGCCGTCCAGTTCACGGTCAACGATGACCATTGGCGTGCGCACGCAGGCCAGGCTCTGCAGCAGGTCGGCATCTTCGCCCACCGAGGCCACCACCAGCCCGTCGATACGCTTTTCCAGCAGCACGCGCAGGTAGCTGCGCTGCTTTTGTGGGTTGTCGTCGGAGTTGCACAGGATCACGCAGTAGCCGTTGCGCTCGCAGGCATCCTCGATGCCCCGGGCCAGTTCAGCGAAGTACGGGTTGACGCTGTTGGGCACCAGCAGGCCGATGGTGGCCGTGCTGCGGGCCTTGAGCGAGCGGGCCACGGCGCTGGGCACGTAGTCGAGCTCGATGATCGCCGCCTCGACCTTCAGCCGCACCTGCTCACTGACCGGGCGGGTCTTGTTCAGCACGTGGGACACGGTGGTGTAGGAAATGCCCGCAAGGGCCGCGACGTCTTTGATGGTTGCCATGGTTTCAGTTCCGCCGGCCTGCACGCCGGCTGCGATAAGTGTCGAGCACCACGGCGATCACGATGACCGCCCCGGTGATGATGCGTTTGGTCGGTTCCGAAGCGCCGATCTGCGCCAGCCCCGCGGCCAGCACCGAGATGATCAGCACGCCGAAGAACGTGCTGATGACCGAGCCGCGCCCGCCCATCAGGCTGGTGCCGCCGATCACCACGGCGGCGATCACCTGCAGCTCCAGGCCGGAACCGGCATTGGGGTCGGCAGCCTCCAGGCGCGAGATCTGGAACAGCGCGGCCAGGCCTGCGAGCACGCCCATCAGGGCGAACACCAGCACCTTGTACGGGCGCGGGTCGATACCGGCCAGGCGCACGGCTTCTTCATTGGTGCCGATGCCGATCAGGTAGCGGCCAAACACCGTGCGGGTCAGCACCAGCTGTGCCACCACGATCACCAGCAAGGCAATCAGGAACGCGGGCGAAATGCCGAAGGCCAGGGGGTTGGAGAACCAGGCATAGGCATCGCCGATATAGGCGGTGCGCGAGTCGGTGAACTGGTAGGCCAGGCCCCGGGCCATCTCCAGCACGCCGAGGGATACGATGAACGAGGGAATGCGCCAGGCCACGGTGACCGCGCCAGTGATGCTGCCTGCCAGCGCGGCGATGGCCATGCCGAGCAAGGCCGCCGGCAGCACGCCCCAGCCCCAGCCGAGAATCGCCACGCTGACCGTGGACGCGGCCAACGCCAGCACCGAGCCTACCGACAGGTCGATGCCGCCGATAATCAGCACGAAGGTCATGCCCACCGCCAGCACCATCAGGTCGGGGATCTGGTTGGCCAGGGTGCTGAAGGTGGCGTACGACCAGAAGTGGCTGCTGAGAAACGAGAACAGCACGATCATGGCCAGCAAGGCGCCGGCCAGGCCCAGGTAGGTGCCCAGGCCGAAGTAGGTGCCGCTGCGCCGGGCCGGGGTGGCGCCGGAGGTGTCGAGGGGTGTGGTTTTCATGCATCCATCCTGGGTGCTGCGTCGTGCAGCAGGGCGTCACGTTTCTGGTAACCGGCGAAGGCGGCGGCCAGCAGTTGGTCCTGGCTCCAGTGTTCGCGGTCGAAGGTGTCGATCAGGCGGCCGGCCGAGAGCACGGCGATGCGGTCGCAAATCAGCATCAGCTCGCGCAAGTCGCTGGACACCACCACCAGGGCCTTGCCCTGGCGTGCAAGTTCGGCCAGCAGGCCATAGATGTCGAACTTGGCACCCACGTCGATGCCGCGGGTGGGCTCGTCGAACAGCAACACCTGGCAATCGCGCTCCAGCCAGCGGCCAATCACCACCTTCTGCTGGTTGCCACCCGACAACTCGCCCACGGCTTGAGCGGGGCTGGCACTGCGAATGCGCATGGCGCTGATCTGGCGCTCGGCCAGGGCCTGCTCCGCGTCGCCGTCGAGCACCCCAGCGCGGGACACGGCGCCAAGGTTGCCCAGGGCAATGTTGGCGCTGATCGATTGCGACAGCAGCAAGCCTTCGCCCTTGCGGTCCTCGGTGATGAGGGCGATGCCCGCCTTGACCGCCGCCTTGGGCGAGTCGATGGTCACCGCCTTGAGCGGCTGGCCGATTTCGATACGGCCACTGTCGGCGCGGTCGGCGCCGTAGATCAACCGCAACAGCTCGGTTCGGCCGGCGCCGATCAGGCCGGAGATACCAAAGATCTCCCCTGCCCTGACCTGCAGCGACACCTCGCGCACCTTGTCGCCACGGGATAACTTGTCCACCTTGAGCAGCGGTGCGCCAAGGCTGCGCCGGCCCAGGTCGATGTGCTCGCCAAGCTCGCGGCCAACCATCAGGTTGACCAGCTCGGCACTGCTGTAGCGCTGAATCGGCTCGTCGCACACCAGCTTGCCGTCGCGCAGCACGACGATGCGCTGGGCCACGCGCTGCAGTTCTTCCAGGCGGTGGGAGATATACACGATGGCCACGCCACGCTCACGCAGGCGGGCGATCTGGGTGAACAGCAGCTCCACCTCGCGGGCGGTGAGCATGGCGGTAGGTTCGTCGAAAATCAGCACCCGGCAGTCGCCGATCAGGTTACGGGCGATTTCCACCATCTGCTGGTGGCCGATGCCCAGCTCACCCACCGGAGTGTCCGGGTCGATGGCATCCAGGCCAACCTGGGCCATGGCTGCAGTGGCCAGTTGGCGCAGGCGCTTGTGGCTGATCCAGCCAAAGCGGCTGGGCAGGTTGTCGAGGAACAGGTTCTCGGCCACGGTCAGGGTCGGCAACAGGTTCAGTTCCTGCATCACCATGCGCACGCCCAGGCGCTCGGCCTCACTGCGGCTGGCCGGGGCGTAGGCCTGGCCGCGGTAGGTCATGTGCCCGGTGGTGGGGGTTTCCAGGCCGCTGATCAGCTTGGACAGGGTGCTCTTGCCTGCGCCGTTCTCCCCGGTCAGCGCCAGCACTTCCCCGGCGCGCAGGGCCAGGCTGACGTCGCCGAGCACGGGCTGGGCATAGCTTTTGCCCAGCCCGCTGGCGTCGAGCACCACTTCGTTGGCCGTTACCGACATGGCCAGGTTCTCCTGCAAGGTCAGGGCTGGGTGATGAGTTCGACCGGCGTCTGGATGACATTGTCGGCATCCACGTCCGGCTTCTCGCCCTTGAGCATCTTCAGCGCCGCCTGGATGCCGAACACGGCTTGCTGGCTGGCTGCCTGGTCGAGGGTGGCAAGCACGCGGCCATCCTTGAGCATCGGCTTGATGGCGTTGATGTTGTCGTAGCCGACCACTTGCACCTGGCCGGTCTTGCCGGCAGCGCGCACGGCCGAAACGGCGCCCAGGGCCATGCTGTCGTTACCGGCCAGCAGGGCCTTGAGCTCGGGGTATTCATTGAGCATCGAGGCAGCCACGGCATTGCCCTTGTCGATTTCCCAGTTGCCGGACTGCACCGAGACGATCTTCATCTGCGCAGCCTCCATGGCGTCCTTGAAGCCGGCAGTGCGCTGCTGGGCGTTGGTGGTGGTCGGCACCCCTTCGATGATGCCTACCTGGTCACCGGCCTTGAGCTTCTGCTTGGCCAGGTACTCGCCCACCAGGCGTGCGCCCTTGCGGTTGTCAGGCCCAACGAACGGCACGCTGATGCCTTTGCTCTTGAGCAGGTCGGGGTCCAGGCGGTTGTCGATGTTGATCACGATCACACCTTGGTCCATGGCCTTCTTCACCGCCGAAACCAACGCCTTGGAATCGGCCGGGGCGATCACCAGGGCCTTGGCGCCGGCATTCACCATCTGTTCGACGATGCGAATCTGCTCGCCGGTGTCGGTTTCGTTCTTGATGCCGTTGGCGATCAGCTCGAAATCGCTGGTGTGGCTTTTCTGGTAGTCCTTGGCGCCGTCTTCCATGGTGCGGAAGAATTCGTTGGCCAGGGATTTCATGACCAGGGCAACCTTGGGCGCTTCTTCGGCGTGGGCCGCCGACAGTGGCAGGGCGAGGGACAACGAGGAGATGACGGCGAGCGCCAGCAGACGACCGGGGAACGGCAGCTTCATGGGAATGACTCCGAATCTTGTGTTTTTTATCGGATCGCAAACGTTTGCGTTAACCCACTATGGAAACACGAAGCGGTTTTGTCAAATCCGTTTCGCTAACGCGGTCAAGATGCTGCTGCAACGGATTATCCTGAATTTTTCCGAAAAACCGAACACCTTTTCCTATGCTTGTTCGGGGCCCCGAATGGAATAGCCCCGTGGACACCGCTGCGCCTTGGGCAACGCCTGTTGGTACGAAACCTGCGTAGCCCCCTGCGCGACACAGCAACCATCTCATTAGGAAGAGAGAGAACAATAATTATGAATGCTGCAGTGAAAACCTTCGTCCCCAGCGCCTTGGCGCTGCTGCTGATCCTGCCCGCTACTGCCTCGGCCAAGGAAGCTGAAACCCAGCAGAAACTGGCCAACGTGGTCATTCTCGCCACCGGCGGCACCATTGCCGGTGCCGGTGCCAGCGCGGCCAACAGCGCCACCTACCAGGCCGCCAAGCTGGGCGTCGACAAGCTGATCGCCGGCGTACCGGAACTGGCTGACCTGGCCAACGTGCGTGGCGAACAGGTGATGCAGATCGCCTCCGAGAGCATCACCAACGACGATTTGCTCAAGCTGGGCAAGCGTGTGGCAGAGCTTGCCGAAAGCAACGATGTCGACGGCATCGTGATCACCCACGGCACCGATACCCTGGAAGAAACCGCCTACTTCCTCAACCTGGTGGAAAAGACCGACAAGCCGATCGTGGTGGTCGGCTCCATGCGCCCCGGCACGGCAATGTCCGCCGACGGCATGCTCAACCTGTACAACGCCGTGGCCGTGGCCAGCGACAAGCAGTCGCGCGGCAAGGGCGTGCTGGTGACCATGAACGACGAGATCCAGTCCGGGCGTGACGTGGCCAAGTCGATCAACATCAAGACCGAGGCCTTCAAGAGCGCCTGGGGCCCGATGGGCATGGTGGTGGAAGGCAAGTCGTACTGGTTCCGCCTGCCAGCCAAGCGCCACACCACCAGCTCGGAATTCGACATCAAGCAGATCAGCGCCCTGCCCCAGGTGGACATCGCCTACAGCTACGGCAATGTCAGCGATACCGCCTACAAGGCCCTGGCGCAAAGCGGTGCCAAGGCGATCATCCATGCCGGCACCGGCAACGGCTCGGTGGCGGCGCGGGTGGTGCCGGCACTGCAGGAGCTGCGCAAGAACGGCGTGCAGATCATCCGCTCATCCCACGTCAACCAGGGCGGTTTCGTGCTGCGCAATGCCGAGCAGCCCGATGACAAGTACGACTGGGTGGTGGCCCATGACCTGAACCCGCAGAAGGCGCGGATCCTGGCCATGGTGGCAATGACCAAGACCCAGGATAGCAAGGAGCTGCAGCGGATTTTCTGGGAGTACTAAGCCAGGCAGCGGATGTGCCGCTGGCGCCCATCCGAGGGTTTGCCCCGTGAGGTAGGAGCTCGCGATGGGGCGCGCCAGCGGCCCCAGGTGTTAGCTTCGCGGCTTGGAACGCCGGGGCTGCTCTGCAGCCCATCGCGAGCTGCGCTCGCGCCTACAGGGGGCTGAACTGCCGTGCTCTGTATAGGCCCACCCAGGTTTGTTATCGTACAGGACGTGCCACAGCTCAAGCGTGTCTCACCATGACGATTCTCTTCCCCACCAAGGGCCTTGAAGCCAAAGAGCGCTTCGATTACTGGCAGGACGTCGTCGGGGCCCAATTCGTGCCCACCACCAACCGGCAACTGAGCGATGACTGTTTCGACGGTTCGCTAACGTCGGTGACCAAGGGGACCGTGAGTTTTTCGCGGATTCGCTCGCTCCCCATCGAATACACGCGCCAGCGTAGCGATGACCACTTCGATCACTATTTCATTTCACTGAGTTTCTGCGCTGAAGCGTATGTACAACAGGGCGACCGGCTGTCCAAACAAGGCACTGGAGACATCGTACTCTACGATAGCGCTCGCCCTTTCACCGCCTCCTTTCCCAAAGGCGATGACCAGGTCGTGCTGGGGATACCACGGCCGCTGGTGATGCAGCATATTCCGGATGTCGAGCGCTACCTGAATCGAACGCTGCAAAGCCATGCGCCACTCAGCGGGCTTGCGCGCTCACTGCTGGTGGACACCTGCAACAGCGAAAGCACCTCGTCATCCATCAGTGAACGCCTCAATGCAGCCCTGCTCGATGTGCTCGCAGTGGCCTACGAGAGTGCGTTTGGCGGCCACAAGCCGGCAACCGAGCAACGCCGTGAGCAGCAGGTTGAGCAGGTCAAACGTTTCCTGCTGGCAAACCTGGCGCGCAGCGACCTGACCGTGGACAGCATCGCAGCGGCGAACCATTTGTCGCCCCGCAGCTTGAACCGTATTTTCGCGGCGCAGGGTTCGACCGTCATGCGTTGGCTCTGGCAGCAACGGTTGGCAGCGTGCCATGCCGGGCTGGTCAGCGGGCGCTTTCAGCAGGTCAGTGTGGCCGCGTTAAGCTGCGGTTTCACCAATTTCTCGCACTTCAGCAAAGCCTTCAAGCAGGCTTATGGCGTCCCGGCGCAGCAGCTGCTGACGGGGGCCGATCGCCAACTGGCAGTTTGAGCACAGGCTCTGGCCTGTACGGCAAAGCAGTGCCTATCCCAACGGCGCAGCATCAGGGCCCTAACCCCGATTGCTTGAAGCCGATGGTGAACTGATGAGCACTACCCAGGAAAAGACCTTGCGCCTGCTGTTCCCACAATGGCAAGGCGGCAACAACCCGCCCTACTACTTTGGCGCGCAGCTGCTGGCCTGGCTGGCACCCGCACCACAAGGCCCGGTCGAACATGTGCCCGTGGCCGAACCCAACCCTGCGCCTCTCCCCCTGGAAGACGGCATCATCGGACGCAAAGCGCTCCTCCAGCAGTTTCACAGCGCTCGCCGGTTGATCGAGCAGCACCAGCCTGACCGGCTGGTGGTGCTTGGCGGCGATTGCCTGGTGGACCTCGCCCCGTTTGCCTATCTGAATGAGCGGTATGACGGCGATCTGGCGGTGCTGTGGGTAGACGCCCATCCCGATGTGATGACGCCCCAAGACTTCCAGCACGCCCATGCCATGGTCCTGGGCAACTTGCTGGGCGAAGGTGATGGTGAATTCGCCGGCGCCGTGCAACGCCCCCTCAAGCCGGCCAACGTCATGTATGCAGGCCTGCAGCAAACCCTGCCGGCGGAAACGGCGACCTTGCGCCGCTTGGGCCTGCGCAGCGCTGGCCCAACAGAGCTGGCCACCAGCAGCGAGCCTGTTCTGCAGTGGCTGCGTGACATAGGCGCCAAACGGCTCGCCATACACCTTGACCTGGATGTGCTTGATCCAACCCTGTTCCGCTCCCTGCTGTTTGCCGAGCCAAACATTGCCGCCGGCACCTACGACGGCGTCGCCCAGGGGAAAATGAACATGGAGCAGGTTATCCGCCTGCTAGCCGATGTCGCCGCAGCCGTCGATGTAGTGGGTATCGGTATCGCCGAGCACCTGCCGTGGGACGCCCTTGCAATGAAGAACATGCTGGCGAGGTTGCCACTGTTGGGGCACCCACAAAGCTGAGCCTGCACCTCCCCTCACCCGCGCCCTGGGGCTCGCCCAAGCGCTACGCTCCCTCACCCGTTGGATACTCTGATGAAAGCACTCGTTGCCAGCCGGTTCGGCTCGCCGGCAGAAATGACCATCGAAGACCGCCCCATGCCCTCGCTCAAGCCAGGCTACAGCCTGGTCCGGATCCATGCCGCCACGGTCAACCCGCTTTCCAGCCAAGTTCGCTCTGGCATTGTCTCGGGCGCTCTGGCGCCTTTGGTGCTGAGCAATGACGGCGCTGGCATCGTCGAGGAAAGCACGCTTCTGAAACGGGGCACCCGGGTGGCGGTGTACGGAGGTGCAACGCTTGGAATCAAAGAGGACGGCCTGCAACAGCAGTGGGCAGTCATCGAGAACAATCGCCTCTTCGAGCTACCGAACAACATCAGCCTCGATGAAGGTGCAGCCCTTCCCATCAATTACGTCACCGCCTATCAGGCGTTGACCCGCGTTGGCCAAGTCAAAGCGGGGCAGCGGGTGCTGGTGTCGGGCGCGTCCGGCGCACTGGGCCATGCGCTCATCCAAACGGCCTTGGCGCTGGGAGCGGTCCCTATCGGCATTGTTTCGAGCACGCCAAAGGTGTCATCTGCCCACCACTCGGGGGCAGCCGTGGTGATTGACTTGTCCCGTGACGTGCTCAAGGACGCAGTGTTCGCGGCTACCGAGGGCAAAGGTGCGGACTTGGCCTTCGACCCGGTCGGTGGTGAACTGCTGGGAAGTATGGTGGCAGCCCTGCGGGCTCGTGGCGCCTTGATCTCCATCGGTTTTGTCGGCGGCATGTCCGCCAGCATCGACGTCGCTGATTTGGTGATCGAGGAGAAGCGAATTCTCGGATACGACGCCTGACTGGAAACCGACCAGGACGTTTCGGCAGCCTTCGCGGCGATCCGCGATCTCGTCGCCAAGAAATGCTTGCGCCCCAGGATAGACAGCAGCTACCCCCTCGAAGAGCACAAGGCGGCGTATGCGCGGTTGGCGTCTCGTGAAGCGAAGGGCAGCATTCTGCTGCACCCTTGAATAGTCCACGGCAGGCCGTGGAGGCTTCTGTAGGAGCGGGCTTGACCCGCGAAGCAGGCGACGCGGTGCATGGCACCGGCTGCGCCGGTGTTCGCGGGGCAAGCCCGCTCCTACAGGAGGATTGCGCAGCCCTGGTAGGAGCGAGCGCAGCTCGCGATGCGGCGCAGGCGCGGCGGTTGGGTGAACAACACTAACCAAACAGTCCGTTGCATTCATTGCTGCACACAATATAGCATCCTGCATCTTGATACAGTAAAGCGTGCAGTTTCCAGTGAGCGGCGTCCCCTTCAGCAAAGCGCAAACCGTGGCAATCAGGTCAGCCTGCGGCCAGGTGTTGTCGTTGAATGTATGTGCCTGCCAGATCATCTGTAACGGCATCAGCCACACGCTCAAGGCAACGCCATGCCGCCTGCTTCACCTGCTGCTGGAAAACGCAGGCGAGGTGGTGAGCCGCAAGACCCTGTACAAACGCATCTGGGGTTACGACTTCGATCCTGGCACGAAAATCATCGAGGTGCAGGTCCACTACCTGCGCGGCGTCCTGGCCACCCTGGAATCGGCGTTCGAAATCAGAACCTACCGCGGCAAGGGCATCAGCCTGCAAAGGGCCACAGGCGCGGTGTTCAATTGCGCGCTACCCTGACACTGCACCCAGCGCCCTCGACGCCACCAACCGCTTGCACTGAATGGCAATCATCGCCCCCAGCGCAGGCACGCAAAGGAACAGGAAGATCTGTGTGATCGACCAGTTCCAGCCCATCATCACAGCCCCCGCGCCCGCCCCCAGAATCGCCCCGGTGCGGCCGATGCCAAACACCCAACTCACCCCGGTGGCACGGATGGCCGTTGGGTAGAAATTGGCCGCCAGGGCGAAACACCCGGCATTCGCCGACATCATGCAGTACCCCAGGCAGAACACCAGCACGTACAGCGCCAGCGCACCATCGGCCCACAAGGCAATCAACACCGACACCAACGCGCTGCCCGCGAACATCAGGCTGACCACGTTGTTCTGCTCCCAGCGGTCCATCTTCAGCCCGACGCTGAAGTCGCCCACCGCCCCACCCAGCTGCAGCACTGCCCCGATGATCGCCGCCTGGGACAAGCTCATGCCGGCAGATTGCGCGGTGATCGGCAGCCAGTTGCTGAGCAGGTAGAGGTTGAGAAAACCTGCGAACATGGCAACCCAAATCATCAACGTGCCCAGCCGATAAGGCCCCCGCACCAGGCTACCGACCCCTTGGCGCGCCGCCACCAGGCCGCTGTGCTCGCTGCTGACCACACGGGTGTGCAGGTTGGCAGCGCCCGGTGCCAGGGCGTTGATGGCCGCGACGATCCGCGCCTGTGGCTGCTTGGCCTGAATCATGTAGCGCAGCGACTCGGGCAGCAGCATCGCCAGCACCAGCGCGAGCACCAACGGCATCAACCCACCGGCAACGAACACCGCCTGCCAGCCGTAGTCTTCGATCAGGTACTCGCTCAACACGCCCCCCATGGCGCCCCCGAATGCGAACCCGCACCAGGTCGAGGTGACCAGCGTCGAGCGCCTGCGCAGTGGCGCGCACTCGGCGAGCAAGGTGGTGATGTTGGGCATGGTCGCCCCCAGCCCTACCCCGGTCAGCAAGCGCGCCACGGTGAGCATCGTCAGGTCCTGGGCCAGTGCGCAGGCCAGCGACCAGAAGCCAAAGAACGCGACCGAGGCAATGATCACCACACGCCGGCCGAATCGGTCGGCCAAGGGGCCGGCAAACAGCGAGCCCAACGACAGCCCCACCAGGCCGCTCATCATCAGCGGCCCAAGCACGTGCCGTTGCAACCCCCAATCCTGGACCAGGGCCGGCGCGATAAAGCCCATCATCATCGTGTCGAAGCCATCGAGCACCAGGATCAGAAGCCCCAGCCCAATCACCAACCACTGCTGCCGGCCAATGGGCCGGGCATCCAGAAACGTATGCACATCCACTACATTAGACGGGCTCATGCGGTATTCCTCGGCAGCGCAGTGGGTGGGCTAGCGAACGCGCGGGCCAACGAAGGGCGCGCAGCGCTGCACGCCGATGCGCACGGTTTCTTCCGGCGCCCGGCGCCACCAGTCCAGCTCCGAGAACAGTTCGAGCTCGAACGGGCCGTCGTAGCCGATTTCATCCAGTACGCTGCGCAGCCGGGCGAAATCGATCACCCCGTCCCCGACCATGCCGCGGTCCTTCAGGTTGCGGGTGTCTGCCAGCCAGTCGCACAGGTGGAAGGTGCTCAGGCGTTGCTTGCCGGTGCGGCGCAGTTCGGCCTCGAAATCAGGGTCCCACCAGCAGTGGTAGGCATCGGCCACGATACTGGCTGCGTCCCCCAGCCAGTCGCACAGGTCGTTGGCGTCCTGCATGCGGTTCAACACGCTGCGGCTTCCGGCATACATCGGGTGCAGCGGCTCCAGGCCCAGCTTCACGCCAACCGAGCGTGCATAGGGGGCCAGTTCGCCCAAGGCATCGCGGATGCGCGCGCGGTGCCCGGCGATGTCCTTCTCGCCGTCGGGCATGGCGCCCACCACCATGACCACACACGGCGCGCCGATCTGCGCGGCCTGGTCGAGGATGGCGCGGTTGGCCGCGATGCCTTTGCCGATGCCGCCTGCCGAGGCGGCGTCGTTGAACCAGGCGCTGGTGCACAGCGAGGCCACCCACATGCCTGCATCTTTCAAGTGGCGGGCTGTTGGCGCCACACCGTAGTCGTCCAGGAAGTGCCGCCAAACGGCGATACCGCTGACCCCTTCACGGGCATAGCCCTCGATGGCCTGGGGCATCGACCAGGACGGCGTGGTGATCTGGTTGATGGCAAAACGCGAGAGATCGAGCTGCTGGTTCATGCAAGGCTTCCTTGTTTTGGTGTTGGGAGCCCCGGCGCGGCAACCGCCGCGCCAGGCGCGGGTTAGCCCTGGTGCGGCACGTCCCACAGGTTCAGGCGCGCGCCGATGCCCTTGCCCTGGGCGCTCTGCAGCACCTCGTAGCCCCAGCTGATGTCGAACACCGCCATGCCACAGGCAATGAACATCACCCGGTCCGACGCCTGGGTGCGGCCGGCCTTGTGGCCGTTGACGATATCGCCAAGGCCGGTGGACTCGGTCAGCGCGGGCAGTTTGCCGGCGTCGATCAGGCGGTACAGGGGGCCGCCGATCACACCGCCGTAGTAGCCGTCCTTGTTGCCCGAAGCCACCGCGTCTTCCACATAGGCCTCGTGCAGCTGGGTGTGGTCGTAGACGATGCGTGCGCTGGTGAGGAACGACTCATCGGTGTTCACTGGCCCAGACACCAGCACGGTGGCGCCGGCCTTGATCCACTCGTCCTTGAAGTACAGCGGCTTGAGCCGCGAGGCCGCCACGGTAATCACGTCGGCATCACGAAAGCCCGCTTCGGTGTCGTCGGTGCCACGGGCTTTGATCCCATGGGTTTCCGTGACCCAAGCAGCGAACTCATTGGCCTTTTCCAGGAACAGGTCGAAGCACACCACCTCCTCCACGGCCTTGGTCTGGGTGATGATCGCCGAGAAGCAGGCCTTGTTGATCGGGCCACAACCAACCACCGACAGGCGCTTGCTGTCGGGGTTGGCCAGGTGCCTGGCGCCGACGCCCGGCACGGCGCCGGTGCGTGCGGCGCTGAGCAGGTTGGCCGACATCAGCGCCAGCGGGGCGCCGGTGTCCTTGTCGTTGAGCATCATGGTCAGCACCGAGCGCGGCAGGCCCTTTTCCATGTTCGCGTGGTTGGAGCCGTACCACTTGTTGCCGCACACATCGAAGCGCCCGCCGAGGTAACCCGGCATGGCCGCAAAGCGCCGGTCCGGCCCTGCCACCGGCATGTTGGGGAAGCGGCTTTCCTTGGGGAACACGATGTTCAGGCCATGGCTGTTGTGGTTGGCGCCGCCCATCAGGTAATCGCCCTTGCCGAGCAGGCTGAACGTCTCTTCGCACACAGCCACGCAACGCTCGGCATCCAGTACGCCGGCAGCGATCATGTCGGCTTCGGACAGGTAGGTGAAATCGATCTTCGGGTACATGATGTCTTCTCGCTAGGTAGGGAGGAACGTTCGGGTCAGAAACGCAGCAGCGGCTGGATGTCGAACAGGCGGCAGCCTGCGTTGCGGGCGCTGGCACGCATCAGGAAGTTGAGTTTTTCAATACGCTCGCCAGAGCGCGGCGCGCCGTTCTTCTGAAACGGCACCTGCAGGCCGACGGACAGGTCCATCACCACGTCGTCGACCACGCCCCCGGAACGCCCCGACGGCACCGCGATCATGCCGTGCTGGGCGGCGAAGCGGTAAGCATCCAGCGCCTCGCTGATGGTGCCGACCTGGTTGGGTTTGAGGATGAAGCCGTCCACGGCCTGCAGGTCGTAGGCCTTCTGCAGGAAGCCCAGGTTGGTGACCGTGAGGTCGTCCCCCAGAATCAAGGTACGCCCCAGTTCGCGCTTGGCACGCTGGTAGCCGTCCCAGTCGTTTTCATCCAGCAAATCTTCGATGAACACGAAGTCGAACTGCTCGGTCAGCTGGCGGGTGTAGTCGATCAGCTCGGCGGCCGTCACCCGCTGCCCTTTGAGCAGGTAGGTGCCGTTTTGCTTGTCGTAGAACTCGCTCGATGCGCAATCGAGCGCAAAGGCGATCGCGCCCTGGTACGGGGTACGTTCAATGGCCTGGCGCATCAGGCGCAGCACCACTTCCGGGTCGTCCGAGGGCGCGGCGTAGCCGTACGAGCTAGCCACCGCCGGCTTGTGCCCCAGGTACTCGGTGAGCACGTCGTTCAGCGCCTGGAACACCGCCACGGCCATCTCCACCGCATGGTCGATGCGGGTGGTTTTGTAGGGGACGATCAGGAACTCGTTGAACGCCTGGGTAAAGCCGCTGTACTTGCCGCCGTTCACCACGTTGAAACAAGGCACCGGCACGGTGCCGATGGCGCCACCGGCGATATGGTTGTAAAGCGGAATGCGCTTGGCATCGGCGGCGGCGCGGAACGCGGCGATCGAGGTGGAATAGATGGCATTGCCACCGAGCACGTGCTTGTCGGCAGTACCGTCCAGGTTGATCATCACCTGGTCGATGGTGCGCTGGTCGTTGACGTCCAGGCCGATGATGGCCGGGGCGATCACCCGGGTCACGGCCTCCACGGCCTTGTGCACGGTCAGGCCGCCATAGGACGAGAAGTCGCCATCGCGCAGCACGAAGGCCTCGTGCATGCCCACGGAGGTTCCGGTAGGCGCAGCCCCCCGGCCCACGGCGCCACTTTCGGTACGGATTTCCACTTCCACGGCTGGCCGGCACTTGCAGTCGATGATCTGCTGGGCCAGCACCGATACGATCTTGTCAGCCATCTTATTTACCCCCCAGGGCAGGCACGTAGACGATGTTGAGGTCGCACAGGTTGGTGCCGGTGTTCCCGGTGAAAATCGCGCCATTGATGGCTTCGAGCGCTTCATAGGTGCTGTGCTCGCGCAGGGCCTGGTACAGGTTGATGCCCTGGGCCGTCGCCGCCGCAAGGCTCTGCGAATCGGTGATCCCCCCGGCCACCCGGGTGGTGCCGTCGGTACCTTCGCTGTCGATGGACAGCAGGCAGGCGCCCG
Source organism: Pantoea sp. Tr-811 (assembly GCF_011752535.1). Classification (NCBI taxonomy): domain Bacteria; kingdom Pseudomonadati; phylum Pseudomonadota; class Gammaproteobacteria; order Enterobacterales; family Erwiniaceae; genus Pantoea; species Pantoea sp. Tr-811. The sequence continues at coordinate 90,422 of NZ_VWXJ01000012.1, forward strand.
GCGCCTTGGCGGCGGCAATGGCGAAACCCACGGCCATTTCCTGGCCCGGACCGCCGTGCCCCTTGATAAGGGCATTGTCGAGAATCTGCGTGGTCACCTCACCGGAACTGAGCAGCACGCAAGGCGGCTTGATGGGGTTGCCGTAGGCCTGGATTTCCCGCGCCATCGCGGCCATGAAGGTGCCGGCATCGCGGCTTTCACCTTCCAGGAAGGACGACACGATCAGGGCCGGAATGCCCATCGCCTCGCACGCTTGCTTGGCATAGATGCACGAGTCCGGCAGGGTGTTGAGCAGGTAGTAGGTGTTGCCTGGGAATGCCTTGGGCGTCTCCCCTTCCGGCCCCACCGTGTTCAGGTAATGAACGATGCTGCGCGGCAGCTTGTCGGCCAAGTTGAAGTTGACGATCGTCGCCCGGGCATCGTCCAGGGTGGTGGCGTCCGGCCCGATGGGCGTGCTTTTGTAGGCCGGGTAGGGCTGGCCGATATCGCCGGTGGCGGGCGTGCCAACGGCGTCGCTGATGCCGATGCCGATCAGTTCGGCGCCGATAGCCTCGATGCGCTTGGCCAGCATGCCGCCATTGAGCGCGGAGATATGCCGGCGCACCGCGTTGATCTCGTAGATGCCGGCCCCGGACTTGAGCATCACGTCGGTGGCGTCGATTTCGTCCTGCAGGCTGATGCCCTCGCGCGGGCACGACATCAGCGCCGAGCTGCCGCCACTGATCACCGCGATGAACAGGTCATCCTGGTTCGCCTGCTCGATGATGCGGATGATTTCCTGGGAGGCGCGGTAGCCTTCCTCGTTGGGCAGCGGATGGCCGCCTACATACACCTCTGTCTTGTGGAAACGGTCGCTGGCCTCGTGAATCTTGACGATGGCAATGCCGCGGGTCAGGCGCTCGCCCAGCACATGGTCCACGGCCATGGCCATGTGGTTGCAGGCTTTGCCGGCACCGAACAGGTACACATTGCGCTTGCGCGAAAGGTCCCAGCTTTTCGCCCCCACATGCAGCACATTCCCCTCCAGGCGCATGATACTGCGAATGCGCTCATAGCCGTCCAGGCGGGTCAGTGTCTGGTCGGCCACTGCAAGCACGACCTGGCGCGAGGGAATATCGCCAACTTCAAGCAAATCCCTGAAATTACGGATTTTGTTCATTTCAATTCCTGCATCAAGTAAGTCGAACACCGGTCAACCCAGCACTAACGGGTTGTTGCCTGAACCCTGCCCGGAGCCGTTTCGCACGCGCACGGGGCCGCCGTGCCTTGAAACCGGCACGTGCAAAAACACATTCAAATCACGCCAAGGGCCTTTGCCCGAACGGGCTTCAGCTACCTGCTACGGGCCATCAGCAATGGCCGGCGCGCACTCAGGCTGGCTCTACCAGCCGGTACAATTCTTTGGGGAACAACATTTCGCGCACGGCCGAATCATCGGTGCGCAAGTAATTGGCAACTTGTTCAAGGCCAAAGAATTCGAAGAACAACGGTGTTTGCAGAATCAACATGTCAAACCCTGGCTGCACTTGCAGGCCTTGCTTGATGGCCGCCTGCAACAATGGCGTGGGTTGGTTCTTCATGAGGATGTCGCACACCTGCGTGCCAGGCTGCAGGGCCGCGACCGGCAAGGGCAGCGGGTCGCCCGCCTTCAGCCCCAGGGGCGATGCATTGATCACCAGGTCGAACCCGGTCGGGTCGTTGCTGGTGGCCGCCAGCGCGGCAATGCCGAAGTGTTCGCGGATCGCGTCGGTCACCTGGCGGGCCTTGGCGGTGTCGGGGTCGAACACCGCAATCTGCGCCGGGCCGCCGGCGGCCAGGGAGGTGGCGATGGCCGAACCTGCCCCACCGGCGCCGATGATCAGCACGCGCTTGCCCTCGTAGGGCATGGCGTAGCGGTCCAGCGACTTGACGAAGCCCAGGCCATCGAACAGTGCCCCTTCAAGGCTGCCGTCGGCGTTGCGGCGAATGGCATTCACCGCATTGGCGGTGCTGGCGATCTTGCTGCGCGTGTCCACCAGGCCGGCGGCGTCGGTCTTGTGCGGAATCGACAGCACCATGCCGGCAGTGGTCTTGGAGCGGAACAGCGCCCGCACGGTATCGACCAGGTGCTCCGGGGCCACCTGCAACGGCACCATGACCGCATCGATGCCACACAGCGGCAGCACCTTGTTGAAGATTTCCGGTGTGCGCACCTGTTCGATCGGGTCTGCCACCATGAAAAAGACGCGAGTGTTCCCAGTGGTCATTGAAGACTCCTTGAAAATGCTGATGAAGACGCTGGCGCCACCCCAGGCCTAGGCGTGGGGGGCGCGGTTCGGGTCACGCGCCGGGGAAGCCTTCGCCCCAGGTGTCACTGAGCATGAAGCCGCCCGCCAGTGGGTCGTCCGGGTCGACGCCATGCTGCTCGATGCTGTAGATCCAGGCGCGCCCTTGCACGCGCGGCAGCACGGCCGGCCGGCCGGCCACTTCGCTGGTGCCGCGCATCTGCACCTTGAACTCGCTGCCGATGATCGAATGCGAGGTCAGCTGGCTGCCGGTTTCGGCCAGGCCACGGGCCGCCAGGGTGGCCAGGTTGGCCGAGCTGCCGGTGCCACAGGGCGAGCGGTCGACCCGGCCTGGAGGCAAGGTGGTGCAGGTCTGGTAGTCGGTGTCGCTGACGCGGCTGCGGAACATCACGTAGGCCACCTGGTCGATCTGCGGGTACAACGGGTGCTGCACACGGAACTGGCTGTTGATCTGCTCACGCAGGGCCACCCCCAGGTCGGCCAGTTGCCGGGCATGGCGTGGCTCGATGGTAAGGCCGGTCTGCTCCACATCCACCAGCGCGTAGTACACGCCGCCAAAGGCCAGGTCGGCCCGGATCACGCCGTGCTCGGCCGTTTCCACCTCAACGTCCAGTTGCTCGACGAAGGCCGGCACCATGTCCAGCGACACACTCAGGCAGCGGCCATCCTTGCAGGCCGCCCGCGCCGTCACCAGGCCCGCCGGGGTATCGAGCACCACGGTGGTTTCCGGTTCCTGCATCGGCACCATGCCCATCTCCAGCAGGGTGGTCACCACGCAAATGGAATTGCTGCCCGACATCGGGTGGGCCTTGTCGGCCTGCAGCACGATGAAGCCGGCATGGGCGTCCGGGTGGGTGGGGGGCAGCAGCAGGTTCACCGACATCTGCAGGCAGCCACGGGGCTCCAGCACCACCAGCTTGCGCAGGCTGTCGTCGACCTCGTTGATGTAGTTCATCTTGTCGAGCATGGTTTTACCGGGGATGTTCACCACCCCGCCGGTGATGACCTTGCCGATTTCACCTTCACAGTGCACCCCGACAACTTGAAGCGATTTTTTCCAACGCATGCTGTTCTACCTCTGAAGGTTTTCGCTGAAACGTTTGTAGTCCGGGTTGCCCTGGGCGGGGTCCCCGCCAAAGCGGTAGGCGCTGAACGGCGCCAGGTCCAGCCCTGGCGTGCGGCCGGCCACCAGGTCGCCAATCAGGCGGCCGGTGGTGGCGCCCAAGGTCAGCCCCAACTGGCCGTGGCCAACGGCCATGAACACGTTCGGCAGGCGCCGGCAGCGGTCGATGATGGGCTTGGTATCGGGCAACAGCGGCCGGTAGCCCACGCCGAACTCGACGTTGTCGGTGTGCAGCTGCGGCAGCAGGCGCCGGGCCTTGTCGAGGATGATCTGCGCGCGCTTGAAGTTCGGCCGCAGGCTGTTGCCGGCGAACTCGATGGTGCCGCCAATCTGCAGGCCACGGGCCATGGGCGTGAAGCAGAAGCCGCCGTCGCCGTAGATCACCGAATGGTTGAAGCTGACCCCGGCATCGCGCACCAGCGCCTGGTAGCCAGCCACCGGCTGCAGCGGCACATTTACCCCCAACTGGCCGAAGAACGCCCTGGCGCCAGCGCCTGCCGCCAGCACCAGGTGCTCGGCAGCGATGCGTTCGCCGCTTTCCAGGGTCACCCCGCTGGCACGCCCGCCCGCCTCGTCCAGGCGCGCCACCTTGCCCCGCACCCGGCGCCCGCCCTGGGCGATGAATCGCTCAGTCAGCGCCACCATGAAGCCTTCGGTATCGCTGACGAAACGCCACTGCGGCAACAGGATGCCGTGGGCGAACTTGCCCGCCAGCACCGGTTCCAGGTCGGCGATCTCGGCCGCGTTCAGCACCTGGCTGTTGAAGCCCAGCGAGCGGCGAATGTCATTGTGGCCGCGCTCGCGCTCCACGCCTGCCGGGCTGTCGAACACCTGCAGCACCGGGCGCTGGATCAGCAGGCCCTTGTCTTCCAGGCCTTCAAGCAGGCGGGCGTAGTCGCCCAGCACGTGGTGGGTCAGCGACGCCATGGCCGTGGCGATCTGCACGATGCGCTCATGCCGGGCATTGCCCACAAAGCGCAGGAACCAGGGCAACAGCCCCGGCAGCGCAGCCGGGCGCAGGGCCAGGGGGCCGGTCTGGTCGAGCAGCCAGCCCGGGATTTTCTTGAGGATGCCCGGCTTGGACAGCGGAATGATCTCGCCCAGCGAGATCTGCCCGCAGCTCCATTTGGCGGTGCTGTCGCCGGGTGCGGCGGGGTCCACCAAGGTAACGTGATGGCCGTCGCGTTGCAGCGACAGCGCGCAGCAGATACCCACGATGCCGCCCCCCACCACCACGGCAGCGCCTTTGTTCGGGGCGGCCTGCGCCGCATCTTGCGAAGGTAATCCAGTGTTCAACTCAAGCACTCCCATGCAGCGAAAGAGGTCGGTCAGCGACATGGTCAGTAGGCGTAACGGCGCAACATGCGCTGTTCAACCAACCCAACCAGGCGCGTCAGCGGGAAAGCGATGGCAAAGTAGATCAGCCCGGTGACCGTGAGGAATTCGATCGGCCGCGCCGTGCTGTTGGAGATGTTTTGGCCTACGAACATCAGGTCGGCCACGCCCACCGAAGAGATCAACGCACTCTCCTTGAACAGGCTGACCACGTTCGACAGCAGCGGCGGCACCGCACGCAGCAGCGTCTGCGGGAAGATCACGTACAGCGTCTTCACCGAACGGTTCAGGCCCAGCGCCACGCAGGCGTCGTGCTGCTCGCTGGCGATCGACTTCAGGGCGCCACGGAACGTTTCGCAGGTGATCGCCGCCATGAACAAGGTCAGGGCGATGGCCACCGAGGCGTAGGCCGGAATCGCCAGGCGGAACACCACCGGCAGGCAGAAGAAGATCCAGAACAGCTGGATCAGCAGCGGCGTGCCACGGAAGAACTCGACGAACAGGGTCACCGGCCAAGCCACCCAGCGCGAGGGCGAGCGTTTCAGCAGGCTGAGGATGAAGCCCAGCAGGCTGCCCAGCAGCGCACAGCCGAAGGTGAAGGCCACCGTCAGGCCGAGGCCTTCGAGCAGCACGCTCCAGAACGGCAGCACCGCGGAAAAATTCAGGTCCATGCTCTCCCCTCCCCTAGCGTTGCATCGCAGCGTCCTGGCGACGCTCGATCAGGTGGGCCAGTTTGGAAATCGGCAGCGACAGGGCGAAGTACACCAGCGCCACCACCGAGTAGGTTTCCAGCGGGCGGTAGGCATCGGTGGCCAGGCCCTTGGCCACGTACATCAGGTCGGAGATGGCGACGATGGCCACCAGCGCGCTCTGCTGCAGCGAGCCGATGCCGTTGGTCAGCAGCACTGGCAAGGCCGAACGCAGGGCCTGTGGCAGCACCACGTAGAAGGTCCGGTGAAACGGCTTGAGGCCCAGCGCCGTGCAGGCATCCAGGTGCTCGCGTGGCACCGCCTGCACCCCGGCCCGGTAGGCCTCGGCATTGAACGCCGTGAGGTTCAGGCCCAGGGCCAGAATGCCCATCAGCATGGGGTCGACGAACACATCGACCATCATCGGGATGCAGTAGAAGAACCAGACGATCTGCAGCAACGCCGGGGTGCAGCGAAAGAACTCGATGAACAGCTGCGCCGGCCAGCGCAGGATGGCCCAGCGGCTCATCACCAGCAGGCACAGCAGAAAGCCCAGCACCAGGCCCATCAGGTTAGCCGCCAGCGCCAGCTGGAGGGTCACCTTGAGGCCTTCGAACAGCACCCCGACACTGTGCTGCAAAAACGCGAAATCAAATTGGTAATGCATGGCCTGTCTCACTCCAGGTGAAGGACTTTCTCCAGGAATTCCCGGGTCCGCGGCTGCTTGGGGGCGGTGAACATCTGCGCGGGCGGGCCCTGTTCGACCACCTTGCCGTTGGCGCAGAACACCACCCGGGTGGCGATGTCGCGGGCGAAATGCATGTCGTGGGTGACGATGATCATGGCCATCTTCTGCTCGGCCAGCTGCAGCATCACGTTCTGCACCTCGATGACCATTTCCGGGTCCAGCGCCGAGGTCACTTCATCGAACAGCATCAGCTTGGGTTCGAGCATCAGCGCCCGGGCGATCGCCACGCGCTGCTTCTGGCCACCGGACAGCTGGCTGGGATAGGCGTTGAGCTTGCTCTCCAGGCCCAGGCGCGCCAGGTACTTGCGTGCGCGCTCGGTGGCCTCGGCCTTGGACAACCCAGCAATTTTCACCGGTGCCAGAATCAGGTTGCTGAGCACCGACAGGTGGGGGAACAGGGTGTAGTGCTGGAACACCATGCCGATCTGCTTCTGCAGGCCGGCGTCGATGCGCGCGCGGCCCTTGCCGGCGCCATTGATGTAGGGCTGGCCCTGGAAGCTGATCTGCCCGCGCTGGATGTCATCCAGGCCCATCATCACCCGCAGCAAGGTACTCTTGCCGCTGCCGCTGGGGCCGATGATCACCAGGCGGTCGTCGGCGCGCATGTCCAGGTTCAGGCCGTCCATGACCACCAGGCTTTCACCGTACGATTTATACACGTCGCGGAACTGGACGAAGTCGCCAGCCGCCGTCAACGGGGTAACACCCTGAGCGGAAAGGGATGAGGGAGCCACAGCTTTGATTTCCGTTGAGAACATGGGATTTTCCTCGCAGCGCAGCGCGCCTGATGGAACTGACCAATTCACCGGTGGCCGCGCGCAGGCGCCCACCCCGCCGTCATCGCGCTTGCGCCAGCGATGCCTTGATACTGGCCTGCACCAGGCCATCGATGGCCCCGTCGGCTTTCTTGCGGGCGATGAAGGCATTGAACTCATCGATGTCCGCCGCCGGGGTTTCCTTGCGCAGGCCAAAGGCGATGCCCTGCTTGCCCAGCATGGGCATTGGGGTGAAGGTGGTGGCCCAGTCGCCATGGGCGGCGGTGAGCAGCTGGTTGGTCATGTTGTCGTCGGCCAGCAGGTCGGCGCGCTTGGACATCAGGGCCAGGCGGGTTTCATCGAAGCCTGGCAGGCGCATGATCCTGGCCTGCTTGAACTCAGCGGAAATGGCTTTGTCGGCGGCCGTGCCAGACATCACCACGATGTTCAGCGCAGGCTTGTCGATGTCGGCCAGGCTGTTGATCTGCCGGGGCAGTTTCGGGTTGTTCTGGTTGTAGGTGAAGTTGATGCTGTAATCCACGGCAGGCTCGGTGAAGGCGATGGCCTGGCGCCGCTGCGGGGTGTCGTTGAGCGACACCGACACATCCCATTTCTGTGACTGCAGCCCGGCGACGATGCTGTCCCAGTTGCTGTCGACGAACTCGACCTTGACTTTCAGCACCTCTTCGCCGAACTGGCGGCACAGCGTGGGGAACACGCCGCTGTATTCGCCGCTTTTCGGGTCACGCATGACATAGGGCGGCGAAACCGCCGCGCCGCAGCGCAACACACCGGCCTGGCGTACCTCGGCCCAGGTGCCGTCCTGCGCGGCCTGGGCGGGTGCGCCCAGTACCAGGGCGCCGAGCACGGCAACGGTTGCCAGCGCCTGGCGCCACGGTTGAATGACCTGAATCATGGTTCGAACCTCTCGTGTTGTTCTTGTTTTTTCAATGCCCCGCTGCAGCAGCGGGGCGAGCGGTTACTGCGCGTGCCCGGCAGTGCTGGCCAGTTCGAAAATCGCCTCCACTTCCACCGCCACATTGCGCGGCAGCGAGCTGCAGCCCACGGCCGCACGGGCATGCCGGCCACTGTCGCCGAGCACGCCGATAATCAGGTCGGACGCGCCGTTGAGTACCTTGGGATGGTCAGCGAACCCCGGTACCGCGTTGACGAAACCGCCCAGGCGCACGCAACCGGCCACCTTGGCAAAATCCCCGGCGACGAACCGGTCCACCTGTACCAGGATGTTCAAGGCGCACAGTTGCGCCGCTGCCTGGCCCTGCTCCAGGGACAATTCACCGCCCAGTTGCCCAACGAAGCGGTCGACCCCGCCGGCCACCGGCACCTGCCCCGAGACGTACAGCAGGTTGCCCACCTGGCGCGTGGCGGCGAAGTTGGCGCCGGGTTTGGGCGCATCGGGGTACTCATGCCCCAGTGCAGCCAGCCGTTGTTTCAGTGTTTGAGCCATATGCCCACCTTTGCTTGGCGTTCGTGTGTGCTTTCAATGGGCGCGGCAACTGCCTGCCGCGCCCCACTCAACGGGCGCTCAACGCGCCTGGGAGTGCGCCCGGTCGAGCTTGCCGCCGCTGAACACCACCCCGTGGAAGCGCTCGGCATAGGCCTGGGTGATCTTGCCGTTGGCAAGGTCTTGCTCGATCAGCTCGAAGCTGCGCTTGAGCGGGTCGCCATAGCCGCCGCCACCGGCCTGCTCATGGCGGATGATCGCGTCGCGGCCCAGGTTCATGGTGAACTTGCTCGGCAGTGGCTGCAGTTCGTTGTTGACCCGCAGGTAGTTGGCCGAACAGGCGCCAGGCTTGCCGCCGAACAACCCGTAGGGTGCGTGCACGGCGCGGTCGGAGCGGATCTGCGCAACGACCTCCTCGGACAGGATGCGGTACTCGCGCACCAGGCCCAGGCCACCGCGGTACTCGCCGGCACCGCCGGAATCGGTGGCAAAGCCATAGGCCTCCATGACGATCGGGTAGCGGGCCTCAAGGGTTTCGATGGGCATGTTCGACATGTTCTGCGAGGGGTTGGTGACCCCTTCGATGCCATCCTTGTTGTGCCGGCCGCCCCAGGCGCCGTTGATCATGTCGACCAGGATGTAGGGTTCGGTCGACTGCTCGACGTAACCGCTCAGGGCAATCACGGTATTGCCGCCCTCACCTGCCGCCATCACTTTCTTCGGCGCGATCTGCGCCACGGCGCCGAGCACGCAGTCCACCACCCGGTAGCCGGTCAGGGCACGTGCCGCCACCGGCGCCGGCATGTTCGGGTTGAGAATCGAGCCTTGCGGCGCGGTGATGTCGATGCAGCGGTAAACCCCGGCGTTGTTCGGCACATCGGCGTCCAGCGCGCAGCGGATGCTCAGGTAGGTGGCCGACTTGACGAACGACAGCGTCGAGTTGATCGCGCCACGCACTTGCGGCGAGGAACCGGCGAAGTCCACCGACAGGCGGTCGCCCTTGACGGTAACGGCGCACTTGATCGGAATCGGCGTTTCGCAGAAGCCGTCGTTGTCGATGTGGTCGAGGAATTCGTAGGTGCCGTCCGGCCAGGCCTCGATGGCCTTGCGGGTCAGGCGCTCGCCGTAGTCGAGCAGTTCATCGAAGTAATCGCGCAGGCCCTGCTCGCCGTAGCGGTCGAACAGGCGCACCAGCTCACGCTCGCCGATGTTGCAGGTGGCCAGCTGGGCACCGAGGTCACCCAGCACCAAGTCCGGCAGGCGCACGTTCTTCTTGATGATTTCGAACAGCGTCTCGTTTTCCACACCTTGGGTGTAGAGCTTGGTCGGTGGAATGCGCAGGCCTTCCTGGAAGATCTCCGTGGAGTCCGCGGCGTTCGAGCCTGGCACCCGGCCACCGACGTCGCAGTGGTGGGCGATCACCACCGAGAACCCCTGCAGCCGTTCCTTGAAGAAGATCGGCTTGAACATGAAGATGTCCGGCAGGTGCATGCCGCCTTCATAGGGGTCGTTGAGGATGATCACATCGCCCGGCGCAACATTGTTGGCGTACTTGGCGATGATCACATCGATTGCATCGGGCACCGCGCCCAGGTGCAGGGCCACGGTCTTGGCCTGGGCCAGGATGCGCCCGGCGGCGTCGCACATGGTTACCGAATAGTCGAGCACGTCGCGGATGATGGGCGAGCGCGCAGTGCGCATTACCGCGAAGGCCATGTCATCGACAATGGTGTCCAGCGCGTTCTTGACGACGGCGAAGGTAATGGGGTCAACGTTACGTTGGGTCATGGCTGCTCCGCAAATATCAGGCAAGGGTGGCGATTACGCTGCCGATCGAATCGACGGTGGCGCGCCAGCGAGGTGGAATGACGATGGTGGTGTCGGTGCTTTCCAGAATCACCGGGCCCACCACTTCGCCGGTCAGCGCCGCACGCGGCAGGATGGGCGTGTCGACCCAGCCGCTCTGGCGGTCGAAGTACACCTTGCGGCTGCTGCGTTCGGCGGCCTGCTCCTGGCCCTTGCGGGTGCGCAGGTCGTTGAAGTCCAGGGTCTTGGTGGCAACGCCGCGGGCCAGCAGGCGCAGGTTGGCGCACTCGATGGCGTCCTTGGAGGCATAGCCGTACATGGCGGTGTAGGCTGCCAGGAAGTCGCTGCGCAGTTGGGCGCGGGCTGACTCGTCCAGCTTGGCCGGCACGCGCACCGGCAATTCGTAGTCCTGGCCACGGAAGCGCATGTCCAGGTCGAAGACGTACTCGATGCGGTCGGCGCTGTAGCCTTCGGCGGCCAGCGCCTGTTGGGCCTGGGTGCGCATCTTGGCGATCTGCTGGTCAAGGCCCGCCAGGTCGAGGGCGTCCAGTTGCTGCAGCGAGGGGTGCACGAAGTAGCGCTCCACTGCACCGGCGAGCATGCCCATGGCGGTGAACACCCCGGGGGCTGCCGGGAACACCACGCGCTCCATGTCCAGGGCGCGGGCCAGGTCGCAGGCATGCACCGGGCCGGAACCACCGAAGGCGGTGAGGGTGAAGTCACGTGGGTCGACGCCGCGCTCGACGGTAACCGCCTTGATGGTGCGCGCCATGTTGACGTTGACCACCTCGCGGATTCCCACCGCGGCCTCTTCCACGCTGATGCCCAGGGGGCCTGCCAACAGGGTTTCGACGGCGTCGCGCGCCGCGCCGATGTTCAGCTGCATGGTGCCGCTGGCCAGGCTCTGGGGCAGGAAGCCGAGGATGGCGTTGGCATCGGTTACCGTCGGTTTCTCGCCACCGATGCCGTAGCACACAGGCCCCGGGAAGGCACCGGCGGACACCGGGCCGACATTGAGCAGGCCACCGGCATCGAGCCAGGCAATGGAGCCTGCGCCGCTGCCGACTTCGGCCACGTCGATGGTGGGCACCCGCATCATGTAGCCACCGGCCTTGATGAAGCGGCTTGGCGTGGAGATACCGGCGCGGAACTCATACTCGTTGGTGCGGGCCAGCTCGCCGTTGTGGATCAGCGAGGCCGAGGCGGTGGTGCCGCCCATGTCGAACACCACCAGGTCCTTGTCGTTGCGCGCCTGGCCCAGGCGGCCGGCGCCCACCACACCGGCCGAGCGGCCTGAGGAGATGAAGAACACCGGGGTGTCCTGGGCGATGCTGGCGCTGGACAGGCCGCCGTTGGAGTTGCTGACCAGCAGCGGTGCTTTCACGCCAATGCGCTTGAGGCCCGACTCCAGGCGTTGCAGGTAGGTGCGCAGGGCCGGCAGCACGTAGGCGTTGACCACGGTGGTGGAGGTGCGCTCGTACTCGCGCATTTCCGGCAGTACGGAAATCGAGGCGGTCACGCTGATATCCGGGAAGTGCTGCTGGAAGGCTTCCAGCGCGGCGGCTTCGTTGGCCTTGTTCTTGTAGGCGTTGATGAAGCAGATGGCGACTGACTCGACCCCTTCTTTCTGGAAGAAGCGCCCGGCTTCGAGCACTTGGTCAACCGGGGTGGGCCGCAGCACTTCGCCGCTGGCCAGTACGCGCTCATCGATCTCGTAGCGGTAGCGGCGCTCTACCAGGGGCACGGGCTTGTCCCAGGACAGGTCGAACATGGTGGGTGTGCGCACCCGGCCGATTTCCAGCACATCGCGAAAGCCCTTGGTGGTGAGCAGGCCACACTTGGCGCCGACTTTCTGCAGCATGGTGTTGGACCCCACGGTGGTGCCGTGCAACACCTCGGTCACGTCGCTGGTGGCCAGCCCCGCTTGCTCCAGGATGCGTGCAACACCGGTGAGCACGGCCTCCTCGGGCGCCGCCGGGGTGGACGATACCTTCGTGAAAGTGACCTGGCCTTGGTCATCGAGCAGAACCAGGTCGGTGAACGTGCCACCAATATCAACGCCAATGCGTGCGCTTGCCATATGCAGTCCATCCGTTCAGTGAGTGCGCGGTATGTCGTATCGCGAAATCTCGACAGGCAGTGGGTTCGGCTGAGTCCGAAAGTGCGGGCCGTTCGTGCCTGCCATGTGCCGTTTCGCCTGGATCTATTTTGTCGACCTAATGCCGACATGTGTCAACCGTGCTTGTCGCAGATTCGTATGAGATTTTTGTTATCCAATTGATTTTTAACGTTTTAAAAAACTGAAAAATTCAAAAACGACACGTCGACGGGATGGGTTATTGACAGGGAAAGTGATCAGGAACAGCATTGATGTCGACATTTGGTCGACTTAAAAAACGCAAAAAACAGCTGCATAACCGATTGGAATGAGGGTTTTCAGATGCCGATAGTGAGAGTCGAATTGCTGGCCGGTAGGTCGCAGGAGCAGAAGAACGAGCTGGCCGAGGTGCTGACGCGGGAGACGTCGAGAATCGCCCGGTGCCCAGAGGAGCACATTCAGGTGATCATCAGCGAATATGCCCGTTCGGATTGGGCGGTGGGTGGGGTGATGAATTCGGTGGTGAAGCAGGCCACCTGATGGCCCCCATCTCCAGGCCAGCGCCGCCCCGGTAGGAGCGAGCGCAGCTCGCGATGGCGCGCGCAGCGGCCCCAGGTCTTCAGCTTCGCAGCAAATAACGCTGGGGCTGCTTTGCAGCCCATCGCGAGCTGCGCTCGCTCCTACCGGGTCCTGTGGGAGCGGCCCGCGAAGCAGGCGACGCGGCGGATTGCACCGGCTACGCCGGTGTTCGCGGGCTGCGCTGTCGCACAGGGAACATTGCCTGCCACCGCGCAGCAATGCGTGGGTGCCCAAAATGCGATACGCGAACACCACCGATTGACCTACACCGCAACCCTGGCCTGCCGATCCAGCGCCCATCTCCAGGCCTGCGCCGCCCCCGGTAGGAGCGAGCGCAGCTCGCGATGGGGCGCGCAGCGGCCCCAGGTCTTCAGCTTCGCAGCTCATCACGCTGGGGCTGCTTTGCAGCCCATCGCGAGCTGCGCTCGCTCCTACCACCAGGGGCGGACCGCGGTGCCTGCTTCAGGCCTGCGGGTAGTTCAGGCTCATGCTCGCCGTGATGTTGCGGTCGAGGAACTGCATGAACCGGCCCTTGAACTGGGCGGCATGCTGGTGGGCCAACTCCTCGGCAAGATCGGCATCCTTCGCCGCAATGGCGTCGACGATCTGCGCATGGTCGCGGCCGATTTCCTCGGCGGTCATGTGTTCATCCAAGGTCTGGAACTCGAAGTGCAAATGCAGCATGCGCCTGCCCTCCTCCAGCAAACGCCGGTACAGGTCGGCGAAATACACATTGTGCCCGCCTTTGGCGATGGCCATGTGGAACTCGTAATTCTTCTCGATCATCGCCTGGCTGGTGCCATTCTTCACGCAGCTGGCAATCGCTTTCTCGTACGCCTTCTGTGCCGTGCGCATGTCGGCCAGCTCCAGCGCCGAGCGGTGCAAGGCCGCCAAGCGGGTGGTCACCCGCTGCAACAGGTCGAGGGCATCGAGAAATTCAGGGATACGGCGAAAATCCATCTGCGAAACGATGGTGCTGCGGTTGGGCAGGATCGACACCAAGCCATCGCCCGACAAACGCACCAGGGCCTCGCGAATCGGCGAGCGCGACAGGTCGAAGCGCTCGGACAGCCCGATTTCATCCAGCGCCGTGCCCGGCGCCAGTTTCATGGTGAGAATTTCATCGCGCAGCACGGCATAGACGCGCGAAGCACCGGTTGCTTTCTGAGCTTGAGGTTCTGTAACTTTGGCCATGTTCCGGGTTCCTAGGGGGCAGGCAACGCGAGTAGGCCTGACTGCAAAGACGCACTATACCTCAGCACCCAGGTGTCGACAAAGTGCCGACACTGGGCTACCGAAGGCTGCCATTCAGGTTACAACCCCTCTCCCGGCAACTCCATACCTGCCGCTAAGGCCGGAAGTCTTCCAGGCTGAAGCCGGTGGCATAAGGGTCTGACTCGTCCACGTAGTGCTCGCTGCGGCCAGTGATCCAGGCACGCCCCTCGATACTCGGGAACACCGCCTGCAACCCCGACGCCAGCGCTGTCTCGGCTTCGACACGGCCAATGAAAGTGCTGCCGATGATGCTCTCGTGCCGGTACGGCTGCCCCACTTCAAGCAGGCCACGGGCATGGCGCTGCGCCACCCTGGCCGAGGTGCCCGTGCCACAGGGCGAACGGTCGATGATGTGGTCGCCAGCAATGACCACGCCTCGCCCATCGGACCCTTCGGCCTGCGCGGCACCGGTCCACATGCAGTGCTTCACGCCACGGATCAGCGGGAAGTCGGGATGCACCACCTCCACGGCCTGATTGACCTGGTCACGCAACTGCCGCCCCATCTGCAGCAACTGCTCCGGGCTGTAGCACTCGGCGCCGGGGAAGTTCGGCTGAACCTCGACAATCGGGTAGAAATTGCCGCCGTAGGCCACGTCCACGGTGAGTTCGCCCAGGGCCGGAATGCTCACCTTCAGGTCTTTGTGCAACAGGAACGAGGCGACATTGGTGAAACGCACGCCGGTCACCCGCTCGCCATCGAAGCTGTAGCGGGCGGTCACTTGCCCGGCAGGCACGTCGATCACCACCACCCCGGGGGTTTTGGGCTCGACCAGCCCCGCCTCGATGGCAAAGGTAACCGAACCCACGGTGGCATGGCCACACATCGGCAGGCAGCCGGAGGTTTCGATGAACAGCAGGCTGAAATCGGCGTTGGCCGACAGCGGCGGGTAGAACAGCGTACCCGACATGTTCGGGTGGCCTTTGGGTTCGAGCATCAAGGCGCTGCGCAGCCAGTCATGGTGCTCGACGAAGTGCAGCCGCCGGGCATTCATGTCGGCGCCTTCAAGCGCCGGTGCGCCGCTGATCACCATGCGAACCGGCATGCCGCCGGTGTGGCCTTCGATGCATTTATAGACGGAACGAGCCATGGGGGTCCTCGGTCAGTGCGAAAGGTGAAATGACGGCGCCTGGCGCAATGGCGCAGGCGCCGTGCGGGTCAATTGCTGGCGGCCAACGAAATGTCCACCGCGTGCTTGGCCATCTTGTCCATCTCGCCGGAGGCGATCTTGGCCTCGATGAAGGCGTCGAGCACGGCGATGTCTTCAGCCGGGGTGTTCTTGTTCACGCCCAGGTTGATGCCTTGCTCGGCAAGCTTGGGCGTGGGCGTGAAGGTCTTGGCCCAGTCCGGGTGCGCCGAGGTCAACAGGGTGTTGGTCATGCTGTCGTCGGCGAGAAAATCGGAACGCTTGGCCATCAGCGACAGCCGCGTTTCATCGAAGCCCGGCAGGCGCACGATCGTGGCTTGCTTGAGCACCGCCGAAATCGCCTTGTCCTGGGCAGTACCCGACATCACCGCAACGCTGATGCCTGGCTTGTCGATATCGGCCATGCCGGCAACGCCGGCGGCCAGTTTCGGGTTCTTGCTGTTGTAGGCGAAGTTGACGCTGTAGCCGATTGCCGGTTTGGAGAACGAGATGGCCTTACGCCGCTCCGGGGTGTCGTTCAATGCCAGGGACAGGTCCCATTTCTGCGACTGCAGCCCGGCGACGATGTTGTCCCAGCTGGTGTCGACGAATTGCACCTTGACCTTCAGCACCTGCTCGCCGAACTGCTTGCACAGGTCTGGGAACAGGCCCGAGTAATCACCGGTTCTGGGGTCGCGCATCACATAGGGCGGCGAGGTGGCCGCACCGCAGCGCAGCACGCCGGCTTCGCGCACGGCTTTCCAGCTGTCGCCAGCATCGGCGGCCATGGCCGAGCTGGCGGAAAAAGCCGCCACCAGTGATACGGCGGTCAACGCTTTGACCCACTTCAAAGGTACCTGGAACATTTCATAGCCTCTCTATTATTCGAATTGGGAAACCACACAGTTTCAAGGCAGTGTCTTTGACGCTACAGCTTCAGTTTCTTGTTGCCTCCTTGCTCACCGGGTGCTGCTGCACACGGCACCGGCCGGGTGCAAAAGCCCTGCATCCAGGCCGCAATACCCTCCCCACCACACGAATATGTTGTCGACCCTTTGCCGACATCTGTCAACGAGTTTTCGCTCAGCTGGAAACGGTAAATTCCTATCCTGTTGTTTTATTTGAACTAAAAATTTAAGCCTGCGTTGTTTGCATGCCTATCGTTGACAAGCCAATCACCCTGAACAACCATGTTGTCGACATCTGATCGACAAAGCCACGCCACAGGCACGCTCCGCTTTGCGTGCAACGTGCGCTGACGTCTTCGGGTAACTCAGGCGTTTGAACAACAACACAAGCGAGACGCACATGACCCAACAGCAATCAGTGATCGTGGTGACCGGGGGCGCAAGCGGCATCGGCGAGGCCACCGTGCGCCGTTTTGCCGGCGAACCAGGCCGCACCGTGGTGATCGGCGATATCAACCTGGAGCGGGCCGAGCGGCTGGCCAGCGAACTGCGCGGCAAGGGTGCAGCGGTGCACGCGCGCAAGCTCGATGTGGCGTCGGAACAGGAGGTGAAGGCGTTCTGCAGGCAGGTGCTCGACACCTATGGCGTGCCCCAGGTGCTGGTCAATTCGGGGGGGCTGCTGCAGAACGCGGTGCACCTGTTCGACCTGGATATCGAAGAATACGACCGCCTGCAGAACGTCAACGTGCGGGGCACCTTGCTGGTGTCGCGGGAGCTGGCCCGGGCCATGTGCGAGACCGGTAGCGGCAGCATCATCAACCTGTGCTCGCTGACCAGCTTCCGCCCTTCGGCGCAGATCGGCTACGCCGTGGGCAAGGCCGGACTGCACATGCTGACCCAGGTGATGGCGGCGCAGTGGGGGCCGCAGGGCGTGCGGGTGAATGCGGTCGCGCCGGGCTATACCCTCACCCCCGCCATGCAGGCGCGAATCGACAGTGGCGAGCGCGACCCGGCAGCGGTGGTGGAAAAGTCGGCCCTGCGCCGCTTCGTCGACCCGGCCGAGGTGGCCGAAACCATCCACTTCCTGTGCTCGCCGGGGGCATCGGCCATCACCGGGGCGATCCTGCCGGTGGATTGTGGTTGGCTGGTGACCTCGGCCTATGCGGCCTATGCCTCGCAACCGAGCTGATGCGCGCAACCAGGGCCGCAACGCGGCCCCGGTGAAAGGTCAGCGGATGTAGCTGCCGCCATTGACGTCCAGGGTGGCGCCATTGAGCGATACCTGCGATGGCCGCAGGGTGAATGCCACCAGCTCGGCGATTTCCGCCGGGCTGGCCATGCGGCCAACGGGAATGTCGGAAACCGCTGCCGCCTCGCCCTGCTGCGCGACAAACTGCTCGGCCATGTCGGTGCGCACCCAGCCCGGTGCAATGGCCACTGCCACCACCCCATCCCCGGCCACGCTGCGGGCCAGCGATTTGGTGAGGTTGATCAGGGCCGCCTTGCTGCAGCCATAGGGCAGTGCATCGGCGGAGTAACCGCGTTGCGCCGCGCGGCTGGCCATGTTGATGATGCGCCCAGCACCGTGGGCACGGTAATGGGTGACGGCCTCGCGGCACAGGTCGGCAGCGGCGAAGAAATTGACCTGAAACTCGCGGCGCCAGGCTTCGCGCCATTGGCTGGACGACGCCTCGAGTGCAACCTCGGTACGAATCCCGGCATTGTTGACCAAGCCGTGAATCCTGCCGCCGCACAGCTCCAGTGCCGTGCGCCACAGTTGCTCGGGGCCAGCCTCCTGGCTGAGGTCGCCCTGCACGATCCAACCTTGGCCACCGATGCGCTGCAGCAACTGCTGCGCACCCTGTGCATCGCGGCTGTAGTGAATCACCGGGCGAGCGCCCTCGGCGGCCAGTTGCTCGACAATCGCGGCACCAATGCCCCCCGATGCCCCGGTGACCAGCACCGTCTGCCCCGCCAGGGGGCGTGTCGCGTCACTCATCTGTGCTCACCTTCCATTGTTTGAATATCGAAGGCCGTCCATGCTCGATGGGCGGTGGCCATGCATGCTATTTTGTGTGCAAATTTGCATTCACATTAAGAATGGCGCTGCCACACTGTCAACCCCCATCGAAACATTGATGAAGTCGCCGTGCTTGAACGGCTCGCGACGTGCGATTTACAACAGAAAATCCAAACCTGTACGTGAGAGAAAATGGATTTAACTCACCTTTTGTTGGCGCCAAGCTACATCCGCGCATGCACTGCGCCTGGGCTGCCACCCGCGGCCCAGGGCGAGCGTTGTGCAACGGATTGAGAACGTTCCAACAACAATGACCGAGTTCTTCCATGTCCAATACCGCACTTGCTCCTGGCCTGAAACAGCGCCATGTCACCATGCTTTCGATCGCCGGCGTGATCGGCGCAGGGCTGTTCGTGTTCTCCGGCCACGCCATCGCCAAGGCAGGGCCTGCGGCGCTGCTCGCGTACCTGTGTACCGGTGCCTTGGTGGTGCTGGTGATGCGCATGCTGGGCGAAATGGCAGTCGCCTCGCCTGACACCGGCTCGTTTTCCACCTACGCCGACCGCGCCATTGGCCGCTGGGCGGGGTTCAGCATTGGCTGGCTGTACTGGTGGTTCTGGGTGCTGGCCATCCCGCTGGAAGCCATTGCCGCTGCCAATATCCTCAATGCCTGGATGCCGACGGTGGACACCTGGGTGTTCGCTTCGGCGGTGATCGTGCTGGTGACCGGGTCGAACTTCTTCAGCGTTGCGCGCTACGGTGAGTTCGAGTTCTGGTTCGGCTTGCTGAAGATTCTGGCCATCCTCGGCTTCATTGCCCTGTGCAGCGCCGCCTTGCTGGACCTGCTGCCCGAGCGCCCGGTCAGTGGCCTGCAGCGCCTGATGGCCGAACATGGCGGCTTCGCCCCCAATGGCCTGCAGGCCATTGTCGGTGCCATGCTCACCACCATGTTCAGCTTTATCGGCGCCGAGGTGGTGACCATCGCCGCAGCGGAATCACGCAACCCCGCACGGCAGATCACCCGCGCCACCAACTCGGTGGTATGGCGGATTTGCGTGTTCTATCTGCTGTCCATCGGGCTGATTTTGTCGATCGTGCCATGGGACGACCCGCGCTTGCCCGAGGTCGGCTCCTTCCAGCGCACGCTGGAGATCCTGCAGGTGCCCAATGCCAAGCTGCTGATGGATATCGTGGTGCTGGTGGCGGTGGCCAGTTGCATGAACTCGCAGGTGTACACCGGTTCGCGGATGCTTTATTCGCTGGCCAAGCGGGGCGATGCACCGGCGTTCCTGGGCCGTACCACCCAGGCCAAGGTGCCACGGGCAGCGGTGGCCGCGACCACGGTGCTGGGCGTGGTGGCCACGTTCATCAACTATTTCGCACCGCAAAGCGTATTCGCGTTCCTGCTGGCCACCTCGGGCGCGGTGGCCCTGCTGGTGTACCTGGTGATTGCGGTTTCCCAGCTGCGCCTGAGGAAGAAGCTGCTGGCCAGCGGCGCACCGCTGCAGTGCCGCATGTGGCTGTTCCCCTGGCTGACCTGGGCGGTGATCGCCTTCATCAGTGGGGCACTGGCGAGCATGTGCTTCATCCCGGCGTACCGCACCGAAATCGTCGCCACGGGGCTGTTGGCCATCGTCATCATTTGCCTGGGGTTGTTGAGCGCCCGCAGGCGCGAGCGTGCGGGCGTAGTGCTGCCCTGCTGACAGGCACTCATCTCCCTGGTAGGAGCGAGCGCAGCTCGCGATGGGGCGCGCAGCGGCCCCAGGCTTTGAGCTTCGCGGCTCATCGCGCCGGGGCTGCTTTGCAGCCCATCGCGAGCTGCGCTCGCTCCTACAGGGGGATCGCGGCGCGGCGGTGGTGGCTGCGTTACAGGAAGGTGAACACCGTCGAGGCCGGCAAGCGCGACTTGCTCAGGCCGGCGTTGAAGTCGGCCTCGCTGCGGTAACCCAGGCTCAGCACCACCACGCTGGTGTAGCCCTGCTCGCGCAGGCCCAGTTCGGCATCCATCACCTTGGCGTCGAACCCTTCGATGGGCGTGGCATCCAGGCCGTGGGCGGCGGCGCCAAGCAGCGCGGTGCCCAGGGCCAGGTAGGTCTGCTTTTCCATCCAGTGTTGCTGGTCCTTGAGGTCGAAGCGATGCAGGTCGACATAGCCGCGGCGGGTCTGGTCCTGCCCGGCGCGGGCCTGTTCGTCACGGAAGCGGCCATCGGCCTGCTCCTGGTCGAGCACCGCCTGCAGGTGCGCTTCGCTCATCTCGGTGCGGGTGCAGAACACGATCACGTGGGAGGCATCGAGCACCTTTGGCGTGTTGTAGGCGAAACGGCCCTCGGTGGCCTTGGCCAGGCGCGCCTTGCCCTCGGGGCTGTCGGCAACGATGAAGTGCCAGGGCTGCGAGTTGACCGAGGATGGGCTGTGGCGCAGTTGTTCAAGCAGGGCGTCGACGGTGGCCTGGGGGATCTTGCGGGCGGCATCGTAGGCCTTGGTGGTATAGCGGCGCTTGGCCAGGGTGACGGTGTCCATGCTGCAACTCCAAATAGCGGAACGGGATGTGAGGCGCATATTAACGTTCCCGAACATCTGAAAAAGCGGCAAAATGAAGCAACACTTTCACCCCTGGAGTGAAAATGCTCCGTATCACCGACCTGGAATTGTTCGTGCGTGCCAGCGCGCTGGGCAGCTTCACTGCCGCGGCCCATGAGGCCGACCTGCTGCCCGGCCAGGTAGCCGCCGCCATCAAGCGCCTGGAGCGCGACCTGGACGTGCGCCTGTTCACCCGTACCACCCGCAGCCTGCGCCTGACTGCCGAGGGCGAGCTGTACCTGCCCACCGCCCAGCGTGTGCTGGACACCCTGCGCCAGGGCCACGAGCAACTGCACGGCCAGCACAGCACCCTGCGCGGCGTGCTACAGGTTTCGGCCCCCTCGGACATCGGCCGCAACCTGCTGCTGCCGTGGCTGAGCGCCTTTCGCCGCGAGCACCCAGCGTTGAACCTGCGCTTTTTCCTTTCCGACCAGATGGCCGACTTCAGCCGCGACCCGGTGGACATCGCCATCCGCTACGGCCTCGACCAGGACGCCAACTACATCGCCCTGCCGCTGGCCCCGTGGAACCGCCGCGTGGTGGTCGCCTCGCCCACCTACCTGGCCCGCCACAGCCGCCCACGCACGCCGGAGGAACTGCAGCAGCACGACTGCCTGCTGTACCTGCAGCACAACCGCGTGTTCGACAAATGGCAACTGGGCAGCCGCACCGTGCAGGTGCGTGGGCCGCTGGTGAGCGACGATGCCGACGTGGTGCGGCGCTGGGCCCTGGCAGGCGAAGGCATCGTCTACAAGTCGTGGCTCGACGTCAGCAGCAACATCGCCGCCGGCGAGCTGGAAGTGCTGCTGCCCGAGCATCAGGGCGAGGCCACGCCGGTGACCCTGGTGTGCCCGCACCGCAAGCAACTGTCGCCGGCCGTCACGCAACTGCACCTGTGGTTGCGCGAGCGCTTCGCGGCGCTACAGCCTGCACAAATGTTCTAAACCGCCAGGTGCATATGCGCTAAGGTGAACTGCCCTACCCTTTCAGCAGCCGCGCCACCATGAGCAACTGGATCGACCTCAAGCAGGACGCCGACACCGGCATCGAGTCGGTTCGTGCGCATTTCGTTGGCCACGCCTACGACCCGCACTGGCACGACAGCTTTCTGGTCGGCGTGACCGAGCAGGGTGTGCAGCAGTTCAACTGCCGCCAGGTGCGCCACCAGAGCACGGCCGGCCAGGTGTTCCTGCTCGAACCCGGCGACCTGCACGATGGCCACGCGCCCACCGCCGAAGGTTTCACGTATTCAACCCTGTACCTGGAACCGCACTGGCTGGCGAGCGAGCTGCAGGCGCTGTTCGCCCAGGCGCCAAGCGACAGCCTGCCCAGCTTCGCCGACACCCTGTGCCAGGACGAACGCCTGGCCCGCGCCACGGCCCTGGCCTTCCAGGCGGTGCACGGCCAGGAACTGCGCATTGTTCGCCAAACCGCCATGGACGACCTGCTGGCCAGCCTCACCCGTCACCTGCACTGGCGCAAGCGCCTGAACCCCGACCCACGCCTGCCGCTGACCGCCCAACGCGCCCGGGACTACCTGCATGCCCACCTCGACCAGGACATCAGCCTGGAGCAGGTGGCGCAGGCCTGCGGCGTCGACCGCTTCCGCCTGACCCGCGCCTTCAAGGCGGCCTTCGGCCTGGCGCCCCACGCCTACCTGATCCAACTGCGCCTGTCCCGCGCCCGGCGCCTGCTCGCCCAGGGCCAGACACCCGCCGAGGTGGCCATGGCCCTGGGCTTTGCCGACCAGAGCCACCTGGGGCGCTGGTTCCGCCGCGCCTACCGGCTGACCCCTGCCGACTACCGCCGGCGCTGCTCAAACCTTCCAGACTGAGCCGCCAGCAATGGCGACCATGGGGCCCTGACCCATCGGAGCCCGTCACCATGTCGCACGCCTTGTTGCCCTTCATCCTCTTTGCCCTGGTTTCAAGCATCAGCCCAGGGCCGACCAACTTGCTGATCCTGGCCCAAGGCGCGCGCCTGGGCTTGCGTGCGAGCGTGGCGCCGATGCTGGCAGCCTGTGGCGCGGCGGCGGCGATCGTGCTGCTGGTGGGCCTTGGGCTTGGCGAGGTGCTGCTGCGCCACCCGCAGGCCCAGCAGGCGATGAGCTGGGCCGGTGTGCTGTGGCTGAGCGGGTTGGCCTGGCGCATGCTGCGCAGCGCAGGGGAGCCGCTGGATGCGCAGGCTGGCAAGCCGTTCGGCGCGGTGAGCGCGGCGTCGTTGCAGGTGGTCAACCCGAAGGTGTGGATGATGGCGGCGGCAGTGATTGGGGTGTTTGCAACGCCGGCATTGCCGGTGTGGCAGCTGGCGTTGGTGTTCCTGCTGATTGCCGTACCGTGCATGGCGGTGTGGGCCGTGCTGGGGGTTGGCAGTGCGCGCTGGTTGCAGGCGCCGGGGCGGTTGCTGTGGTTCAACCGGGGGTTGGCGGGGTTGTTGCTGGTGGCGGCCTGGGCGGCGGTGCTGGGCTGAAAAGCGCGGGCCCACGGAGTTTGCGCCGCCCTGCCTGGTAGGAGCGAGCGTAGCTCGCGATGGGCCGCGCAGCGGCCCCGGATTTTCAGCCGCACAGGATGCCCGGGCTGCGTTGCAGCCCATCGCGAGCTGCGCTCGCTCCTACCAGGGCCACCGGCCCGGAGCGGTTACATCAATGAGTCAGCGCCTCACGAAACCGCCGCGCACTGGCCAGCGCCAGCAGCAACCCGGCCACCGCCACGCTGCCCCCCACCAGACCGATGTCGGCCACGCCCAGCTGGCTGCTGACGATACTGCCCAGCAGCGCCCCGCCACCGATGCCGATGTTGTAGATCCCCGAGAACAGCGCCATGGCCACGTCGGTGGCATCGAAGGCAAGCTTGAGGGTCTTGGACTGCAGCGCCAGGCTGAAGCTCAGGATCGCCACCCCCCAGAACATGCTCAACACCGCGAACACATAGAAGTTGCCCGACAACGGCAGCAGCAACAGCAGGCAGGCGGCCAATACGCCGATCGAACCCACCAGGAAGCCCTGGGGGAAGCGCTCGCTGTAACGGCTGAACAGCAACGAGCCGAACACCCCGGCGCCACCGAACAGCAGCAGCAACAGCGTGGTGCGCTCGCCGCCGATCTGCGCCACGTGCAGGGCGAACGGCTCGATGTAGCTGTAAGCAGTGAATTGCGCGGTAATCACCAGCGTCACCAGCACGTAGGTAATCACCAGTGCCGGGCGCTTGAACAGCACCGGCAGGCTGCGCAACGACCCGGAGTTCTGGCTGGGCAGCAGCGGCAGCGACTTCATCAGGCACAGCATGGTCACCAGGGCCACGCCGGCAATGCTGAGGAAGGTCACCCGCCAGCCCAGCGCCTCACCCACCACACGGCCCAGGGGGATACCCAGCACCATTGCCAAGGTGGTGCCGGTGGCCAGCAGGCCCAGCGCCTTGGCCTGCTGGCCCGGCGGTGCCACGCGCACCGCCAGCGAGGCCGTGATGGCCCAGAACACCGCATGGGCCAGGGCGATGCCGATACGGCTGACCAGCAGCATGGCAAAGCTCTGCGCCAGCCACGACAGCAAGTGGCTGACGATGAACACCAGGAATACGAACAACAACAAGCGGCGACGCTCGATGTTGCGGGTCAGCAGCATCATCGGCAACGAGGCCAGGGCCACGACCCAGGCATAGATGGTCAACATCAGGCCGACCTGGGCGGTGGTCATGTCGAAGCTGCGGCCAATGTCGCTGAGCAGCGCCACCGGCACGAACTCGGTGGTGTTGAAGATGAAGGCGGCCAGGGCCAGGGCGATCACGCTCAGCCAGCTGCCGTTCCCCGCAGTCGGTGGCAGGTCGGTGGGGATGGGTCCGTTCATGGGCGAGCGTCGATTCTCCGCAGGCAAGGCAACAGCGCGCACGCCACGCGCCGGGGCTGGCGGCGTTCACGCACGGTTTGTTATAGGTAGGAATGCCCGGCATGGTACGCGTCAAGGCCGCACCTCACAACCGCAGGCGCATTGGGAGTACCATGCGCGCACCCCGTAAACGGCAAGCGGAACAAGGAGCACGATCCGCCCATGGACAAGCAGCACCCCCAGCAGCAGTGGCAGCAGGCGGTTACCGCCTATGCCCAGGCCATCAACCGCTACGTCGCGCACGGCCAGGCCCAAGGCTGGGACGACCTGGAAGAGCCGCAACACCCGCCCACCGAGCACCTGCTCGGGGCCTGGCAAAGCGCCTTGGAAGCCATCAACCGGCCAGGTGTGGACGACGCCCAGCGCCAGGCCTTTCGCCAGGCCTGGCCGCCGGCGCACCTGCCACTGGTGCCGCTGCTCGATAACCATGGCCAAGGCATCGCCAGCCTGTTGCTGCTCGACGACGGCAGCCTGCTGGCGCGCATCGGCATGCCCTACGAGAAAGGCCAGGTGGTGCGCATCGGCCAGCAGGGGGTAACGCCGGTGATCGGCATCGAGCATTTTGGCCGCTGCCCGCAGCGCCGCTACTTCGCCCTGGCCAATGCCGAGGGCGTGCGCGTCACCGATGGCTGGGGCGGCCCGCAAGTCGCTCGGCTGCACTGGCCGAGCGGCTTGGAAGGCCTGCCCAAGGGCTACCCGTTCGAGCCGTTCGACCTGCCGCCAACGCCCACCGCGCTGGTGCCCTTCCCTGATGGCCAGCGGGTATTGCTGGTCAGCGATCAAGGCATCTTCCTGCTGGCGGCCGAGGGCGCAACCCGCCTGTTGCCACGCCAGGCGCAGGTGCTGGAGGCGTTGGCCGAAGGCACCGACCCGGATGACATCGCCCTGGGGCTGTCGATGGAGCATGGCGCGGTGTCGCCGGACGGCCGGCTGATCGTGCTGGGTGAGCAAAGCAGCCGCCACCTGGTGCTGAACGAGCAGTTGGAACTGATCGCTGAAATCGGCCCAGGGAGCGAGTACCCGCATTTTGCGCTGTTCAATACCACGGGTGAGCAGCTGATCGTCAATGCCTGCCACTTCTACAACGGTGGCACGCTTGGGGTGCGCGTGGCAGACCTGCCGGGGCTGGACACCGATTACTACAGCGAAGACCCGCGCACACCCCTGCTGGAAGACGGTGCTCGGGTGTATGCCGGCGTCGCGGTGGCGGGTGGGTACATCGTCGGCGATGCCTATGGCTACCTGCGAGCGTTCGGTGAGGATGGCGAGGTGCGCTGGCAGCATTTCCTGGGTTCGACCATCAGCGCCATGGACATCAGCGCCGACGGGCACACGCTGGTGGCGGCGAGCCATGCCGGGTTCATTTCGGTGATTGCGTTGGAGGCGGGGCGGCCGCAGTGGCAGATCGGCACCGGCGACCATTGCGAGGTACGGCGCTGGTTGTTCTGGAAGGGGTGGGACAAGGCGCTGTTATGGTAAACCTGTGCGGGCCCCATCGCGAGCTGCGCTCGCTCCTACCCGGGGGTGCCTAACCCTCGTAGGAGCGAGCGCAGCTCGCGATCAGGGCCCACACAGGCCGCCATCAACCCTGCAAGGTCGCCATGTCGATCACGAAGCGGTACTTCACGTCACCGGCGATCATACGCTCGTAGGCCTGGTTGATATTGCGGATATCCAGCAGTTCGATGTCGCAACGAATACCGTGCTCGGCGCAGAAATCCAGCACCTCCTGGGTTTCGGCGATGCCACCGATCAGCGAGCCCGCCAGCACCCGGCGCTTCATCACCAGGTTGGCAGCATGCACGGCTGGGTCGATCGGCTCGATCAGGCCGACCAGAATGTGCACGCCATCGAACTTCAGGGTTTCCAGGTACGGGTTGAGGTCGTGCTGCACCGGAATGGTGTCGAGCAGGAAATCGAAGCGCCCGGCCGCGGCACGCATCTGCTCGGCGTCGGTGGACACGATCACATGGTCGGCGCCCTGGCGACGGGCTTCCTCGGCCTTGGCCTGGGAACGGGTGAACAGGGTCACCTCGGCGCCCAGGGCCTTGGCCAGCTTGATGCCCATGTGGCCCAGGCCGCCCATGCCGAGGATGCCGACCTTGTGGCCAGGGCCTACGCCGTGGTGCTTGAGCGGCGAATAGGTGGTGATGCCGGCGCACAGGATCGGCGCGGCACTGGCCAGGTCCATGCCAGCCGGAATGCGCACCACGAAGTGCTCGCTGACCACGATGCTGTTGGAATAACCGCCCATGGTATTGCTGCCATCAACCCGGTCCGGGGTGGCGTAGGTCATGGTCGGGCCTTCCAGGCAGTATTGCTCCAGGTCCTTGGCGCAGGCTTCGCAGTGCCGGCAAGAGTCGACCATGCAGCCGACACCCACCAGGTCGCCGACCTTGTGGCCGGTCACCTGGTCGCCCACGGCGGTGACCCGGCCGATGATTTCGTGGCCAGGCATCAGCGGGTACACAGCAATGCCCCATTCGTTGCGCGCCTGGTGGATGTCGGAGTGGCACACGCCGCAGTAGAGGATGTCGATGGCGACGTCGTCCGGGCGCGGCGCACGGCGCTCGAAGGTCATGGGGGCCAAGGGGCTGGTCGGGGTTTGGGCGGCGTAGCCGATGGCGGTGTACATGCAGGACCTCGCAGGGAAGTGAAACGATTCAGGGCGCGCATTCTGCGCGCCCGCATCCGCGCGGCCCACGGCTGATTCTCCGGCATCCATGCCTGATTCTCCGGAGTTGCCCGCCCGCACCTGGCGCCAATCCGGTAATCTGCGATGATGCAAGCGTCCGATTCTCCGCCCAGGCCTACCATGCAACTGACCCACCACGTCGACGCCAACGCCCCGCTGTGCGCGCTGATCCGCCGCCTGGCCACCCGCCCCGGCTTCGTCCCCACCCACCTGCCCCAGGTGCAGGTATTGAGCTGGGGGCACTACGTGGCCAGCAGCCCGCAGATCTACGAGCCGAGCCTGATGATCCTGGCCCAGGGCAGCAAGCTGGCGCGCCTGGGCCCACGTACCCTGGAGTACGGCGCCGGGCATTACCTGGTGCAGGCACTGTCGGTGCCGTTCATGTGTGAAACGTTCGCCACTGCCCAAGCGCCGCTGCTGGGTGTGGCGGTGGACATCGACCGCGGCGTGCTGGGCGAACTGGTGCAGAGCATGGGCCTGGCCCCGGACAGCGCGGTGCAGGCCCAGACCCCGCAGTCGATGACTTCGGCGGCGCTGGATGCGCCGATGCGGGCGAGCGTCGAGCGCTTGCTGCAATGCCTGCAGGACCCGGTGGATGCCAGGGTGCTGGGCCCGGCGCGGGTACGCGAGGTGCTGTACACCGCCTTGCGCGGCCCCCAGGCCGGGGTGTTGCGGGCGTTGGTCGAGCAGCAGGGGCATTTCGCCCGTATTGGCGCGGCGCTGGCGCATTTGCGCGAGCATTTCACCGAACCTCTAAGCGTTGAGGCGTTGGCAGCCTGCGCGAACATGAGCGTTTCGACCTTCCATGAGCACTTCAAGCGCTGCACCGACATGGCGCCCATGCAGTACCTCAAGCGCCTGCGCCTGCTCAAGGCGCAGCAGATGCTGATTGGCGAAGGCTTGGGTGTGGCGCAGGCGGCGCACCGGGTGGGCTACCAGAGCACATCGCAGTTCAGCCGCGAGTACAAGCGCCAGTT
The DNA here is from genome assembly GCF_011752535.1 of Pantoea sp. Tr-811. Classification (NCBI taxonomy): domain Bacteria; kingdom Pseudomonadati; phylum Pseudomonadota; class Gammaproteobacteria; order Enterobacterales; family Erwiniaceae; genus Pantoea; species Pantoea sp. Tr-811. Next base: position 118,766 of record NZ_VWXJ01000012.1, read on the forward strand.
CGCCCGCAGCCCTGGGGAGGAACTGCCCTACCAGAGCCTGCCGGTTTAAGCCCGACCTGATGGAACAATCTGGTTCAACAAAGAACCCTGTAGGAGCGGGCTTGTCCCGCGAAGCAAGCGACGCGGTGGATGGCACCGGCTTTGCCGGTGTTCGCGGGGCAAGCCCGCTCCTACAGGGAGTCGCCGCGCGCAGGGCCGGTTGATCCCTTCGCTTCACGCCTGGCGCTCGACCATGGCGATGATCGCCGCCTGCAACTCGGCCTTGGCCTGCTCGGCCTCCAGCTCCCCCGCCGCTGCCGCCTGGGACAACGCCTCGGCCGCCCCGATCAGCAAACGCATGCCCGCAGCGCCTATCGCGCCACGGCGAGCAAAGGCCCCCAGTGCGGCTTGGCACTTGTCGAGAAACGGCTGCTCGTAGGCCCGCTTCAATGCCTCCATTTCCGGTGAACCCGCCAGTGCCGCCGCCACCCCGGGCATCTCCCGGCCCTGGCTCATCACGCAGTCCACATAGGCCCCGGCAATCACCCCGGCGCGCCCGTTGAGGGTCGCCTCGCAATGGGCCAGCGCCAGTTCCAGCATCACCGACTGCCGGGCGTCGTAATCCTGGTAAAGCGCCGCCAACAGCCCGGTGCGAGTTTCGAAATGGTCGTATACCACCGGTTTGGTCACGCCAGCCTCCTGCGCCAGGTGGCCGAGGCTCAGCGCGTCGGTGCCCTGCTGGCGCACGTATTGCCAGGCCACGTCCAGCAGCTGGCGACGCCGTTGTTCCCGGGAAAGCCGCTTGCGCGGTGCTGCCGTGTCATCGCTTGACATGAATAACCTACCAAAAGTAACTTACTAATCGTAACTTACCTTGAGTATATAGCGCTCAAGGCCCAACCGCACCCCCACTCTGGAGAAGCCCCATGCACGCCTTGATCGTGATCGGCCACCACGACCCCGACTCGCTCACCCACGCCCTCGCCCAGCAGGTTGCCGACGGCCTGGCCAGTACCGGTCACGGCAGTGAAATCGCCGACCTGGCCCGCGAAGGCTTCGACCCGCGCTTCGGCCTGGCCGACCATGCCGTGCACCGCCGCCTCGCCCCGCCGCCGGCCGACGTGCTGCTGGAGCAGGCGCGTATCGACCGCGCCGATGCCCTCGTACTGGTCTACCCGATCTACTGGTGGTCGCTGCCGGCGCTACTCAAGGGCTGGGTCGAGCGGGTGTTCAGCAATGGCTGGGCATTCGACTACGAAGGTGGTGTGAACACCAAGAAACTGCACGACCTGAGGGTGCATCTGGTCGGCGTGGCCGGCGCCGATGCGGGCACCTTCGAGCGCCATGGCTATGGCGAAGCAATGCGCGTGCAGATCGAGCACGGCATTTTCGACTACTGCGGCGCCAAGGTGCTCAGTTCGACCTTGCTGGCAGACAGCGAGGGGCCGGACGCCGCCGCCCACCTGCGCACGGCTCGCACCCTGGGCGAGCAGTTGTTCACCCGCGCTGGCCGCCAGCGCGCCTGAGCGGCGTTAGTCCGCCAGGGGCCATTGCGCCAGCGGCCAGTAGCGGCCCTTGCGCGACTCGTACAAGGTGAAGTGGCGGGCGCTGAAGTGAAAGTCCGGGGCCTGGGCCGACTCCGGTGCCTGCCCGCGAAAATCCCGCGACAGGGTAAGGTGCGGGCGGTAGTCGCGGCCCTGCTCCGCGAAGCCCATCGGCAATAACGCCTGCTGCAGGGCATACACCAGTTGGCGCAGTGCCAAGGGCGTTTCCTGGGGTTCGAGCACCAGCGCACCGGCGCGCTGCCAGGCGTTCAGCCGGTCGAGCAGCAGGCGAATCGCCCTGCCTGGCAGGGTCAGGTTGTCTACTGCTGCGCAGATCGCGGGCACTTGGGCTGCATCCACATCACCGAGAAACAGCAAGGTCAGGTGAAAATTCTCGCTGGGCACCGGCTTGCCGCTGCGCAGGCTCAGGCCGCGCCGCCACTGGGCGACGGCGCGGCGCTGGGCGTCGCTGACCGGCAGGGCGAAGAACAGCCGTTTGAAGGGAACGCCACTCGGGCGAATGTCCTGAACCATGGCAACTCCCTCGCATGAAACGTTTGCGCAAACCATAGGCTATTCCACCTAAGTCGCGCCGAATTGACGTAACAATATGTACAAACTAACCCGACGATTGTTTATGCTGGCGGGCTTAAGCCATGGCGCATGGCCATTTTTCGACAAGTAACCGTCCATGAAAATTGCACTCGTACTGATCTTCGTCCTCTCGATCGCCTATGTTCACCTGCGCGGTCGGGTACGCCACAAGCTGACCCGTCAGCTGGGCGACCACTCCAGTTTCCTGGCCCCGGTGAACAGCTTCCTCTACCTGTTCTCCAAACACCCGGCCAAGCCTTACCTGCCGGTGGAAGCCTTCCCCGAACTGCAACCGCTCAAGGATCACTGGCAGGAGATTCGCACCGAAGCCCAGCAGCTGTTGCACGTGGGTGAAATCAAGAAGTCCGACAACTATGACGACGTTGGTTTCAATTCGTTCTTCAAGACCGGCTGGAAGCGCTTCTACCTGAAGTGGTACGGCGAAAGCCACCCGTCGGCAATGACCCTGTGCCCCCGCACCACCGAGCTGCTGCAAGGCATCGGCACGGTCAAGGCGGCAATGTTCGCCACCCTGCCACCGGGTGCCAAGCTGGTGCGCCACCGTGACCCGTACGCCGGTTCCTACCGCTTCCACCTGGGCCTGGATACCCCCAACGACGATGGCTGCTACATCGACGTGGACGGTGAAAAGTACTCCTGGCGTGATGGCGAAGGCGTGATCTTCGACGAAACCTATATCCACTACGCGGCCAACACCACCGAGCACAACCGCATCATCCTGTTCTGCGACGTTGAACGCCCGCTCAAGTACCGTTGGGCCACCGCCTTCAACCGCTGGTTCAGCCGCAATGTGATGGCCGCCGCCGCGGCACCCAACAATGCCAACGACAAGACCGGTGGCATCAACCGCCTGTTCACCCGCATCTACAAGATCCGCGAGCGCGGCAAGGCACTGAAGAAGCGCAACCGCATGCGCTACTACCTGGAAAAGTGGCTGGTGGTGGCCGCCCTGGTGCTGGTGTTCGTGTATATCTGAAGCCCCCTTGCGCCTGTCGCCGCCGTCGGCGGCAGGCGCAAATTGGTCTAGCCTGAAAGCTCCTCCAGAAACCTTGCCAAGGTGAAGACGATGAGCATGATGGACTGGGACGCCTACCGTAAGCAGTTGATGGCCGGCATCGGCGACCTCAAGCAACTCTCCCCCGACACCGTGGCCGGCTACATGACCGCCAGCGGTGCCGGCGCCAAGACCAACCACCTGGACGCCAAGACCCGCGAGCTGATTTCCCTGGCCGTGGCCGTCACCACGCGCTGCGACGGCTGCATCGCCGTGCATTCGCAACAGGCCGTCAAACACGGCGCCAGCCGCGAAGAAATCGCCGAAGCCCTGGGCGTGGCCGTGGCGATGAACGCCGGCGCCGCGCTGGTCTACTCGGCCCGTGCCCTGGATGCAGTAGGCAAGGCCAACGGCTGACGCCAAGGGCGTCGTCGCCCTTGCGCGACGGCGCCGCGTTACCCAGACTTGGCGGCCTAGCCACAGCAGGAACCGCCATGATCCATATCCGCCCCATGACGCCCGCCGACTTCGAGCGTTTCTGGCCCACCTTCCAGGCCGTTGTCCAGGCCCGCGAAACCTATGCCTTCGACCCCGCGCTGAGCCTTGCCCAGGCCCGCCAGCTGTGGCTGGAGCTGCCCTTGCGCACACTGGTGGCCGAGCAGGACGGCGAGCTGCTCGGGTCCTACTACCTCAAGGCCAATGCTGCCGGGCCCGGCGCCCACGTTGGCAACTGCGGCTACATGGTGTGCGAGGCCGCCCGTGGCCGTGGTGTGGCCCGGCTGATGTGCGAGCACTCGCAGAAGCTGGCCCGCCAGGAGGGCTTCCTGGCATTGCAGTTCAATTCGGTGGTGGCCAGCAATGAAGTGGCCGTGGCGCTTTGGCACAAGCTGGGCTTCGAAACCGTCGGGCGCTTGCCCAAGGCCTACCGCCATGCACGCCTGGGGTTGGTCGACTGCCTGGTGATGTACAAGTGGTTGGCCGATGAGCCCGTGGTGGAGAAACCACCGCTGCTGATTGGGCGCAAGAACATCGAGGCCCGGGTGTCGCGCCGGCGCGGGCGTTAGCCGGTGAAGGCCCCATCGCGAGCTACGCTCGCTCCTACGAAAAAATCGTAAATATTTGATTTAACTGATATTTCTGTAGGAGCGGGCTTGACCCGCGAAGCAAGCAGCGTGGTGCATGGCACCGGCTACGCCGGTGTTCGCGGGGCAATGTTCCCTGCGCGACAGCGCAGCCCGCAGGGCTGGGTGATCACCTACGGGACTTGCACAATTATCCCGGTAGGAGCGAGCGCAGCTCGCGATCAGGGCCAAACCTGCCTACATCAACCTCAGAAAGCCAGGCCAACCTTGAAGCCAAACTCGTCACGCTTGAGCTTGTTGTTGTCGGCCACGTCCGAGTCTTCATCCAGCTTGTACTCGGTACGGGTGTAGTAAACGCCCGCCTGCACCGGCATGCCGCCCTGCTGGTTCATCAGCAAGGTGACCTCGGCATAGGGGTTGGTGCGGTCTTTCATGTCGACGCTGTCGCTGCCAAAGTCGTCCACCTTCAGCCGCGCGCGGCCATCGATGCTGCGGCGCGCTCCCACTTCCACGCGCAGGGTCGAGGCATCGAACTGGTGGTTGTAGCCAAGCGCAGCCTTGGCGAACGGCGACTTGTAGGTCAGGCGGGTGTCCAGGTCGTTGATCTCGGGTTCGAAACGGGTCCAGCTATAGCCACCGCCCACCGTCACATCGACGAAGTTGCGCGCGTCCAGCGCGGCTCGCCAGCCAAGGTCGAGGTCGGCCTGGGCTTCCTTGAGCTTGTTGTCGTTCTTCTTGCCGTACTTGGCTTCGGCACCGATCTGGTAGATGAAGCCGGACTCGGCCGTCAGCTTGTTGCCGAAGGTGGCAAAGACGCCGCCCTGGCCCAGGTGTTCCTTGTCCGATTCGCTGCCGCCTTCGAACTTGAATTTATCGTAGGCGCCCAGCAGGCCGACGCTGAACAGCGGTTCGGTGCTCGGTGCCGCCGTGGCCAGCAGTGGGCTGGCAAGCAGGGTGGCGAGGCAGGTGTGGCGCAGCAGGTTACGGGCGAGCATGCACGAAGTCTCCATGACGTTGTGTTGAGTGCGAACGTGCGGTTCGAGACTGCGCCAGGCGCAAAAGTTCGAAAAAAAAACCATAAAAACGCACAACCCGGTGATTCATCACATTTTTCCCTGCACGTGCGTATTTGACGTGCTGGCCTTTCGATGCTCAACTGCGCGCCGTTTTCAGGTGTCCTGCGCCGCCGTGCGCAGGGTGAAACGGGAAGCCGGTGCGTCGTGGTCCACGACAAGTCCGGCGCTGCCCCCGCAACGGTAAGCGAGCGATGCCTTCGACACACCACTGTGCGCCAGCATGGGAAGGTGAAGGCCTCATGCCCCTCGCAAGCCCGGAGACCGGCCTGGAACACTACTTGGCAACCCGCGGTGGGCGGGCGCAGGCCGGTACCTGCGTGCGCACCTGCATGTGGGGTACGCCTTTGCGTGTTTTCCACCGGGATGCATTCATTCCTGCAACAGTGGAACGACATGTCCCGATTCATCCAGCTTCACCCTCTGGCGGCCTGCCTGGCCGTCGCCCTCCCGGCCCTGGCCGACGAGCCCGTGCTGGCCCTGCCTGCCACGGCCATTAACGGCAGCCACGACGCACAACGCATCGACCTGGCCACGCCGACCGAGGCCGGCTCGCGGCTGAACCTCAGCGCCCTGGACACCCCAGCCAGCACCACCAGCATCACGGCTGCGCAGATCGAGCAGCGCAACGACCTCACCGTGCAAGACGCCGTCACCCGCTCGCCCGGCATTACCTTCATCGGCAACCCAGGCGATGGCGGCACCGGCCTGTCGGCCCGGGGTTTCACCGGCCACGGCTCGGTGATGACCCTGTTCGATGGCGCACGCCTGTACACCGGCGCCGGCACCCAGACCTTCCCGGTCGACCCGTGGATGGTCGAGCGCATCGACGTAATGCGTGGCCCGGCCTCGGTGCTGTATGGCGAAGGCGCGACCGGCGCGGTGGTCAACGTGATTCCGAAAAAACCGTTCACCGGCGACATTCGCAACCACCTGCGCCTGGGCTACGGTTCCTGGGACCGCCAGCAACTGGGCCTGGACAGCGGCGGCAGCCTCAGCGAACGCCTGAGCTACCGCCTGACCCTGAACCAGCAGGCCGGTAACGGCTGGGTCGACCGCACCGACTCACGCAGCCTGGCCCTGAGCGCCGCGCTGCGCTTCGACGCCAGCGACGACCTGAGCTTCACCCTCGCCCACGAGCGCGGCGATGCGCAACCGGCCAACTACTACGGCACGCCGCTGATCGACGGCCATTACCGCAGCAGCCTGCGCAAGAAGAACTACAACGTCGACAACGACGTGCAGCGTTATCACGACGAGTGGACCCGCCTGACCACCGACTGGGCGATCAACGACCAGCTAAGCGCCAGCAACCAGCTCTACTACATCAAGAGCCGCCGCCACTGGCGCAACGCCGAGAACTACAGCTGGGACCCCGAGCGCGAGCAACTGGAGCGCCAGGGCTACCTGGAAATCCGCCACAACCAGGAGCAGATCGGCGACCGCCAGACCTTCACCTTCGACCACAGCCTGTTCGGCCTTGCCAGCAAGACGCTGGTTGGCGTGGAGTACAACAAGGTGCGCTTCAACGTCGACCGCAGCAACGGCCTGGGCGGCGACTATGTCGACCCGTGGCAACCGACCCCGGGTTGGTTCCAGCGCGACCCAGCAGGCGAACGGCAGACGCTGTCCACCACCCACACCTTCGCCCTGTTCGCCGAGAACCGCCTGCAACTCACCGAGCGCCTGTCGCTGGTAACCGGGGTGCGCCGCGACCAGAACCATATCGACCGCGACAACCTCATCGATGCCAGCCGCAGCGACCGCAGCCTGCAAGGCGGCAACTGGCGTGCCGGGCTGGTGTTCGCCGTCAACGACGCGCTTTCCGTGTATGGCCAGTACTCCACCAGCCAGGACGGCGTGGACAACCTGGTCAGCCTCAGCCCCACGCAGATGCATTTCGACCTGACCGAGGCCAGGCAGACCGAGTTGGGCCTGAAGCAGCGCTTCTGGGAGGGCCGTGGCGAGTGGACGCTGGCAGCGTTCCATATCGTCAAGAAGAAACTGCTGGTCGATGACCCGCTCACCCATGACGCGCAGCAGGCCGGGCAGCAGACCTCCGATGGCCTGGAGGTATCGCTGGAACTGGCCCTGGCGCACCAGTGGCAGGTGTCGGCCAACGCCGCGTTGGTGCGGGCCCGCTACGACGATTTCTACGAGGTGGTGGATGACGTGGCCATGGACCGTGCCGGCAACCGCCCCGCCAATGTGCCACGGCGTACCGCCAACCTTTGGCTGAGCAAGGGCTTTGGCCAGCAGGTAGAGGCCGGGATTGGCGCGCGCTACGTGGATGCGCGCTATGCCGACAGCGCCAACAGCCAAAGTGCGCCGGGGTATACCGTGGTCGACGCCAACATCGGCTGGCAGGTGCTGCCGGATGTGCGCCTGGGGTTGCAGGTGAACAACCTGTTCGACCGGGCGTACGTGGCCTCGGCGTTCAGTGGCGAGCAATGGGTGATGGGGGCGCCTCGGTCGTATTTCGCCACCGTGGATTACACCTTCTGATTTGAGCCGCCCCTGGTAGGAGCGAGCGTAGCTCGCGATGGGGCGCGCAGCGGCCCCGGTTTTCAGCCCATCGCGAGCTGCGCTCGCTCCTACCAGTTCATCCACCGTAAACGGGTGAAAACGCGAGTCTCGAAGAGGCCAGCCCAGGCTATACAAAAAATCGCTATCAACCGCAAATGAATTAGTTATAAGATAACGTTTCATTTGACATTCATTCCTGCCTGCGACCCTTTCCATGACCAGCGCCTCAGCCACCCCCACCCTGCTCACCCAGCGCCTGCAGAGCATCGATGCCCTGCGCGGCCTGGTGATCCTGTTCATGCTGCTCGACCACGTGCGCGAAACCTTCTTCCTGCACCGCCAGGTCAGCGACCCGATGACCATCGACGTCACCGAACCGTCGCTGTTCGCCAGCCGTACCCTGGCCCACCTGTGCGCCCCGGTGTTCGTCCTGCTCACCGGCCTGTCGGCCTGGCTGTACGGCGAGAAATACCAGGGCCGCAGCGACGTCTCGGCGTTCCTGTTCAAGCGCGGCCTGTTCCTGGTGGTGCTGGAGTTCACCCTGGTCAACTTCGCCTGGACCTTCCAGCTGCCACCGAGCGTGGTCTACATGCAAGTGATCTGGGCCATCGGCGTGAGCATGATCGCCCTGTCGCTGCTGGTGTGGCTGCCACGCCCCGCCCTGTTCGCCCTGGGTGCCGCGATCATCGCCGGGCACAACCTGTTCGACGGCCTGCACTTCGGCGTGGAATCGGCGCTGCACGTGCCGTGGGCAATCCTCCACGACCGCGGCTGGCTGGAAGTGTCCGACACCCTGCGCCTGCGCACCTCCTACCCGGTGCTGCCATGGATCGGCGTGATCGCCCTGGGCTACTGCATCGGCCCTTGGTTCGCCCGTGGCAGCGAGGCCGGCGAGCGCCAGCACCGGTTGCTGCTGGCCGGGGTGATCGCCCTGCTCGGCTTCATGGTGCTGCGCATCTACAACGGCTATGGCGAAGCCCCCTGGAGCGGCTACCCGACCGTGACGCAGACGCTGATGAGCTTCTTCAACATCACCAAGTACCCGCCATCACTGCTGTTCCTGGCCCTGACCCTGGGCTGCGGCCTGCTGTTGCTGCGCGCCTTCGAGCGCGCCGGGCTTGCCCGCTGGATCAGCGCCCTGGCCGTGTTCGGCGCAGCGCCGATGTTCTTCTACCTGCTGCACCTGTACGTGCTCAAGCTGCTGTACCTGGCCTGCGTGGCGCTGCTGGGCCTTAACCACGGCGACTACTTCGGCTTCGACAGCATCGCCTCGGTATGGCTGAGCGCGGTACTGCTGGCCGTGGCGTTGTACCTGCCGGTGCGCTGGTTTGCCCGGCTCAAGGCGCGCCGGCGCGACCTTCGCTGGCTCAAGTACTTCTGATTTGCGCTTTTGCCCGGCGGCCCGATGGTCTACCATGCGGCCCGCCGGTTTCCACCACGGAACTAATAGGGAATCCCGGGCCCGCCTGCACGGCGCGCCAATCGGAACTGCCCCCGCAACTGTAGGTGCCGAGCCTGCTCCATCGATGCCACTGGGCCAATGCCCGGGAAGGCCGGAGCCGGGCTGTGACGCACCAGTCAGGAGACCTGCCGGCAAACATTCACCAACCGGCGGGGTGTCCGGGATGGCCATCTGTGTTGCCTTTGCGCCTGCAAAGGCGCGGCGATGCCTGTCCGTGCGTTCCTCACCAGAACCATTCGATAGGAGATCACCCGCATGCTGCTTCGCTCCACCGCCCTGCTCGCTGGCCTGAGCCTGGCCAGCCTGGCCCAGGCCGCCGCTACCCACTACCCGTTGACCGTCGACAACTGCGGCGTGCCGCAGACCTTCGCCCAGGCCCCTGAGCGTGCCGTGACCATCGGCCAGGCCGGCACCGAAATGCTCTATGCGCTGGGCCTTGGCGACAAGCTGGCCGGCACGTCGCTGTGGTTCAACAATGTGCTGCCCGAGTACCAGGCGGTGAACGCCAAGGTGCCGCGCCTGGCCGACAACGACCCAAGCTTCGAGGCCGTGGTCGGCAAGCGCCCGCAACTGGTGGCCGTGCAGTTCGAATGGATGGTCGGCGCCCAGGGCGTGGTGGCCACCCGCGAGCAGTTCGGCGAGCTGAACATCCCCACCTACCTGCTGCCCTCGGACTGCGAAGGCAAGGACAACCTGGTGGGCGCCGACGGCACCCGCTTGCAGGCCTTCCAGGTCGACAGCATCTACAAGAGCGTCAGCCAACTGGCCGAGATCTTCGACGTGCAAGACCGCGGTGCGGCGCTGAACGCCGACCTCAAGGGCCGACTGGACAGCGCCCGCCAGCAGCTGGCGGGCAAGGACCTGGCCAACACCTCGGCGCTGTTCTGGTTCTCCAGCGCCGACCTCGACATCGACCCCTATGTTGCCGGCCGCCAAGGCGTGGCCGACTTCATGCTGCGCACCCTGGGCGTGCGCAACGTGGTGGAATCGACCGAAGAATGGCCGACCGTGGGCTGGGAAACCCTGGCCAAGGCCAACCCGACCTGGCTGATCATCGCGCGCATGGACCGCCGCCGCTTCCCGGCCGACGATTACCAGAAAAAGCTCGAATTCCTGCATAAAGACCCGGTCACGCGCAACATGGACGCGGTGAAGCACAACCGCATCATCGTGCTCGACGCCGACGCCATGCAGGCCGGCATTCGCCTGTTCCGCGGCCTGCAGACGCTGTCTGCGGCCTTTGCCAGCGGTAAAGCAGCCCAGTGATGAAACGCCTGTTGCCCTACAGCGCCCTGGCCCTGCTGGCCCTGGTTGCCGCCTTGCTCGCAGGCACCGCCATTGGCGAAACCAGCCTGTCACCCCAGGTGGTTTTCCAGGTGCTGGCCAACCACCTGTGGCAAGCGGGCTACCCGGTCGACCCAATCGACGCCGGCATCGTCTGGAACTACCGCCTGACCCGCGCCCTGGTCGCCGCTGCCTGCGGCGCGGGCCTGGCAACCTGTGGGGTGATTCTGCAGGCGCTGCTGCGCAACCCGCTGGCCGAACCCTACCTGCTGGGGTTGTCTGCCGGGGCCTCGACCGGCGCCGTACTGGTTGGCCTGCTGGGCCTGGGCAGTGTTGCCCTGAGCATGTCCGGTGGCGCCTTCATCGGCGCGCTGGCAGCGTTCGCCCTGGTGCTGGTACTGGCCCGTGCGGCCGGGCCGAGCAGCAACAATGCCCAGGTGATTCTGGCCGGCATTGCCGGTTCGCAGCTGTTCAATGCCCTCACCGCATTTCTCATCACCAAGTCGGCCACCGCCGAGCAAGCCCGCGGTATCTTGTTCTGGCTGCTGGGCAACCTCAGCGGGGTGCGCTGGCCCTCGGTGTGGCTGGCCCTGCCGGTGGCCCTGTTTGGCTTGGCGGTGTGCCTGTGGCACCGCCGGGCGCTGGATGCCTTCACCTTCGGCGCCGATTCGGCCGCCTCGCTGGGCATCGCCGTGCGCCGCACGCAATTGCTGCTGATTAGCTGCGCCGCATTGGTGACGGCAGTGATGGTGTCGATCGTCGGCGCCATCGGTTTCGTCGGCCTGGTGATCCCCCACGCCCTGCGCCTGCTGCTCGGCCCCGGCCATAGCCGCCTGCTGCCGGCCAGCGCCCTGGGCGGTGCGCTGTTCCTGATTGCCGCCGACGTGCTGTCGCGCACGCTGATCCCCGGCCAGGTGATTCCGGTGGGCGTGGTCACCGCGTTGATCGGTGCACCGGTGTTCGCGCTGATCCTGGTCAGCCGCCGGGGGCGCCCATGACCGCCATGCCTACCGCCCAGCTCGCCCCCCTCGCCTGCAGCGGCCTGGGCCTGCAACTATCGGGCAATACCGTGCTGTGCAACATCGACCTCACCGTGCTGGCTGGCGAAACCTTGGGCATCGTTGGCCCCAATGGCTCGGGCAAGTCGTCGCTGCTGAAGTTGCTGGCCGGGTTGCGCACACCGGGTACCGGCAGCGTGCAGCTGCTCGGTGAACCGCTGGCCCGCCTGCCGCGCCGGCGCATCGCGCAAACCCTGGCGCTGGTCGAGCAGCAGGCCGACACCCTCGACGCCATCAGCGTGTTCGATGCCGTGGCGCTGGGTCGCACGCCTTGGCTGTCGGCCCTTGCGCCGTTTTCCAACGCCGACCGCGCCATTGTCGAACAGGCCCTGGCCGACCTCGACGCCACGCACCTGCGCACGCGCATCTGGAACTCACTGTCCGGCGGCGAGCGCCAGCGCGTGCACATTGCCCGCGCCCTGGCCCAGCGCCCACAGGTGCTGTTGCTCGACGAACCGACCAACCACCTCGACATCCAGCATCAGCTGAGCCTGCTGCAGCAGGTGCAGGCGTTGCCGGTGACCACCCTGGTGGCCCTGCACGACCTCAACCAGGCGCTGACCTGCGACCGCCTGGCGGTGCTCGACAAAGGCCACCTGGTCGCCCTGGGCAAGCCCCTTGAGGTGCTGACCCCCGAGCGCCTGCTGAGCACCTTCGGCGTGCACGCCCATTACCTTACCGACCCTTACGACGGCGCGCGCATCCTGCGTTTTCGCGCCCCCTGAACCAGGAAGTTCCTGCCATGTTGTTGCGCCCTGCCGCCCTGCTGCTCGCCAGCGCCCTGACCGCCGCCCCAGCCTGGGCTGACGTGCACGAAGTGAAGATGCTCAACCGCGGCCCCGCCGGGGCCATGGTCTTCGAACCCGATCACCTGCGCATCGCTCCGGGCGACACGGTGCGCTTCCTGCCCACCCAGAGCGGCCACAACGCGGCCAGCGTGCCCGGGTTGCTGCCAGCCGGTGCCGAGGCGTTCAAGAGCAAGCTCAACCAGCCCTACGAGCAGACCTTCACGGTGCCTGGGGTGTACGGCATCCAGTGCATTCCACACCTGGCCATGGGCATGGTGATGGTGGTGCAGGTGGGGGATGGTGCCCCTGCAGAACTGCCAGAGGCGCTGCCGGCACGGGCCAAGGCGCGCTTCGCCGCCCAGTTGCAACAGCTGGAGGGCGGGCAATGAAGTGCCTGCTGCTCAGCCTGCCACTGGCTAGCCTGGCGCCCTTCGCGCTGGCAGATTCGGCGCAATCGCAAAGCAAGGGCTTCATCGAAGACAGCAGCTGGAGCCTGCTCAACCGAACGGTGTATGACCAGCGCGACTACAAGCACGGTGGGCGCAACAGCGGTGCGCGCAACGCCTACAAGCCACGCAGCGAACGCAATGGCATGGCCGAGGAATGGGCCTACGGCCTGATGGGCACCTTCCAGTCCGGGTTCACCCAGGGCCTGATCGGCGTTGGCGTCGATGCCCACGCCTACCAGGGCGTGCAGCTCGACAGCGGCGGCGGCCGGGCCGGCAAGGCGCGCCTGCTGGGCGTGGACAACGACGGCCACTCCAAGAACGAATACAGCCGTGGCGGCGCGGCGCTGAAGGTGCGGGTGTCCAACACGGTGCTGTCCTACGGCGAACAACGGGTGAAAACGCCGGTGTTCAGTTCCTCGGACAGCCGCCTGCTGCCGGAAACCGCCACCGGTTTCTTCCTCACCAGCAGTGAAATCGACACCCTCAAGCTGGTCGCCGGCCACTTCAACGAAAGCACCGACCGCAACGCCTCAAGCCACGACCAGGGCTTCGTGGTGAACTACTCCAACGCCCGCCAAGGCAACAGCTTCGACCTCGCCGGCGTAGTCTGGAACCCCAGCGCGGCCTTCAGTGGCAGCCTGTACACCTCGCGCTACGAAGACACCTGGAACCAGAGCTACCTGGGCAGTACCCTCACCCACGCCCTGGACGACCGCCGCAGCCTGAGCCTGGACCTGAACCTGTACCGCACCACCGACACCGGCAAGGCATTGTCCGGGCGCATCGACAACACCACCTGGAGCCTGGTTTCGCGCTACGCCCAGGGCCCGCACAGCTTCAGCTTCGGCTGGCAGCAAGTAGACGGCAACACGCCGTTCGACTATGTCACCCGCGGGGCCATCTACATCGCCAACGCCGTGCAGATGTCGGACTTCAACGCGCCGAACGAGAAGTCATGGCAGGCGCGCTACGACTTGAACATGGGCGCCTATGGCGTGCCCGGCTTGAACCTGACTGCGCTGTACGTGCGCGGCTTCGACATCGACGGTACCCATGTCGACCCCAACGGCGGCTACGCCTACCTGGGCTACGGCAAGGGCGGCAAGCACTGGGAACGCGACCTGGAGGCACGTTACGTGGTGCAGAGCGGCAAGGCCAAGGGCACCACCTTTTCGCTGCGGCACAATGTGCACCGGGGCAACACGGCGCAGGCGGAGCTCGATGGCGATCAAATCCGCCTGGCGGTGGAGTGGCCGCTTTCGGGCGGGTTCTGAGCCGCCGGTTCGCCTAGCCCCCACTCGCGCCGCTCCTGGGCCGACAACCTGGCGACGACCTGCGGCAACAGTTCGCGGGTCGGCTGGCCAGCCTGATGGCGAGTCAGCACGAAACGCTTCACCGTCCGCGGCCAACTGCCGTCCTTGTGTGCCATGCCGATGATGCCGGCGGCATCCTGGCTGAACACCTTGGGCCGCACCTGCAGCAGCCGGCGTTCGAAGTCGCTGCAGGTCCAGTCGTCATCACGGCATTCGAACTCATCGAGCAGTTCGAGCTTGTACAGCGCAAGATGGGCCATCCAAGTTGTTCCTTCATGCAAAGCGCGTGAAGGTAAGGAATTGGCGGGGGAATGCCTATGAACCGGGTGTTTGGGCCGTGCTGCATCGTGTAGGAATTTGCCTACATCTGCAGCCAATGTTCCATGTGCGTGGTCTGCCACACCGGGTCTTCTTCCACATCGGTCAGCGCAAAGCCCTGCCGTTCCCAGAAGCGGATCGCACCGGGCAGGAACGGGTGGGTGTGCAAGTACAGGCACTGCACACCTGCTTCGGCGGCATGCTCGCGCAAGGCGGCAAACAATGCGGCAGCCAGGCCGTGACGGCGGTACTCGGGCAACACGAACAGGCGCACCACCTCGACCACGCGCTTGCCGTGGTAGTCCAGTTGCGCGAAGCGGTGGTCATACGGAAGGTAGCCGATGCCCGCGATCAGCCGGCCTTGGTCCCGCGCTTCCAGGAAGTGCCCTCGGCCAGCCAGGTACGTGCCGGCAAAATCGGCCAGGTCCCTGGGCAAGGGCGAGCCTGCGAGCATTGGAAAAAGCTCGCGCCGGGCGCTGTCGATGAACGCCACGACTTCGCTGATGCGGTCGCGGCTCGGGGTTTGGATGATCCAGTTGGGCATGGTGATGGCGGCGTGCTGTGGGCGAGCGATTTTCTACCGCACTGGCTCAATGCTGACAACCCAACCCCGGTATAATCGGCGCTTTGAAATACCCGCCCAAGGCCACCCCATGCCCCGCATCCCGACGTTGCTGTTGCCCCTGCTGTTCACCGCTGCCCTCACCGCCTGCGACCAGAAACCCACCCGCGAGGAGCAGATCCTGGCCAACCTGCCGCTGCAGGAGGCTTACGACCACAACATCGAGCGCATGGCCAACCTGCTCGCCCGCACCCACCCTCAGCTCGGTGAAGCCACCATCGCCGAGGTGCTGCGCAAGCACCTGACGGTGGAAGACCAGCGCCAGGACCTGTTCAAGCTGTACAGCGAGAAGAACTTCAGCGATGCCGAGTTCGCCACCATCGTCGACGCCACCCGTGACCCGGCCAAGGCCAAGGCGCTGGAAGACACCGAAGCGGGCAAGCAGTTGAGCGAAAAGCTCACCGGGTTGATGCGCGAGACGGCGCGGGACCAGAAGGT
Organism: Pantoea sp. Tr-811; assembly: GCF_011752535.1. Taxonomy (NCBI): domain Bacteria; kingdom Pseudomonadati; phylum Pseudomonadota; class Gammaproteobacteria; order Enterobacterales; family Erwiniaceae; genus Pantoea; species Pantoea sp. Tr-811. Next base: position 134,311 of record NZ_VWXJ01000012.1, read on the forward strand.
GCAGGCCCTGGCCGAGCAGCGGATGCAGCAGGTTGAGGATGAGTTGCAGGCATTGGAAAAACCTGGCGCCTGAACGGTAAACCTGGCACCGGCGTTCGCGGCTCGCGTTACCAACGCGCACGCGACCGGTAGGAGCGAGCGAAGCTCGCGATGGGCTGCAAAGCAGCCCCGGCGCTATCAGGCGCGAAGCTGAAACCCTGGGGCCGCTGCGCGCCCCATCGCGAGCTACGCTCGCTCCTACCGGGGCGGCGGCGGCCTGGAGATTGATGACGCGGTGGGTGGCCGGCACAGGCACAAGTGATCTTTCTGTGGCCCGAAAGGGTCCAACCAACACCGATTGCTCTGGAGACTCACCATGCCCCGCCTGGGCTTCGCCTGCATGTACCGCCATCCCGACCAGCGCCTGCCGGCCAAGGCCCTGGACGCCATCGAGCGCCCCTTCAACCCGCGCACCACCACCCTGCGCTGGCTCTCCAGCGCAGCCCCCGAAGCCGCACGGGCCAAGCTGCTGGAGCTGGTGCAACACAACCTCGACGCACAGGTGCGCCTGCTGGCCTATGTCAGCGAACTGCCGCCCATGCTGCGCATGTTGCGCCTGAGCAGCGACCTGCTGCCGCTCTACAGCCACCCAAGCGTAGCGCCGCTGTACCGCGACCCCGCGTTCCAGGCCCTGATGGCCACCGGCTTCGCGGCCATCGGCAGCCTGGCCCGGGATCAGGACATTCGCCTGTCGTTCCACCCCGGCCAGTACTGCGTACTGGGCTCGGACCGCGCCGAGGTGGTGGAAAACAGCCTGGCCGAGTTCGAGTACCACGCCGACATGATCCGCCTGATGGGCTATGGCCTGCGCTTCCAGGACCTCAAGTGCAACGTGCACATTGCCGGGCGCCTGGGTGCCGAGGGCGTGCGCCAGGTTTGGCCAAGGCTTTCGCAGGTGGCGCGCAACGTGATCACCTTCGAGAACGACGAGAAAACCTACGGCGTCGACGACTGCCTGAGCCTCGCCGACCTGGCGCCGGTGGTGCTGGACATTCACCACTGCTGGATTCACGAAGGCGACTACATCGACCCGCACGACCCGCGGGTGGCGCAGGTGATCGACAGTTGGCGCGGCGTGCGGCCGACCATGCACTACTCGCAGCCACCCGAAAGCCTGCAGGCACTGGGCTTTGATGCCGACAGCAAGCTGACCATCCCGGCATTGCTGGAGCGGGTGAACAAGCGCGACCTGTATCAACACAGCGCGCAGATGTGGAACGACTGGACCAACCGCTATGCGCTGGCGTTCCTCGACCGGTTCGACATCATGTTCGAAGCCAAGGACAAGAACCTGGCAACGCTGGACTTCTACCGGCGCTATATCGAATCTCACCCGTAATGGTCGGCGCGAGCTACGCGCTCTCCTACATGTTCTACACTTGTCATAAAACTGTCGTCTTTCGGTCATAGGATTGACCCCAACCTGACATTTCCCTTCTTCATGGATGAGCGTCTCATGCGTCGTGTGGTTTTCAATCAGAAAGGTGGCGTCGGCAAGTCGAGCATCGCCTGCAACCTCGCCGCCGCCAGTGCTGCCGAGGGCTACCGCACCCTGCTGGTCGACCTCGACCCCCAGGCCAACGCCACCTACTACCTCACCGGCCTGACCGACGACGCCATTCCCGCCGGCATCGCCGACTTCTTCCGGCAAACCCTCTCCCCGGTCACGGCCTCGGGCAAGAAACACCGCGTGGCGATTACCCCCACCCGCTACGACAACCTGCACCTGGTCACCGCCAGCCCCGACCTCAGCGACCTGCAAAGCAAGCTGGAGAGCAAGTTCAAGATCAACAAGCTGCGCAAGCTGCTGGTAGAGCTGGGCGAGGACTACGAACGCATCTACATCGACACGCCGCCGGCGCTGAACTTCTACACCTTCAGCGCCCTGGTGGCGGCCGAGCGCCTGCTGATTCCGTTCGACTGCGACAGTTTCTCGCGCCAGGCCCTGCACAGCGTGATGGCCGAGGTCGAGGAGCTGCGCCAGGACCACAACCCGGCCTTGCAAGTGGAAGGCGTGGTGGTCAACCAGTTCGCCGGGCGCACCGCGCTGCACCAGACCCTGGTCGAGCAACTGCGTGACGAGGGCATGCCCGTGCTGCCGGTGTACCTGAGCAGTTCGATCAAGATGCGCGAATCCCACCAGGCCTCGGTGCCGCTGGTGCACCTGGCGCCGCGCCACAAGCTGGCCCAGGAATTCGTCGAGCTGCTCGACCTGCTCGAACGCGCCGCCTGACCTGCGACAACCTGCCGCGCCCAGGCACTACCCTGCCGTTCGTCCGGGTGATAGATTCGCCGCCATGAAAATCACCCGGCACACCCGCACGCTGACGGCCTGGGCGCTCTATGCCAGCGTCCTGTTCAGCCTGTTGCTGTGCGGCCTGCACCATGGCCAGATGGGTGGCCTGCGCCTGGCCGGCCTCGAAGGTGGTTTCTGCGCCGTCAACAGCGAGCATGGCGTGGCCATCGACCTCGATGGCGCCGGCGGTGACCAGCACATGGCCCAGCTCGATTGCCCGGTGTGCTCCTCGTTCGGCCTGGCCGTGGCGCTCAGCAGCGGCGGTTGGTCGTCCACCCCGGCGCAAGCCCGCGCCACGGCGCCCATCGTCGTGCGCAGCTGGGCGCAACCACCGCCGCGCCAGCAACGCCCTGCCCTCACGCCCCGCGCTCCACCCTCCACCTTCCCCGCAGCCGTTACTCATTTCGCCTGACCTCAGCCGGGCGCGCCTGCCTGCGCGCTCGCCGTCAGCCATGACCTTTGCGTGGAAGACCCTACACCATGTTCCGCAAGACCTCCCTGGTGCTCATGATGAGCACCTGCAGCTTCGCCTGGGCGGACAACGCCGCCATCGAACTCAGTGCAACCACCATCGATGGCGAGCTTGAAGCACCGACCGGCGTGCAACTGGACGAGCCTATTCATACTGGCTCGCGGCTGGGCCTGACGGCCCGCGAAACACCGGCCTCGGTCAGCGTTGCGGACCGCCGCGTGATCGAGCAACGCGATGCCAAGGACAGCCAGGACGTGATCAACGCCATGACCGGCGTCAACGCCTCGGCCAACCCCGGCTATGGCGGCTTCGTCAGCTACCGCGGCTTTACCCAGAACCAGGTCACCCAGCTCTACAACGGCATCAACCTGGGCTACAGCAGCGCCACCCGGCCGGTGGACGCCTGGGGGCTGGACCGCGTCGAACTGCTGGGCGGGCCGTCGTCGTTCCTGCATGGCGCAGGCGCGGTCGGTGGCTCGATCAACTACATCAGCAAAACCGCCAGCCGCGACCCGCACACCGTCGACGGGCGCATCCGCTACGGCAGTTTCGATGACAGCGAGGTGGCCTTCGGCGTCAACCAGGCCCTGGCCAGCAACCCCGCCGATGCCCGTCACTTCATGCGCCTGGACTACAGCCACAGCCAGGGCAACGGCTACATCGACCGCAACGAACGGCAAACCGACAGCCTGGCCTTCTCCCTGCTCAGCGACCTGGCGCCCAACCTCACCCACACCCTGGCGCTGGAATACCAGGAGGACCGCGAACGCAGCCCGTACTGGGGCACACCGATCCTGCCCGGGCGCAGTACCATGAAGATCGACAACAGCCGCCGCTTCGAGAACTACAACGTCGCTGACGGGCGCTACGAACAGCGGGTACGCTGGTTGCGCTCGATCCTCGACTACCAGGTCGATGACAGCACCAGCGTGCAGAACACCCTCTACCACTACAGCGCCCAGCGCGATTACCGCAACCTCGAAGGCTACCGCTACACCGCCGACGGCAACGTGCTGCGCTCCAGCCCCTACCTGCAGCGCCATGAGCAGAGCGTGCTGGGCGACCGTATCGAACTGCGCCACGACAACCGCCTGCTCGGCCTGGCCAGCCAATGGTCGCTGGGCCTGGACTACTCGCACATGCGCCAGAGCGTGTACCCAACCTCCGGCAGCTGGAGCGATGTGGTCGACCCGGAGCACTTCGACCCTGGCAGTTTCCAGGACATCCCCGGGGTGAATGCCGGCCTGACCAAGCAACGCCGGCACGTCACCAGCAACCGCGCGGTGTTCGCCGAAAACCGCCTGCAACTGACCGACCGCCTGGCCCTGCTGACAGCCCTGCGCTACGACTACCTGGACATGCAAGTGACCAACTACGGCGCGGTGTCGGCCACCTCACCGGCCTACTTCGAACGGCGCTGGGAGCCGCTGTCCGGGCGCATCGGCCTGACCTACGCGCTGACCCCGGCGGTGAGCTTCTATGGGCAATACAGCACCGCCGCCGACCTGCCGGCCGGGTCGCTGGCGGCCGCTACCTACTCCAATGTGGGGCTGTTCGACCTGTCCAAGGGCGAGCAGTGGGAAGTGGGCAGCAAGTTCGACGTTCTCGACGGCCGCGGCGCGGCAACCGTGGCGCTGTACCAGATCGTGCGCAAGGATTTCGCCGTGCGCGATTCCAGCAACCCCAACCTGACCGTGCAGGCCGGCCAACAGACCTCCCGCGGCATCGAGCTGTCGGGGCGCTTGCAGGTAACGCCGAAACTGCTGGCCGAGGGTAACTATGCCTACGTCGATGCGCAGTACGATCGGTTCAACGAGGCGGTCAACGGGGTGTCGGTGTCACGCAAGGGCAATGCGCCGGTGAACGTGCCGGCCAACGTCGCCAACCTGTGGCTGACCTACAGCCTGACCCCGGACTGGTCGGCGGGGGTGGATGCCCGTTATGTCGGCTCGGTGTACGCAGACAACGCCAATACCCTGAAGGCGCCGGCCTACACCCTGTATGGCGCTTTCGCCCGCTACCGGCTCGATGCGCACACCACCGTCACCGGGCGGGTGCGCAACCTGACCGATGAGGTGTACGCCAAGCAGGCCTATGGGCTGCAGTACTACATGGGCGCGCCGCGCACCTTGGAAGTGGCGCTGGACGTGCGTTTCTAACGGGATTGCCTGTGCCGGCAGCCGCGCCGGCACTTGCATTCAGAAACCTCCTACCCTTCAGCCGCCCAATTTCCGAGTTCACTCTCAACAATACTGTGCACCCTCGTTCATGCCGGCTCATGCCATTGCAAGGAAGTTTACGTGTACAGATCATTATCGCTCGCACTGCTGGTTACCGCCCTGGCGGGCTGCCAGGCCCGCACCGCCCCCGACGTGGATGCGCAGGCCCGCAAAGCCTTCATTCACGACGTGCAACACGCCATCATTGGAAGCATTGCCACAGCCTTTACCAGCAAGCAGGTAGGCGTCGCCAGGCTGCAGCTGATCCTCGACCGGCATTCGGTACCTGTTGGCTGCAAAACGCTCAGGTCTCAGGCGAAAGACAACCAGAACTTGCCGGGCGATGTGCAACGCACGAACGAGAAGGCGCTGGCCAAGCTGGTCGAGGCGCAGTGCTGGAAGACCATCTACCCCGTGGTGCCCAACGCCATGTATGGCGAAAAAGACACGCTGGAGTTGATTGCACCGTTGATTGTGCAGTTGCCACTGGGTAACGGCCTCGCGCAGGCGAACGCCCGCCGCGCATTTTTCTGGGAGCATTTGCTGCGCGATCAACCAGTGACCAGCGTCGGCAGGGCCTCGGTGTTCTATCAGGCCAATGCCCAGGGCAAGCTTGAAGCCTGCCTGGTGCAACTGCACCCGCACCCGCTGCGGCCAGATGACTTTCGCCTGGACGGCGACCTGCAGTCCCGGCTGAACAGCCGTTGCCTGGCCCTGGACCTGAGCCGCATGCCGGGCTTTGCGCCCGACATGCACGGCGTGGCCAAGGGCTCCAGCGAACTCGATTACGCCCCCTGGCGCGTCGGCCGCCCCTAACCCGGTAGGAGCGAGCGCAGCTCGCGATGCGATCTGGCGGGCGCAACATCCCTCAAGGAATGAACCCGCCTGGGGGATCGTATCGCGAGCTGCGCTCGCTCCTACCAAAGCGGTGCAGCCTTCCAGGCCGTAACAGGTATCCCGAGGTCGCACACGAAGAAGTGCCCCGCCCTGCCCCCCGGTCTACTGGCCCTGACAACAACGATGGCGCGGCCCGACCGTGCCACATTCTTCCAGGCTGCCTATGGACAACGGAGCACTCGCACATGTCCACATCTCATGAGGTATCCCCCGCCACCTTGCGCCGGGTCATCGCCGCTTCGGCCATCGGCAACTTCGTCGAATGGTTCGACTTCGCCGTCTACGGCTTCCTGGCCACGCTGATCGCCAGCCAGTTCTTCGCCAGCGAAGACGCCAGCGTGGCCTTGCTCAAGACCTTCGCGGTATTCGCCGTGGCCTTTGCCCTGCGCCCACTGGGCGGCATCGTGTTCGGGGCCCTGGGTGACCGCCTGGGGCGCAAGCGTATCCTGTCGCTGACCATATTGCTGATGGCCGGCTCCACCACCTTGATCGGCCTGCTGCCCACCTACGCCAGCATCGGCCTGGCGGCACCGGCGCTGCTCACCCTGGCGCGCTGCCTGCAGGGTTTTTCCGCCGGCGGCGAGTACGCGGGGGCCTGTGCCTACCTGATGGAGCATGCCCCGCGTGACAAGCGCGCGTTCTACGGCAGCTTCGTGCCGGTTTCCACCTTTTCCGCCTTCGCCTGCGCGGCGGTGATCGCCTATGGCCTGGAGGCCAGCCTGTCGGCCGACGCCATGGCCGCCTGGGGGTGGCGCATTCCGTTCCTGGTGGCGGCACCGCTGGGGCTGGTGGGGTTATACCTGCGCTGGCGCATGGAAGAGACGCCGGCATTTCGCGAAGCCGTCGCCCAAGGCAAGCAACATGAACATTCGCCGCTCAAGGACACCCTGCGCCACCATGGCCGGGCGATTCGCAACCTGGGCATGTTCATCTCGCTGACGGCGTTGTCGTTCTACATGTTCACCACCTACTTCGCCACCTACCTGCAACTGGTTGGCAACCTCACCCGCGCCCAGTCGTTGCTGGTGACCACCGTGGCACTGCTGTTCGCCGCGGTCGGCTGCCCGTTGGCCGGGGCCTTCTCGGACCGGGTGGGGCGGCGCAAAACCATCGGCTTCACCTGCCTGTGGGTCATGCTGTGCGTGTTCCCGGCGTACTGGCTGGCCAGTTCCGGCTCGATGAGCGGGGCGCTGTTGGGGGTGATCCTGCTGGCGGTGGGGGCCTTGAGCAGTGGCGTGGTGACGGCGGCGTTGCTCTCGGAAACCTTCCCTACCCGTACCCGCTACACCGCCTCGGCGATTACCTACAACGTGGCGTACACGCTGTTTGGCGGCACTGCACCACTGGTGGCGACTTGGCTGATCGGGCAGACCGGGAGCAGCCTGGCGCCGGCGTTTTACCTGGTGGTGATTGCGCTGCTGGCACTGGTAGGGGGCTTGGGGTTGCCGGAGACATCGCGGATATCGTTGCACGATGAAGCGGCCAGTGAGGTAAACCCTCAAGTTCGCACTTCGAGCTGAGAATACTGGGGCTGCGTTGCAGCCCATTCGCGGGCAAGCCCGCTCCCACAGCTACAACACAGGCCCCTGTGGGAGCGGGCTTGCCCGCGAATGGGCCGCAACGCGGCCCCAGGTTTTCAATCCTCCTCGCGCCTGTAGGCCCATTGATACAAGGCCGGCAACACCAGCAAGGTCAGCGCCGTCGACGACAGGATCCCGCCAATCACCACCGTCGCCAGCGGCCGCTGTACTTCGGCCCCGGTGCCGGTGGCCAGGGCCATCGGAATAAAGCCCAGCGAAGCCACCAGCGCCGTCATCAGCACCGGCCGCAAGCGCGTCAACGCGCCTTCCTCGACGGCCACCCGCAAGCTACGCCCTTCCTCACGCAGGCTGCGAATGAAGGCAATCATCACCAGGCCGTTGAGCACCGCCACCCCGGACAGCGCGATAAACCCCACCCCGGCGGAAATCGACAGCGGAATGTCCCGCAGCCACAGCGCCAGCACCCCGCCGGTCAGGGCGAAGGGAATACCGGTGAACACCAGCAAGCCATCCTTGAGGTTGTTGAACATCATCAACAGCAGTGCCATCACCAGCAGCAACGCCACCGGCACCACCACCTGCAAACGCTCGGCCGCCGACTGCAACTGCTCGAACTGGCCGCCCCAGCGGGTCCAGTAGCCCGGTGGAATCGCCACCTGTTGCTGCAACGCCTGCTCGGCCTCTTCAACGAACGAACCCAGGTCGCGCCCGCGCACGTTGGCACTGACCACCACCACCCGCTTGCCATCCTCGCGGCTGACCTGGTTGGGGCCCAGTTGCAGGTTCAGCGTGGCCACCTGCGACAGCGTGATGAAGCCAACCTGTGCAGCGCCCGAAGCGGCACTGGCCGGCACCGGGATCAACAGGCTGGACAACCCGTCGACATCGGTGCGCAGGGTTTCCGGCAGGCGTACCACCATGTCGAAGCGGCGATCACCTTCATACAGCGTGCCGGCGGTGCGCCCGCCCACGGCAATGGCGATGGCGTCCTGCACCTCGCCTACGTTCAGGCCATGGCGTGCGGCCTTGTCGCGGTCGATGTCGATGGTCAGCACCGGAAGGCCGGTGGTCTGTTCCACCTTTACCTCCGACGCCCCCGGCACCTGGCCCAGGCGTGCGGCGATCTGCGCGGCGGTGCGGTTGAGCACGTCCATGTCATCGCCAAACACCTTCACCGCCACATCGCTGCGCACGCCGGAGATCAGTTCGTTGAAGCGCAATTGAATCGGCTGCGACAACTCGTAGTTGCTGCCCGGCACACTGGCGGCGGCGCGCTGTACTTCGCCAATCAGGGCATCGCGGGATTTGCCCGGGTCTGCCCATTGCGCCTGGGGGCGCAGCATCACGTAGGCATCGGAAATGTTCGGCGGCATCGGGTCGGAGGCGATCTCGGCGGTGCCGGTGCGGGCGAACACCCGCTCCACCTCCGGCACCTGGGTGATGATCGCCTGCTCCAGGCGCTTTTGCATGTCCACCGATTGCGACAGGCTGGTGCCCGGCACGCGCAGGGCCTGCAAGGCAAAGTCGCCTTCGCTGAGGCTGGGGATGAACTCGCTGCCCATGCGCGTGGCCAGCACACCGGACAGCAGCACCAGCACGGCGGCACCGGCAAACGCCTGCCGGCGCCGGCCCAGCACCCAGGCCAGCACCGGGGCATAGCGCTGGCGGGCCGTGCGCATCACCACCCCCTCCTCCTCCTTGACCTTGCCGGTGACGAACAGCGCGATGGCCGCCGGCACGAAGGTCACCGAGAGGATCATCGCCCCCAGCAGCGCCAGCACCACGGTGAAGGCCATGGGGTGGAACATCTTGCCCTCGACCCCGGTCAGGGCAAAGATCGGCAGGTACACCACCATGATGATCAGCTGCCCGTAGATCAGCGGCCGCCGTGCCTCGCGGGCGGCGGCGAACACCTCGTGGAAGCGCTCGGCGCGGGTCAGCATGCGGCCGTGGCGCTGCTGGGCATGGGCCAGGCGGCGAATCGCGTTCTCCACGATCACCACCGCGCCGTCGACGATGATGCCGAAGTCCAGCGCGCCCAGGCTCATCAGGTTGGCGCTGACCTTGTTGCTGAACATGCCGGTGAAGGTGAACAGCATCGACAACGGAATGACCAGGGCAGTGATCAGCGCGGCGCGGATGTTGCCAAGGAACAGGAACAGCACGGCGATCACCAGGATCGCGCCCTCGACCAGGTTCTTCTTCACCGTGGCGATGGCCTTTTCCACCAGGTGGGTGCGGTCGTACACGGTCACCGCGTGCACACCCTTGGGCAGGTTGCGGTTGATGTCGGCAAGCTTGGCCGCCACCGCCTGGGACACCGTGCGGCTGTTCTCGCCGATCAGCATGAACACCGTGCCCAGCACCACTTCCCGACCATTTTCGGTGGCCGCACCCGAGCGCAGCTCCTCGCCCAGGCCAACCTGGGCGACATGGCTGACCCGAATGGGCGCGCCATCGGCGCTGGCAATGACGATGTTGGCAATGTCCTGGGCCGAAGCCACCTGGCCCGGCGCACGGATCAGCAACTGCTCGCCGTTGCGCTCGATGTAACCGGCGCCGACGTTGGCGTTGTTGCGTTCCAGCGCCGCGATCAGGTCGTTGAGGGTCAGCTTGTAGGCGGCCAGGCGCTTGGGCTCGGGTGCGATCAGGTACTGCTTGGCGTGCCCGCCAATGCTGTTCACTTCGGCGACACCGGGCACATTGCGCAGTTGCGGCTTGATGATCCAGTCCTGAATCACCCGCAGGTCGGTCTGTGTGTAGGGGGTGCCGTCATCCTTCAACGCACCGTCTTCGGCTTCCACCGTCCACAGGAAGATCTCGCCCAGGCCCGTTGAAATCGGCCCCATGCTGGCCTCGATGCCTTCGGGCAGCTGTTCCCGCGCCACTTGCAGGCGCTCGTTGACCAGTTGCCGGGCAAAGAAGATATCGGTGCTGTCTTCGAAGATCACCGTGACCTGGGACAGGCCCGAGCGCGACAGCGAGCGGGTTTGCTGCAGGCCTGGCAGGCCGGCCATGGCAGTCTCGATGGCAAAGGTGATGCGCTGCTCGGTTTCCAGCGGCGAGTAACCCGGTGCAGCGGTGTTGATCTGCACCTGCACGTTGGTGATGTCGGGCACCGCGTCGATGGGCAGTTTCTGGTAGCTGTGGATGCCCACGGCGGCCATCAGGAGCACGGCGAGCATCACCACCAGGCGCTGCTCGATGGCAAATTGGATCAGGCGTTCGAACATGCAAGCGTCCCCGCGATCAATGGCTGTGCTCGGCCGAAGCCTTGCCCAGCTCGGACTTGAGGACGAAGCTGCCAGCGGCAGCCACCTGGGTGCCGGCCGCCAGGCCCGCGGTGATTTCCACCTGGCCGGCGTCGCGGCGGCCGGTGTTCACCGGGCGCGCCTGGAAGCCTTCTTCGGTACGGGCAAACACCACCGTTTGCGCCTCCCAGGTTTGCAACGCGCTCTCGGGCACCACCACCGCGGCGCTGAACCGCTCGACGCTTACCGCGACACTGACGAACAGGCCGGGGCGCCAGGCGCCATTGGGGTTGGCCAGGCTGGCGCGCACGGTGGCAGCGCGGTTCTGCTCACCCAGCAAGCTGCCGACATAATTGACCTTGCCCTCGACCTCGGCCCCCAGGTCCGGCGCACTGACGGTGACGCTGCGCCCCTGGGTGACCTTGGCCAGATCGCGCGGGGCAACCGCGAAGGTGGCCCAGACCCGGCTCAGGTCGGACAGGGTGAAGGCGTTGCTGGTCACGTCGACCACTTCGCCCACAGTCAGGTGCTTTTCCACCACCACGGCATCGAACGGGGCACGCAGTTCGTAGCGGTTGCCGGCACCGGCCGGGCCCACGGCAGCGACTTTCTGGCGGGCATTGGCCAGGGCGATCTCGGCCTCTTGCAGGGCCTGGCGGGCCTGCAGGTAATCCTGCTCGGCGCTGATCCGTTCCTGCCACAGCTGCTGCTCGCGCTGGAAGGTCAGGCGCGCCAGCTCCAGGCGGCGCTGGGCGGCCTGCTGCTCGCTGCGCAGGTCGGAAATCTGCTGGCTGGCGATGACCGCCAGCACCTCGCCGCGCTTGACCGCCTGGCCCAGCTCGGCCTGCACGGCCTCGACCACCCCCGGCACGCGGGGCACCACGTGGGCGGTGCGGTCTTCATCGAAACGGATTTCACCGGGGAAGCTGATGGTGTTGCCCAGCTCACCCGGGGCGGCGGCGGCCAGCTGGATGCCGGCCGCCTCGATCTGGGCGCTGGACAGGTGCAGCGCGCCCTCTTCTTCCTCATGCGCCTCGCCGGCTTGTTCACCATGGCCGTGGCTGTCTTCGCCGTGCTCGTCATGCTTGGCGTGGCCAATGTTGGCCAGGCCGAGGTTGCCGGTCCAGGCCAGGCCACCAAGCCCGAGCACGGCCACGGCAGCGGCCAGGAGGGCTATCTTGCGTGGGTTAGTCATTGCTGCTCCTGCTGATGGAAAGGTGGCGCGATGGGTCAAGGTCGCCGTAGATCCGTTCGACCTGGGCCCGCGCATCGGTGGCCGAGGCCAGGGCGTCCAGGTACTGCCCGCGCGCCTCGATCAAGGTGCGCTGGGCGTCGAGCACGTCGAGAAAGGCGAACTTGCCGCGCTCGAAGCCGCGGGTGGCGGTGTCCACCGCCTGCTGCGCCGAGGGCAGGATGGTGCGGTCGTAGGCGTCCACCTCCTGCATGGCCGTGTGCCATTGGCTGACCGCGCTATGGGTGTCGCTGCGCAGGCGCAGCTCGACGGCATTGCGCAGGTCGCGCGCCTGGTCGGCGCGGCGTGCGGCGGCCAGTACGTTGCCCTGGTTGCGGTCGAACAAGGGCAAGGGCATCGACAGCCCAACCACGTTGACCCGCTCGCGGTCCTCGCGGCTGTACTGGCTGCCGAGGCTGACGGTGAGGTTAGGGACACGCTGGGCTTTTTCCGCACCCAGCGTCGCCTCGCCACGCGCCACCTGGGCGGCGGCCAGTCGCCATTCCACGGTCTGCTCCACCCGGGCGAGCAGGCTGTCGGCGCTGGGTGCAGCGCCAGGCGACAAGCTGGCGGCCTGGAGTTGATCGAAGCTGGCTTGCGGGCTGCCGGTCAACCGCGCCAGGGCCTGGTAGGCCACGCTGCGCTGGGTAGTCGCGCGGCGCACCTGGGCCTGGGCCTGGGCCAGCTGCACCTGGGCGCGGGTGGCTTCCACCGGTGGCGTCTGGCCCGCCGTGACACGCCCCTGCACCACGCGCAGGCCCCGCTCGGTCAAGGCCTGGGACTGCTGCGCCAATTCCAGCGCAGTTTGTGCGCGCAAGGCAGCATGGAACGCCTGCACCACATCGGCGCGCAGGCCATTGCGCTGGCGCTCCAGGTCCAGCTGGGCGATGGCCTGCCCGCTGCCGGCTACGGCGATGCGCGCACCACGCTTGCCGCCCAGCTCCAGTGCCTGGCTCAGGGTAACGGTGGTGGTGCTGGTGGCACGGCGAGTGTCTTCGACCTCCCAGGACAGCTCCGGGTTGGGGATCAGCCCGGCCTGGCGCCGCTCACCCTCGGCGATGCCGGTTTCGCGGCTGGCGGCGGCCAGCTCCGGGTTGTTGGCGAAGGCGGCGTCGAGCGCCTGTGCCAGGCTCAGGCCCTGGCTGGCCTGGGCACTGGCGCAGGCTGCCCAGAGCAGGCAGAGCCAGGCGATTTTGCGGGGGATGGGCACGTTGAAGTCCTCGTCGACAAGCGTTGGCGAGGGACTGTAAGAGGGGCTGGTTATCGGGGGGGTGGCGTGAAGATTACGATTCTGTAATCAGCGGTCACGCGTGATGGCGATGTGCATAGCCGTCCGATAATCGCCCACTTTCGCCCCTGCGACACAACGGCTAATTGACCTAATTAACCACCCGGTACAAACATAAGCGCATCCAACAACAACAAGCGATGCCTCCCATGAAGCCTCTTATCCTCGTGCTCAACGGCCCCAACCTGAACATGCTGGGCACCCGTGAACCTACCCAGTACGGCCGCGAAACGCTTGCCGACCTGGCCCAGGGGTGCGCTGACACTGCCCATGCCCACGGCCTGGAAATCGAGTTCCGCCAGACCAACCACGAAGGCGAACTGATAGACTGGATCCACGCCGCCCGCGGCCGCTGTGCCGGTATCCTGATCAACCCCGGCGCCTGGACCCACACCTCGGTGGCGATCCGCGATGCCTTGGTAGCCGCCGAACTGCCAGTGATCGAGGTGCACCTGTCCAACGTGCACAAGCGCGAACCGTTCCGCCACCTGTCGTTCGTCTCGTCCATCGCCGTCGGGGTGATCTGCGGCCTGGGCAGCCACGGCTATCGCATGGCCCTGAGCCACTTTGCCGAGATGTTCCAGGAGCCACGCGCATGAGCCAGCCTGCCATCCTTGCTGGCCTGATCGGCCGCGGCATCCAGTTGTCGCGCACCCCTGCCCTGCACGAGCATGAGGGGGATGCCCAGGCCCTGCGTTACCTCTACCGCCTGATCGATGCCGACCAGTTGCAACTCGACGACAGTGCCCTGGCGCAACTGCTCGATGCGGCGCAACACACCGGCTTCACCGGGCTGAACATCACCTACCCGTTCAAGCAGGCGATTCTGCCGCTGCTCGATGAGCTGTCGGAGGAAGCCCGCGGCATCGGCGCGGTGAATACCGTGGTGCTCAAGGATGGCAAGCGGGTCGGCCACAACACCGACTGCCTGGGCTTCGCCGAAGGCCTGCGCCGCGGCTTGCCGGATGTGTCGCGGCGCCGGGTGGTGCAAATGGGCGCTGGCGGTGCCGGTTCGGCGGTGGCCCACGCGCTGCTGAGCGAAGGGGTTGAGCAACTGCTGCTGTTCGAGGTGGACACCGCACGCGCCCAGGCGCTGGTCGACAACCTCAACGGGCATTTCGGCCCAGGCCGCGCGGTGCTGGGCACGGACCTGGCAACGGCGGTGGCCGAGGCCGATGGCCTGGTCAACACCACGCCGGTAGGCATGGCCAAGCTGCCGGGCACACCGCTGCCGGTCGCGCTGCTGCATGCGCGGTTGTGGGTGGCTGAAATCATCTATTTCCCGCTGGAAACCGAGCTGCTGCGCGCGGCCCGGGCGTTGGGCTGCCGCACGCTGGATGGCAGCAACATGGCGGTGTTCCAGGCGGTGAAGGCGTTCGAGCTGTTCAGCGGCAAGCAGGCCGATGCCGAACGGATGCAGGCGCATTTTGCCAGTTTTTCCTGAGTGACCGCAGCGCCTGCTTCGCGGGGCAAGCCCGCTCCTCTGGAACAAATCGTAACTATCTGATTCAACTGGTATTTCTGTAGGAGCGGGCTTGTCCCGCGAAGCAGGCGACGCGGTGTATGGCACCGGCTGCGCCGGTGTTCGCGGGGCAAGCCCGCTCCTACAAAGGATAGCGGCGCGGTTGCTGGCAATGTTCCCTGCGCGACAGCGCAGCCCGCAGGGCGGAGTGATCTCCTACAGGGATCGGGTTTACCCGCGAAGAGGGCCGCACCGGCTTACCCCTTCTCATCCAACAACGCCTGTATGACTTTCTCCTGCCCGGCATAGTCCCCTTCGCCAAAGTGCACATGCCGCACCTGCCCCTGGCGGTCGACGAAGTAATGCGCCGGCCAGAACTGATTGCCCCAGGCATTCCACACCTGGTAATCGTTGTCCACCGCCACCGGGTAGCCAATCCCCAGCGTGGCCACCTTGCGCTTGAGCTGGCCCACATCATGCTCGTAATCGTACTCCGGCGTGTGTACCCCCACCACCACCAAGCCCTGGTCGGCATAGCGCCGCGCCCAGTCATTGACGTGTGGCAGGCTGCGCTGGCAGTTGATGCAGTCCCAGGTCCAGAAATCCACCAGCACCACCTTGCCCTTGAGCGCCGGTGCGTCCAGCGGTGGCGAGTTGATCCATTCGGTGGCACCGGACAGCGGCGCCATGGCGCCGTAATTGTCCCGGGCCATCAGTTGCCCACCGGCCAGGCCCAGGCCAACCAGCGCCAGGGCCACGCCCCCTGCTTTGATCAACAGCCGTCGATCAATGGTCATGGCAACCTGCCGAAGAGTAGGTCAGGTAGTCGACGCTTTCGTGTTGGCCCCTGGAATCGAGGTAATCCATGCGCGTATTGACCACGCCACAGGCATCGGGCTGGTCGTCTTTCACCGACAGCACACGCTTCACATCCAGGTGATCGCCGTAGTGGTACTGCATCACGCCTGCGTTGCTGGCGGGTGCGGCACTGGTGGCATTGGCGGCCACGGCACCGAGGCTGAGCACGGCGAACAGGCTGGCGCTGGCGAGGGTCTTGAAGTTCATGGTCGTTCTCCTGGGCAACGTTCGGGTGTGGGAAGCCTTGCTCCCCGGTCGAGAGCCATTTCACGCCCAGGAGGTATCCCCCATGTGTCGCCAGGGGGCCGATATAAGTCGTGCTGTATCAACGCCAGCGCCAGATACACTGCAATACAAAACCCCGCAGGCAAGTACGTGCACCCTCGGTACACTGCGCCCACTTCCCTTGCACAGGACCCTGCCCGATGGAACATGTCGATCACATCCTGATCGTCGACGACGACCGCGAAATCCGCGAGCTGGTCGGCAATTACCTGAAGAAGAACGGCCTGCGCACCAGCATCGTCGGCGACGGCCGGCAGATGCGCGCCTTCCTCGAAGCCAACAGCGTCGACCTGATCGTGCTCGACATCATGATGCCCGGTGACGACGGCCTGCTGCTGTGCCGGGAATTGCGCGCCGGCAAGCACCGCAACACACCGGTGCTGATGCTCACCGCGCGCAACGACGAAACCGACCGCATCATCGGCCTGGAGATGGGCGCCGACGACTACCTGACCAAGCCCTTCTCCGCCCGAGAATTGCTGGCACGCATCAACGCCGTGCTGCGCCGCACGCGCATGCTGCCGCCCAACCTGACCATCAGTGAAAGCAGCCGCCTGCTGGCTTTCGGCCAGTGGCGCCTGGACACCACCGCCCGCCACCTGCTCGACAGCGAAGGCACCCTGGTTGCCCTGAGCGGCGCCGAATACCGCCTGCTGCGGGTATTTCTCGACCACCCACAGCGGGTGCTCAGCCGCGAACAGCTGCTGAACCTGACCCAGGGTCGCGAGGCCGACATCTTCGACCGCTCCATCGACCTGCTGGTCAGCCGCCTGCGCCAGCGCCTGGGCGATGACGCGCGCGAACCCAGCTGCATCAAGACCGTGCGCAGCGAAGGCTATGTGTTCTCGCTGGCCGTGCAACTGCTTGAGTCGCCGTCATGAAAGGCCCACGCACCCTGGCCTCGCGCCTGGCGCTGATCTTCATCACCGGGCTGATCCTGGCCTATGGCCTGTCGTTCAGCCTGCAAGCCTACGAGCGCTACGTCAGCAGCCGCTCGATGATGCTCAGCCACCTGGAACAGGACGTTGCCACCTCGGTGGCGATCTTCGAACGCCTGCCCGCTGCCGAGCGCGCCAGCTGGCTGCCGCGCCTGGAACGCCACACCTACCGCTACCGCCTGGACCAGGGCCAGGCGGGCACCTCGATGGCCAGCGACGACCCGCCCATGGCCGCCGAGTCGATCGTCAAGGCCATCGGCGGCAGCTATCACCTGCGTTTCCAGGACATCCCCGGGCCTGTGCCGCACTTTCAGGTTCACCTGCAGCTGACTGACGGCGCGCCGCTGACCATCGATGTCACCCCAGCGGCGGTACCGGTGGCAAGCTGGCTGCCACTGGTGCTGCTGATCCAACTGGGCGTGCTGCTGTTCTGCACCTGGCTGGCCGTGCGCCTGGCCATTGGCCCGCTGACCCGCCTGGTGCAGGCGGTGGACAACCTGGACCCAGACAAGCCCGGCGTGCTGCTGGATGAGAGCGGCCCGCGCGAGGTGCAGTACGCGGCGGTGGCTTTCAACGCCCTGCAGTCACGGATCGCCGCCTACCTGAAGGAGCGCATGCAACTGCTGGCGGCCATTTCCCACGACCTGCAAACCCCGATCACCCGCATGAAGCTGAGGGTCGAGGTGATGGACGAGGGCACCGAGAAGGAAAAGCTGTGGCACGACCTGGACGCCATGGAGCACCTGGTGCGCGAAGGCGTAGCCTATGCCCGCAGCATGGACATCAACACCGAACCGCCCTGCCGGGTACACCTTGACGCCTTCCTCGACAGCCTGGTGTTCGACTACCAGGACAGCGGCGCCCAGGTCGAGCGCAACGGCGACACCGGCAGCCTCCTGGAAACCCGCCCGCACGCCCTGCGCCGGGTATTGGTCAACCTGGTGGACAATGCCCTGAAGTTCGCTGGCAAGGCCCAGCTTGAGGTCAGCCGCGCCCACGGCAAAACCCTGATCCGCGTGCTCGACGACGGCCCGGGCATTCCAGCCGACGAGTTGGAACAGGTGCTCAAACCGTTCTACCGCGTGGAAAGCTCGCGCAACCGCAGCACCGGTGGCACCGGGCTCGGATTGGCCATTGCCCAGCAACTGACCCAGGCCATGGGCGGCCAGCTGACCCTGAGCAACCGCACCGGCGGCGGGCTGTGCGCCCAGGTCGAACTGCCCTGAACCGGGCTGCACCTACAAAACGATACACAACCCAGGCCACCCCGACACACTGCAGATACCCCGCCCCGCCACACTCCTGGCCACACGATGACCACCGGGCGTGCCAGCGCACGCCCCCATTCGCGCCGTTGCCGATAGGAGATCCCAACATGACCACACTGACCCGCACCTTCAACCACGTCGAGCGCCTGGGCAACTGGAGTGCCGACCTGCCCCTGCGGCTGTTCCTAGCCTGGGAGTTCTTCGAATCCGGGTGGGAAAAATTCAATGGCAGCAACTGGTTCGCCGACATCCAGGCGAATTTCCCGTTTCCCTTCGACGTGCTGTCCGCGGAACTGAACTGGCAGCTGTCGATGTGGGCGGAATTGCTGTTGCCCCTGCTACTGCTGCTGGGGCTGGGCACCCGGCTGGCGGCGGCAGGGTTGATGGTGGTAACCGTGGTGGCGATTGCCGCCGTGCACTGGCCCGCGCACTGGTCGAGCCTGGCGGAACTGGCCCAGGGCTATGCCATCACCAACCAGGGCTACGGCAACTTCAAGTTGCCGCTGATTTACCTGGTGGCACTGGTGCCCTTGCTGCTCAAGGGCGCCGGGCGCCTGAGCCTGGACCACTGGCTGGTGGCCCGCCTGCCACGCTGATCAGTCGTCCAGGGGCTTGGGCGGGGCGGCAGGCTTGGCCGGTTTGCCCGGCTTGCTGTCCTTGGGCTTGGGCTCTGGCGCTGCGGCCACCGGTTCCGGGGCGGTGACCGCTTTCTCGGTGGCCGGCAGCTCATCCACAGCCTTGAAAATCGCCTGCGGGTCGATCTTCTCGCCCGTCTCGTCGTCCTTGAGCACGTGACGTTCACCGTCCTTGCCCACCAGGATCACCTTGGTGCCCTTGCTGGCACCGAGCTTCAGCTCACGGATCAAGGCCATGGTGGTCTGTTGTTCGAGGTTCTTGTCCTCGCGCTTGCCCATCATGTTGGCCACGCTGAACAGTATCAGGCTGCGCTCCTTGAACCCCGCCTGGGTGGCCGGGTCCTTCAACGCATCGTTAAGCCCACGCAAGGTCGGGTCGGCGCTGCTGGGGGCGATCACCACCAAGGGCCTGGCCTTGCCCAGCTCCTTGGCCAGTGGCGCATCACTGTCTGCCGCGTACGACGTTCCTGTGGCTGCGAGCAAGATGGCGAGGGTCAATGACCGGACGAGCATGCGTATCTCCTTATCCTCTCGATATAACAAAGACTGCAGATCATTGAGAAAGATCCGACACGCGAGCCTAATCCAGCAAGGCCTGGGATGCTCGTAATAGAAGGTAACTTGCCATTACCGCGCCCCCCGCGCCCTGCTGCGTAACCTGCGTCTTCATTTACGCAGAGCATAGTTCAAAGTTGCCGTGTCAGAGTCGGCCCTGCCCCATTCAGGAAGCGCCGCCGCGTGGCGGCAAAAGCGGCACCATGTGCCCCAGCGCTTCACGGGTCAGCTCGAGCATCAATTCGTGCCGGGCCACCTGTTGGTCCACATGAATGGTACTGGCCAGCACCTCATGCTCGGCAGAAGAGGTATTCCCCAACGCTTGCAGGCGCTGCTGGAACGGCTCGTCCGTGGCCAGGAAGCGCTCGGGGTAGGTACGCTGCAGGTAGGCTTGCCAGAACGTGCGGTCCACCGCCGAGGCCGCCAGCTGCGCCGGGCTCTCTGCGGCCAGTACCCGGCGGTACGCCTGGTCGAGCATCGCCTCGCTGACCCCGGCAACGCCCGGGTAGCTCATGCCAGCGATTTCGATCGGCAACACCAGGCGCTCGCGCAAACCCACCCGGTAGGCCAGGCCCACCTCGCTCTGGTCAGGGTCACCACCACGGCTGAGGATGTCCTGCACGGCAATGCGGTCTACCTCATCCAGCCGCCACAGCTGCCTGGCCAGGCGCAACAGCTGCGCCCGCGTGTACACCGTGGCGCCCTGGCTGGCGTGCCATACCAGCAGCTCCACCTCCAGGTTGGCAAAGCACCAGGTTGCGCCGTCGCGGCAACCCCACTCATCGTTGGCCACCTCCACCAAGGCCTGGCACAGCGCTGGGTTGACCGCCATCTCGTCCAGTACCTTGTACACCCGCTGCGCGAGGTTCGCGGGGTGGCGCACGAAATCCGCACTGCGCAGCAGCTGGCGCAACACCCGGAACAACGGCTCGGTACCGGGGTAGCTGCGCACCTTGTCCCAGGACGACACCAGCAACCCGCGCTGGGTCACCAACACCTCCCCTGCCCACCGCTCACGCGGCTCGACCTCTTCGAGCAGTTGCTCCTCACGTTCGCGCAAGGGCAGCCGGCCCTCCACCTCCCGGGCTGCGGCGGCAAGCGAGCGGCTGACCCGCAACTGCAGCTGCGCGTTCAAGGTGCGCACCTCCAGGCGCAGGGCCCGGCGCAGGGTGGCGGGGCTAGTGAAAAAGGCATCGGGAATTTCGCCGATGGCGTTGTTGCGCAGGTCTGCCAGCACCAACTGGCGCCGCTCCAGCAGGCCGACCGGCAGGCGGCTGATGCCGGTGCTGTTCAGGTCGAGCACCCGCAAAGCGCGCATCTGCGCCACCGAGAAGCTGCGGCCCAAGGGGTTGTGCGACAGGTTGATGTGCTCCAGGTTCCAGCAGTTGGCCAGGCCTGCGCTCTGCTCGGCATTGAGCGCCAGGCGATTGTTGGCCAGTACCAGCCCGCGTAATTGCTGCATCTGCAGCAGCCCCTCGGGCAGGCGCACCAGGCGGCTGCCGGTGAGGTCCAGCCAGATCAGGTTGGGAAAGGCACGTAGGAAGGACGACGGCACACTGTCCAGGCGCATGTCCGGCATGGCCAGCTCGCTGATGTGGGCAAAGCTGACATTGGCAGGGAACGGCGGTAACGCCTTCGGCCGGATGCCGTACACCGTCAGGCGCAGGTTGGTGATCGGCCGGGCCCCCTC
Source organism: Pantoea sp. Tr-811 (assembly GCF_011752535.1). NCBI lineage: Bacteria > Pseudomonadati > Pseudomonadota > Gammaproteobacteria > Enterobacterales > Erwiniaceae > Pantoea > Pantoea sp. Tr-811. The sequence goes on from NZ_VWXJ01000012.1 coordinate 155,236, forward strand.
CGGTCCCACCGCGCCCACCCGGCGCCAGGCTTCGGTCAAATGATCGACCATGTGCTCGCGGTCGCGCCTGAGCAGTTCGTCGTCTGCTTCGGCCAGCCAGGCACGCAGGGTTTTCCTGAGGTCGGTGTACTCGCGGTCCAGGCGGTCGAGCTCCGTGCGCACGTCCCGGCCGGACGCCGCAACCTGGGTGATCCAGGCATCGACCTGCTCATCGGTGAAGTCGGGGTAGATCAGCCGTACCCAGCTCAACAGCGCCCGGGGCCGCATGCCCAATCCGCCGCGCGTGCCGCGCCCGCTCAACGGGTAACCGACCCGGCCGTCGCTCAAGCGCTGGGGCGGGATGAACCAGGCTTCACGCAGGCCCAGGCTCTGCTCCAGCGCCTGGCGATGCTCGGTGGCCAGCGCCAGCAACCTGCTGCGCAGGCTCGCGGCGAACGGCTCGGTCACGCCCATGGCCCGCAAGGCTGCAGCGCCGTGGGCCTGGGCCAGCGCCTGGAACAAACCCTGGCGCTCCACGATCACGGCCCCGTCGGCATCGGTGACCAGAAACAGGCCACTGCTGTGCACCAGGTCGAGTGTGCGGCTACCCGCTGCAGTGCTGAACAGTGCCGCTTCGCTGCGATAGCGATCGAACAGGCGCCAGCCCACCCTCTGAACGCCGCCCGGCAGGTGCTTGAGCAAACCCAGTACCACCCTGGCCAGGTCGAGGCCTTGCGGTGCATCGAACTGCAGCGCCTCGTACACCCGGGCCACCCGCGTGCGCTGGGTGCTCAACCGTGCGGCCTGGCCAAGGCGCAGGCTGACCCTGCCCGTGGCGCGCAACTGCTCAAGGTCTGCGGCGGGCGCCTCGCGCAGCAACCGCTGCGCCGAGGTTCGGTTCAAGCTGGGGAACAGCCGCCGCAGCAACGCCACATCGGCACTGTCGCTGTCCTGGCTGGCCTCGTAGCAGGCGTGCAGCAGTGCTGGGCGCTGTTGCTCCAGCTGCCGGGCCAATGCCGGGCCTTCCAGGCCTGCTGCCGAGGGTAGACGCCGGGCATGTTGCAGCACTGTGCTGTCGGCAACCGCCTCGTCCCTGTGCAAGCCCTCGATCAGTGCAGCAATGCGTAGGTCCAGCCGCGCCCGTTGCACGCTGTCGACCAGCTCGGCCTCGGGCGCCTGGCCCAGCACCAGCAGGGCACGCAATTGTTCGCTGCCCATGGCATGGGCCGTGAGCACCTGGTCGATGCGGGTATCGTCCAGCTGCGCGAACGAGGCCCCCAAACCACGCAGCAGCTGACGGCTGTCGTCCCACTCAAGGGGTTGCGCGCTCCACACTCGCCAGGCCCCGGCGCCGTCGCCCAACAGCCGCGGCGCATGGCCGTCACGTGCACGCAATTGCCAATGGCCAGGCTCCAGCGCTGGCTCTACCGGGTAGCCGTGCCCGTCCATTTCCACCCAGCGTTGCTCGCCCAGGCGGCGAGTGCCATTGCCCTCGGCAGATGCAGCGGCGGGCAGGTTGCCTTGGTAAGGGCGCAGGTCCTGGTTCCAGAGTTTATGGCTGCCGTCCTGCAAACGCGCCGGCACCAGTGCATCAACGAGCGGGCTGCGTGCCCACGCCGCACGTGCAACAGCCCCGCCACCGGCCAGGGTCGCCAGCAGCGCGGCATCTGCAGCCACATTCAGCAGGTGCTCGGCGGCCTCGCGTGTGTCGCCGTCGCGCCAGGCCTCGACACCTTGAAACACCTGCACGAGCATTTCCCAGGCCGTGACCGCCAGCAGCGCCAGGCCAAGCCCGGGGAGGAAAAAGCTCGCACCGGCGACCGAAGCCCAGCCGATTTGCGCCAGAAACCGCGCCTGCGCCTGCTGCTCGGCACGGTCGATGGCAGCAACTGGCGCCGCGATCATCGCAGCGTCATCCTTGATCTGTTCGATACGCCCTTGGGCCAGGCTGGCAAACAGCTCGCCCGGGTAGTCCTGCATGGCCTCGTCCAGCTCGCGGGTGGCCCAGGCCGGCAGGTCGCTGTAATGGGCAAGCACCTGGGTAAAGAACGCTGGGCTGTCACGCCGCTTCACGAAGCGGCGGAAGAATGCTTGGTAGCTGCTGACGCGCAGGCGTTTGTCCAGCACGTGGCGGGCAAATGCCGCCAGGTTGTCGAACGCGCTCCAGGCCCCCAGCGGGTCGCCGGGGATATACACCAGCACGCGGCGGGAACGGTTGAACAAGGGGCTGAAGGTTTCGTCCTGCACATCGAGCACCACAATCTGCTGCAAGGTACAGCCCAGGGCCTTGAGTTGCCGGGCCACCACCTTGGCGCCCTCCAGCCTGCCCAGGGTACGCTGCTGGCACAGGCCGGCCACCAGTTGCAGCTCGGCTTCGCTCAGCACACCTTCGAATCTGGCCTTGCAGGCATCGACGAGCATGGCGTTGCGCAGCAGACCCTGCAGCGGCTCCCTCAGCCCCTGCCCGCTGGCCGGCTGCAGCACGGCATCCAGGTGCTGCTGATAACGCTGGCCCAGGTCCAGCTCACGGCACAGGGCGGCGAACTGCAAGGCGGCTGGCGACTTCACGACACGGCCCTGCTCGTCCACCACGCCATTGCCCGGCGGTTGGCCACCCAGGGTGGTTTCAGCCAGGGTGAAGTTCAGCAAGGCCGCGTCCACCAGCGGTACCAAGCGGTAGACATTGCCCATCACCGGGGTGCGGTTGGGGCCAAGGCTGGGCAACGGCCGCGTGGGCCGGCCCTGGCTGAAGCGCAAGGCATGGGTTGCCAACGGTGGCCTGAAGCGCTGGTCGAGTGCGGCTTGCAGCCGCGTGGCGGCGAAGCCGTGCAGGTCTTCGATGTGCCCCAGCAGGGCCGCCACCTGCTGGCGATAATGCAACGACTGGCGCAGGCCCTGCTCAAGCATGCCCCTGTGCGAGGCATCAGCCGCGCTGAGCCACGGCGGCAGGCGTTCGGCGATGAAGCGGTCCTGGAAGGCGCGCTCGATGGCGAGCACGCTTTCCTGCTCATGGGTTCGGGTGGGCATCGGTGGGTACTCCGGGGGTGGGAGCCCGACACCCTAAGGGGCGTGGCCTGCGGCGGTTCAGTAGATAGCTAACACCCCGGCTACACCAGCGTGCCTGGCCCTGACGACTGTCCAGCCGCTTCACGCACCAGGGGCAATGTCAGTTCGCCCATCAGGTTGCGCCTGGCCTGCTCGCGCTCGTCGCGAATGTTGTTCATGCGCTGGGCATAGTCGGCTTCATGGCTGTCCTCCACCTCATGGGTCAAGGCTTCGAGGCGTTCGTGAAACGGCCCGTCGAGCGCGTCGAATCGTTCGCGGTTGGCGGCCAGCAAATGCTCTTGCCAGAACGTGCGGGTGACCAGCGAATCGGCCAGGGTTTGCGCCGTTTCGTCGGCAAGTAGACTGCGCCGCGCCTGAGCGATGCGCCGCTCGTCTACACCTGCGACCGTCGCGAACAGCATGTCGCCAGGTTGCGCCGGCAAATCGAACTCATCGCGCAGGGCGAGCCGGTAGGCAAGCCCGACTTCAACCTGGTCGGGGTCGCCCCCGCCTGCCCGGCGTGCCTGGATATCCGCCACCACCACCTGGTCGAGACGGTCCAGGCGCCACAACTGGCGCCCCAGGCGCAGCAAGGCCGCCTGGCTGTCACCGCGCTGGGCATCGACCCGAGCGCGCCACACCAGCATGTGCAGCTCCAGGTTGCTGAAGCACAAGGCCGCACCGTCCTGGCAGTGCAGGGTTTCGGTTGCCTGGCTGAGCAATTCCTCGGCAAGGCTCGGGTGCTGGACCATCGCGTCCATCATGGCGAACACCCGGTTGCCCAAGGCTTGTGGGCGCTGCTGGAATTCCGCCGACGCCTGCAACAACTGCAGCATGTTGAAGAAATCACCGCTGCCGCGCATGGCGTCCACCTCATCCCAGCTGGCCGACTGTTGGCCACGCTCTGAGTTGGCGGCGGCATCCAGCCACAGCGACCGCGACGCGCTGAAGCCCTCGTCAGGGACCGTAGCCAACTCGGGGATGGCATTGGCCTGCATGAATATCTGCAGCCGCTCGGCTTCCTGCGGGGCCAAGGGGTTGTTTTCCAGCATCACCGAGCTGCTGATCCAGATCGGCGAGCGGTAGAAATGCCGAGGCAGCTGGCTGATCTGGTTGTCACGCAGGTCGGCCACCAGCAGTTCCAGGCGGTCCAGCAAGCCGGCAGGAAAGCTGTCGATGCCAGTGCCGCGCAGGTGCAGGCGGCGTAGCCGGTCCAGGCGGTACAGGGGGAACACTCGCCCCAAGGGGTTGTGCGAGAGGTTGATGTATTCCAGGTGCTCGCAGTTCCCCAGCATCGTGGCCTGCTCGGCATCGAGCACCACGGCGTTGCGGTACAGGTCCAGGCGCGTCAGTCGCGGCATCTGCATCAGCCCAGGGGGCAGGCGGGTCAGGTGATTGTTGTAAAGCTCCAGGGTTTCCAGGTTGGGGAAAGCGCTAAGGAAGTCGGCCGGCAGGCCGGTCAGGTTCATGTCCAGCAGCGACAGTTCGCGCACATGGGCGAAGCTGACCTGGGCCGGCAAGCTGGGCAGGCTGCCCAGGTCTACCGCCCATACGCTCAGGCGATACCCATCGGGCAGGTCGGGATGCAGCGCGCCGCTGCTCGCGCGGCGTTGCCAGCAGTTGGTCAGGGTTTGGCGAAAATAGCGCCGCTCGGCGCGTTGCGCGTCGTTGCTGCTGCGCCGGACCCAGCCGTGCAATTGCGTGTCGAGGGCTTCGAGTTCCCGCGACAGGCGGGCAACGGTACTCTCCACCGAGCACCCCGAGTCGTGCACATCATTCACCCACGCCATGACCTGGGCATCATTGAAGCCTGGGTAGAGCATGCGCACCACGGCAAACAGCCCTGCCGGCCGGCCGCGCCGGGCACCGCGGCCGCTGAGCGGATAACCAATACGGCCATCACCCAGGCGCTGTGGCGCCTGCCACCAGCCGGTGGTCGGCGTGTGCAGGGCAAGCAATTGCTCCACCTCGCCGCGGCGCTGCGCCACGCACTGCTGCAGCCATTGGCGTAACCCAGGGCCTATGGCACGGGCAATGCCCAGGCGTTCGCGGCGGGTTTCATCCAGCGCCTGGGCCAGCACCTCGAACAACTCGCCGGGTTCACCCAAGGTACTGCCTTGACGGTCATGCAACTGGAACCTGCCACCCAGGTGCACCAGGTCGAACGCCTCGGCACTTTCTGCCCCACCATGGCTGGCCAGCACCAGCCCCTGCAACGACCCTTCCAGCAAGCGCCAGCGGCGGCCCTCGGCCCAGCCGGGTTGCTGGTTGCCCAGGGCCAGCACCAGGCGCGCCAGGTCGGCCTGCTGCGGGGCCTGCACGACGATGCCCTCCACTGCCCGCGCCACCCGTATGCGCCGCACCATCCGGCGCGCTGCTTCGCCCAGGCGCAATGGCACTCTGCCGGTTTCCAGCAGGCGGCGGTCGGCAGCGCTGGCCGAGGCCAGCAGTTCGGCGGCGCCCGGGCCGTGCAGGCTTGGAAACTGCCGGCGCAAGGTGGCCGCGGCTGGCGTATCGGGCAATTGCAGCGCGTCATAGCTCAATTGGAACAGCTGCGGGCGCTGCACCCGGATGTATTCGGCCAGCGAACGCGGGGGCAACCCTGCGGTGCCCTGCAGCGGCTGAGCCCAGTGCTGCAGCAACGTGTCGGTTACCGGCAGGTCGTCGTCCAGCGCCGCGATCACCTGGTCGATGCGCTGATCGAGCAGGGCGCGGGCGACGCTGTCGCTCAGTTCGGCGCCGGGTGCGCGCAAGTTCACATGCAGTGCACGCAGGTGATCCGCATCCAGCCCCAGCGTTAGCAGCACCTGGCCGACGCGCTCGGGTTGCAGTTGTGCAAAGGCCATACCCAGGCGGTAGAACAAGCCCTGTGTGTTCGGCCAGGTGGCCGGCTGTTCGTACCACAGGCGCCAGGCACCGGCGCCGTTGTGGCACAGCTGCGGTGCATGGCCCTGGTGGGCACGCAACTGCCACCGGCCATCGCGGACGCGCTGGGTGACCGGGTAATGCTCACCGTCCATGGCTACCCAGGCGCGGTCGCCATCACGCAGCATGCCCTCCCCGTCCAACTGCGCGGTGGCCGAAGGCGCCTGCCGATAGCCTTCCAGGAGCTGCGTACTGGACAGCCGCACGGTGCCGTCTTCCAAATAGGCCGGCACCAGGCTGTCGACCCACGGCGACCGCGTCCAGCGCCCGCGCGCCAGCGTTACCCCGGCGGCCGTGACGGCCATCAGGGCCAGGTCGCTGGCAACGTTGAGCAGGTGCTCCAGCGCTTCGCTGCTGTCTCCTTCGCGCCACGCTTTCGCCCCGTGATACACCTCCCCCAGCAGCTCGACCGCCGACACCGTCAACAACGCTACGCCCAACAGCGGCACGAAGAACCCGGCGACGTTGAGCAGCCCCCAGCCCTCGGCAGCCAGGCGCTGGTCGTGCAGCCGCTGCACCTCACGGTCCACGCTGGCGGTTGGCACGGCAAGCATGGCCGCGTCATCCTTGATCTGTTCGATGCGGGCCTCGGCCAGCCGGGTGAACAAGGGCTGTGCGTAGTCACTCATATGCTCGTCGAGGGCGATGTTGGCAAGGTCCGAAACGCCGGCATAACCGCCCTGCACGGCGGCGAAGAAGGCCTGGCTATCGCGCCGCCGGATGAAGCGGCTGAAAAAGCGCTGGTAACTTGGGGTACGCAGCCGCTTGCCCAACGCATTGGCAAAGTGGCGCAGGTCCGGGTAGGCATGCCAGGCGCCCTGGGCATCGCCTGGGATGTACACCAGCACCCCCGCGCTGGTGGTGCGCAGCACGCCCTGCTTCTGCACATCCAGCACGACGACCTGCTGCAGTTCCACGCCGAGCAGCTTCAGCCGCCTGGCGATCACGGGGCGGTTACCCAGCTGCAGTGGCTGATGCAGCTGGCACAGGCGCGAGATCATCTGCAGTTCGCTATCGTTCAGCACGCCCTTGAGCCCGGCCACATGAGCATCGGCCAACATGCTGTAGCGATAGGCGCGGGCCATCAACGAGGCGGGGTTGGCGCTGTCGTCCGGCGGGCCTTCGGCGGGCCGAAGATGATCGTCCAGGTGGCGTTGGTAGGCAGCGCCCAGGTCCAGCGTGCGGCACAGGGTAGCGAAATGCGCGGCCGTCAGCGGTTTGGCCAGTGGCACCCGCGCGTTCATCAGGCGGTTGCCCTTGGGTTGGCCGCCATCCAGGGTTTCAGCTTCGGTGAAATTGCGCAGTGCCGCTTCCAGCAGCGGGACTTGCCGGTAGACCACTTCCGTCAGGTGTGCCCCCACCGGCTGGCTGTTGATCAGCGGCTGGCGCTGCCCGGCCAGCAACGCCCAGTGCTGGCTGTCGAACGGCTCACCTTGTTGCTCGGTCAGGGCCTGGTCCAGCCTGGCCCTTGAAAACCGGTCGAGCCCCTGAATGCCTGCCAGTTGCGCGTTGACCCTTTCGCGAAAATACTGGCTCAGCTTCAGCGCATCGACCAAGGCTGAGAGCTGCCCAGGGTTGGCCGCGCGCAACCAGGCGGGCAGGCGGTTTTCGATTAGTTGGTCCTGAAAGGCTTGTTCAAGGGTGGGTAGGTCGGTGGGTTGCAGTGCTACGGGGAGGAAGGTGCGCATGCGGCGTCTCCACTGAGTAAGGGAAGCCGCCAGCTTAGAAACAGCCCTGGGCGGGTGGAGGCTAGATAGCTAACACCCACCCAGGGGGCAAGCCTCAGCGCACCATCACCTGGGTTTGCTCGGCGTTGATCGACAGCGCATCGAGGGTCATCTGCACCATCAATGCATGCTCGGCCAACTGGCGCTCACCCGCGACCCGGTTGATCTGCGCCAGCCGCTCGTCCTCGGGCAATTGCTGATCTTCCTGCAGCGCTTCCAGGCGCTCATGGAACGGCCCGTTCAGCGCCTCGAAGCGCCCCGGCTGGGTGTGGCTCAGGTAGTTTCGCCAGAAGTCACGCTGCACCAATGCCTGGGCCAAGCGTTCATCCGTTTCAGCGTCGAGCACCTGCGCCCGCGCCTGGGCCGCACGGGAAGCGGTCACCCCGGAAACGCCGCGATACAGCATCGCCTGGGTGTGCAGCGGCAGGTCGAGGTCGGTGCGCAGGGCAACCCGGTAGGCCAGCATCACTTCGATCTGGTCCGGGTCGCCACCGGCCTCTGTACGCCTCTGGATGTCCTGCAGGGCAATACGGTCGACCTCATCCAGCCGCCACAACTGGCGCCCCAGGCGTAGCAAGGCCTGCTCGCGGCGGCCGGGGGTAGCCCCCTGCTCGGCGCGCCACACCCGCACCTGCAGCTCCAGGTCGCCGAAGCGCAGCGCCACGCTGTCCTGGCAGGTCAGCTGATGGGCGCTGTCGAACAGCGAGCGGCGCAGCGCGGTGTCTTCATGCATGGCCTGGAGCATGTCGAACACTCGCCTGGCCAGCGCCATGGCCCCCCGCGGCTGGCGAAACTCCGCCGTATTGCGCAGCCCGCCGATGAGGTCGAAGAAGGCCTCGGAGCCGGGTTCACCCTCCAGTTCATCCCAATAGGCGCCAAGCTCGACGCGCCCGTGCAGGCCGATCATGTCCATCCAGCGCAACCGTTCGGGCACGCCAGCCGCGCTGCTGCCAGCCTCGGGATGGTAGACCAGTAGCGCCGTTCGCAACAGCTGGGCCTCTTCCGGGGTCAGGGGGTTGCCGCGCAGTTGCACATGCCCCTCGACCCACAGACGCGATGCGTAAAAATCAGCCGGCACTGCGGTGATCAGGTTGTTGCGCACATCCAGCCTGCGCAACGCGGTATGTTCCGTCACCCCGTGGGGAAACCCGTCGAGCTCGCAGTTGGCCAGGTGCAGGTCCTGCAGGCGCGGCAGCGCGCTGACGGAAAAACCCCGGCCCAGCGGGTTGAACGCCAGGTTCAAGTAGGTGAGGTTTTCACAGCTGGCGAGTATGGTCGATTGGCTGGCGTCCAGGTTGATCAGGTTGTTGGCCAGGTCCAGGCACTCCAGGTGCTGCATCTGCATCAGCGGCTGAGGGATGCGCGTCAGTCGATTGTCCGGCATTTCCAGAATCCGCACATTGGAAAACGCACGCAGGAAGCTGTCGGGAATGGTATCGATGCCGGTACTGCGCAGTGACATCACGAACACATGGTCGAAATTCACGTTGGTTGGCAACTCCGGCAGCGCACCTGGGCGGGCCCCGTAGAGGCTCCAGCGGTAATCGGCATTGAACACCGAGGCATGGGTAGTGCCATCGGTACGGCGCTGCCAGCAGCTGCGCATGGCCTCGCGGAAAAAGCGCCGGCTCTCGCGTTCGGCGTCGTCACTGGCACGGCGCACCCAATCGTTGAGCCGGTCGTTCAACGCCTGGAACTGGCGCTCCAGGCGTGCCAGTTCCTGGGCGACGCTCTGCCCCGAGCCACTGGTGTGCTCCAGCCACGTCAGCATCTGATCATCGGTGAAGCTCGGGTACAGGTCGCGCAGCCGCGCCAATGCCGAGCGTGGCAGCAGCCTGCCCCAGGCGCGGCCTGGGCCCCTGCCGCTGAGCGGATAGCCCAGCCGGCCATCGGCCAGGCGCAGCGGTGGGCGCAGCAGGCCGCTGCTCACGGCGGGGTGCAGCAGTTGCTCCACTTCGGCGGGGCGCGCCTGCACCTCACGGGCAATGGCTGCCCGCAGGCTGGCGGCGAACGGCGTGCCCAGGTTCATGGCCGCGCGCTGCTGGGCGTCATAAGCCTGACTCAAAACGTCGAACAGTTCACCCGGTGCGCCAACGGCCTGGCCGTGCGCGTCCATCAGCTGGTAGGCGTACTGCACGTGCACCAGGTCGAATGGAACGCCATCGCCCGTCGTCGAGGCCAACAGCGGCCCATGCAGGCTGCCATCAAATACACGCAAGGCGGGCGCCCCGGCAGGCTCACTCAGGTGCTCAAGCATGCCTAGCACCAGGCGCGCGTGGTCGGCGTTTTGCGGAACGTCAAGGTAGAAGGCCTCACGGGCACGCACAATGCGGGTACGCTGCACACTGGCCCTGGCAGCCTCGGACAGGCGCAGCGACACCCGGCCATCGTCCACCAGCCGTTGCCGGTCGGTTGCACTGGCAGCCTCCAGCACGGCCTGGGCCCCCAACCGGTGCAGGCCGGGGAACACCCGGCGCAAGGCCGCGGTGCCCGGTGTATCAGTGTCCTGAACTATCTCGTAAAGACGTTGGAACAATAGCCGCCGTTGCAGCAGTACCTGCTCGGCCATCTGCTCACCTGCTAGCGTCGATGCCCCCGGCAAACGCCGGGCATAGGCCAATACCGTGGGGTCATTACCCGCCTCGCCCCGCCTCAGCCGGCCGGCCAGCTGTTCGATACGGCTCATCAGGCGCACCCGCAGCAGGCTGTCGAGCAGGCCGGCATCAGGCGCCCGGCCATACACGTGCAAGGCCCGCAGTTGGTCGGCTGCCAGGTCGTGAGCCTGCATCAGCTGGTCGATGCGCCCGTCGTCCAGCTCGGCAAACTGCCCACCCAGCCGGCGGAACATGCGCCGGGGGTCGTCCCACTCGGCCGGCTGCTCGCTCCATACCCGCCAGGCTCCAGCCCCATTGTGGCGCAGCAACGGCCCGTGGCCGGCCAGCGGGTTCAGTTGCCATTGCCGGTCACTGCGTTGCCTGACGGGGTAGTAATGCCCGTCCATCTCGACCCAGGCCTGCTCGCCCAGGCGGTGAACACCCAGCGCATCGCGGCGGGCTTCCTGGGGTGGCTGGGGCACGCGAAAGGGTGTGATGTCACCATCCCACAGCTGCTCACCGCCCTGCTCCAGGCGCGCCGGCACCAGGCTGTCCACTGCCCATGCGCGGGCCCAGGCACGTTGCGCGACCACCAGGCCTGTGGCGGTGGCGGCAATGATCGCGGTGTCCTTGGCGACATTGCCCAGATGCGCCAGCGCCTCTCGGCTGGCGCCCTCATGCCAGGCGTCCAGTGCGCGGAAGGTCTCCTTGAGCAACTGCCATGCCGTCACCGCCAGCAAAAGGGTGCCCAGCGCCGGCACGAACAGGCTGGCCATGCCCAGCAACGCCCAGCCCTCGGCTTCCAGGCGCTGCTCATGCAGGGCCTGCACGGCACGGTCGAGGCTGGCCACGGGCATGATGAGGGTCGCGCCGTCGTCTTTTATCTGCGCAATGCGCGCCGCCGCCAGGTGCTCGAACAAGGGTTCAGGGTAGTCACGCAGGGTTTCGCCCAGGTCGATGTTGGCCCAGATGGGCAGGTCGTGATAACCGGCGATCACCTGGGAGAAGAAGGCCTGGCTGTCACGCCTGCGCACGAAGCGGCTGAAAAAGCGCTGGTAGGCGGGCTCTCGCAGGCGCTGGCCAAGGATGCTGCGCACAAAGCGCAGCACATTGTCGAACGCATGCCAGGGCCCCAGCGGGTCGCCCGGGATGTACACCAGCACGCGCCGGGATGAGGTATACACCGGGGCAAAGGCCTCGTCGCGAACGTCCAGCACCACGATTTGCTGCAGCTCGCACCCCAACAGGTGCAACTGCCGGGGCACCACGCGGTCCCCTTCAAGGTGCCCTGGCCGGCCATCGTGGCACAGGTCGATCACCACTTGCAGCTCCGCCTCGCTCAGCACCTGCTCATGCCGCGCCTTGAACGCATCCACCAGCATGCTGCTGCGTGCAAGGTTACCCAGCAACGCCTTGACCCTGCCTGGCGCCGCAGCCGGCTGCAGCACCTGGGCCAGGTGCTGCTGGTAGCGCTGGCCCAGGTCCAGTTCGCGGCACAATCCGGCGAACGCCCTGGCCTCGATGCCCGGCACCTTGGCACCCTGTGCGTCGCGCAAGCCGGCATGCACCGGCAGGCCACCCACTTCGGCCTGGGCACGGGTGAAATTGCGCAGCGTGGCTTCCAGCAGCGGCACCTGGTAGTAGACGTCCTCGGTCAACGGCACGCGGATCGGCGCGTAGGTGGCCAACGGTTTTTGGTAAGCGTCACGAAACCACAATTGCGTGAGCGGTTGCCTGACCTTGAAACGCTCGGCCAGCACTGGTTGCAGCCTTTGCTCGACAAAGCGTTCGAGCGGTTCAATACCTGCCAGTTCGGCTTGCAGGCGTTGCCGGGCATCGATGCTCTGCTGCAAGGCAGCATTGAGCACATCAATGCGCGCCGGGCGCCAGGCATGGACCCAGGGTGGCAGGCGCTGGGCCAGCAGGTGGTCCTGGTAAGCTTGTTCCAGGGCGCGGCTGCCCGCGTTGCTGATCGGTGAATCGGGTTGCGCTTGCATGGTTACTGCCTCGGCTCAGCCAAAAGCGCGAAGCTAGGCGGCTGGCGGGGGCACTGGCAGGTAACCGGTTAACACCTGGGTCAGAACAACAGCAGTTGGCGGTCGACCAGGGCGCTGAAGTCGTCGCCGACAAAGGGCAGAATCGCATCGGCAATGGGTTTGAGCTGGCGCTCCAGGTAGTGCTCATAGTCTACCGGCGAAGGGTGGTGCTCCAGCGGCTCGGGGCCTGCCGTGGTCATCAGGTAGCTGATCCAGCCACCGCGCTGGTACTGGCGCGGGCGGCCAAGCAGGTCGTTGTGCTCGTCAGCCAGCCGGGCGGCGCGCACATGGGGTGGCACGTTGCGCTGGTAGTCGGCCAGTGGCCGGCGCAGGCGCTTGCGGTACACCAGCAACTCGTCCAGCTCACCGGCCAGGGTCTGGCGCACGTATTCGCACAGCTGGTCACGGTACGGCTGGCCACGGAAAATCCGCCCGTACAGCTCCTGCTGGAACCGCCGGGCCAGCGGCGACCAGTCGGTGCGCACCGATTCCAGGCCCTTGTACACCATGTCTTCGCTGCCATCGGCACGCTGCACCAGGCCGGCGTAGCGCTTTTTGCTGCCCTCGTCGGTACCGCGGATGGTCGGCATCAGGAAGCGCCGGTAGTGCACCTCGAACTGCAACTCCAGGGCACTGTCCAGGCCCAGGGTGGTGCGCAAGTGCTCGCGCCACCACTGGTTGACCTGCGCCACCAGGTCACGGCCGATACGCGCCGCCGCGTCCTCTTCATGACGGCCCTTGAGCCAGACGAAGGTGGAGTCGGTGTCGCCGTAGATCACCTGGTACCCCTGGGCCTCGATCAGCGCGCGGGTCTGGCGCATGATCTGGTGGCCGCGCATGGTGATCGACGAGGCCAGCCGTGGGTCGAAGAAGCGGCAGCCACTGGAGCCGAGCACGCCGTAGAAGGCGTTCATGATGATCTTCAGCGCTTGCGACAAGGCCGCGTTACCTGCGCGCTTGGCTGCCTCGCGGCCTTGCCACACGCGCTCGACGATGGCCGGCAGGCAATGCTGGGTACGCGAGAAGCGTCCGCCACGAAAACCCTCCACCGAGTGCTCGTCATCGGCCAGGCGCAGGCCTTCGACCAGGCCGACCGGGTCGATCAGGAAGGTGCGGATGATCGAGGGGTACAGGCTTTTGTAGTCGAGCACCAGCACCGAGTCGTACAGGCCTGGGCGCGAATCCATGACGAAGCCTCCGGGGCTGGCCTCCTCCGGGCGGCTGCCGAGGGTAGGTGCGACAAAGCCCAGGCGGTGCATGTGCGGTATGTACAGGTGGCAGAACGCGGCGACCGAACCGCCACTGCGGTCCACGGCAAGGCCGGTGACCGACGACCGCTCCAGCAGGAAGTCGAGCAGGCGGGTGTGGGCAAAAATGCGCGTGACCAGCTCGCAGTCCTTGAGGTTGTAGCGTGCAAGCGCCGGTTTGTCCTCGGCGAAGCGGCGGTTGATCTCGTCCATGCGCTGGTACGGGGTATCGATGGCCTTGCCTTCGCCGAGCAGGGTTTGGGCGACGTTCTCCAGGCTGAACGAGGGGAAGCTCCAGGTGGCCGAACGCAACGCCTCGATGCCATCGATCAACAACCGCCCCGGGGCATCGGCGAACACATGGCCGCCCCCGGCATGGCTGCGCAGGGTCATGGGCGCGGCGTTGCGCCCCAAGGCCAGCGGCACCTGCAGCGCCTTGGCGTGTTCGTGCAGCAGGCGCAGGTCGAACTGGATCAGGTTCCAGCCGATGATTGCATCCGGATCGTGCTCGGCCATCCACTGGTTCAGGCACGCCAATAGCTCGCCACGGTCGGCGCAGTATTGCAGGTCGAAGTCCACGCCACTGGCCTCGCCATTGGCCGGCCCAAGCATGTACACCTGGCGCTGGCCGCAGCCTTCCAGGGCGATGCTGTACAGCTCGCCGCGTTCGCTGGTTTCGATGTCGAGCGACACCAGGCGCAGGGCCGGGCGGTAATCCGGCAGCGGCTTGAGCTGCGCATCGCAGTATACGCCCTGGGCATCCAGGCGGCCGGTGAACTGCACGGGTGCGGTGATGAAGCGCTCCATCAGGTAGCGCTCGGGGGGGCGGATATCGGCCTCGAAGACGTCGATGCCGGCACTGCGCAGGCGCTGCTCCAGCTGCATCAACTGGCGGTGCTGGCGGGTGTACAGCCCGATCATCGGGCGCTGGTCGAAGTCCTTCAGTTGCAGAGGCTTGAGCTGCGCGCCCTGCTCCTTGGCCAGCAGCACCCGGGCATGCTCGGCCTGGGCCAGGGGAATGAAGGCCACCGATTCCTGCGGCGCCAGGCGCAACAAGCGTGGCCCTGCGTCGGTGGCCAGCCAGAATTCCACGCAGGTGCCTTCGGCCGTGTCGTGCCAATGCCGGGTCAGGACGAAGCCCTGCTGCAACTCCACCGCGTTCACCTCTGCTGAAAAAGGGGATTCTACGCTAGGTGGGGGGTTGAGGGGGGCGTGATGTGGGTCAAGGGGTCCGCCGATGGGGGTGGGTTGCCTGTGAGATCGAGCGCCGCCCGCGCGGCGCATCGCGAGCTGCGCTCGCTCCTACGTTTGTTTCGGGCCAGTGAGTCATGGGGGATTTGCGCGCGAACGCTTTGGTGCATGGCGAGGCGGTCGCGCGGGTCTGCCACAGGCGTTATTGGCCGGAAACAAACGTAGGAGCGAGCGCAGCTCGCGATGCGCCGCGCGGGCGGCGCGCGATCTCACTGGCGAAAAAAACCGCACGCCGAACCCTACCGCGCCCCCACCACAAACCCGCTGCTACGCGCCGCCCAAGCCACACCCCAGGCCACCACAATCAACCCCAGCACCACCGCCCCAAACGCTCCAACCCCCACGCCAGCCAACAGCAACCCGCCCACAATGCCACCCAGGGCAATGGCGCTGTTCCACACCGTCACCAGCATCGACTGCGCCACATCGCCGCCCTCACCCGCCGCATCGGCGCAAGCGGTTTGCAGCAAGGTCGGTGCGCCACCATAGGTCAGCCCCCACAGCATCACGCTCAGGTACATCGCCCACGGCGAGGCCTGCCCCAACAGCCAAGTGGCCAGGGCAAACCCTGCCAGGCTCAGCAGCACCAGCAGGCGCAGGTAACGGTCGACCAGCAGCCCCACCAAGGCGATGCCGGCCAGCGCCGCAAGGCCGAACAGCATCAGCACCTGGCCGATTTCAGCAGCCATGCCCGCCCCCGCCAGCAGCGGCACGATGTAGGTGTAGAGCACGTTGTGCGCCAGCACCCAGGCCAGTATCACCAGCAGCACCAGCGCCACCCCGGGCGTGCGCAGCACCTGCCAGGCGGCCGGGCGATTGCCGCTTGCCTGGCCGGGGTAATCCGGCACCGCGCGCAATACCCAGGCCACCAGCAGCACCGCCACCAGGGTGACCACGGCAAAGGTGGCCCGCCACCCGAGCCCGGCGCCCAGCCAGGTGGCGATCGGCAGGCCCAGCGACAGCGCGATGGGCTGGCCGAGCATGGCCACGGCCATCGCCCGCCCTTGCAGCGCCGCCGGCACCATGCGCCGGGCGTGCCCGGCGATCAGGCCCCAGGTAAGCCCGGCGGCGGCGCCGGTGAAAAAGCGCAGCACCAGGGTCAGGCCGTTGGAGGGCGACACGGCGGTCAGGCCGTTGAACAGCACAAAGCCGATGATCGCCAGCAACAGCGCCCGGCGCCGGTTCCAGCTTTGGGTCAGGGTTACCAGCGGGATAGCGGTGAGCAGCGAGCCCAAGGCATAGGCCGTGACCCACTGCCCGGCCATGGCCTGGCTGATCTGCATGCCGCCTGCGATCTGGTCGAGCAGGCCAGCCGGCAGGGTTTCGCTGAGAATGGCGATGAAGCCGGTCATCGCCAGCGCCAATAGCCCGCTCAGGGGCAGGCGCTCGGTGCGGCTCACAGAAGCGGTTGAGGTGTGTGACATGGCGGGTTGCCTTGTGCTGATGATCGAGGCCGACAGTCTGCAAGTTGGCGGTATTGCGGAAAAAGGCGGTTACAATGCCGCTCACCTCGGACACCGATGTCCGCAATCAGGAGCACGTCATGGACAGCCTCAGCGGCTTCGTGGTTTTCAACCGGGTTGCCGAAACCCGCAGCTTCGTCGCCGCCGGCCAGTCGCTGGGCATCAGCGCTTCGGCGGTGGGCAAGCGCGTGGCCCGCCTGGAAAGCCGCCTGGGCGTGCGCCTGTTCCATCGCAGCACCCGCAGCATCACCCTCACCGCCGAGGGCACGCTGTTTCTCGAACGCAGCCGGCGCATCCTGGCCGAGATCGAGGCCACCGAACAGGCCCTGTCCCAGGCCAGCGAAACGCCCCGCGGCCGCCTGCGCGTCAGCCTGCCCCAGGTGACGGGGCTGGTGATGCCGGCCTTGGCCGAGTTCATGGAACGCTACCCGGAAGTGGAACTGGACCTGGAGTTCACCGACCGCGTGGTCGATATCGTCGGTGAAGGTTTCGATGTGGTGATGCGTGGCGGGCAACCGCTGGACTCACGCCTCAACGCCAAGTTCCTCGGGCATTTCCAGCATTGCCTGGTGGCCTCGCCGGAGTACCTGCGCACGCGCGGCACCCCGCAGCACCCGCGCGAGCTTGGCGCGCACAGCTGCCTGCACTACCGCTTTCCCAGCAACGGCAAGCTGGAAATCTGGCCGCTGCGCCAGGAGCACCCGGAACAGGGCTACGACATTCCTATCTCGATGGTGTGCAACCACGTCGAGACGCGCATCTGCTTTGCCCTGAACCATCGCGGCATCACCTGCCTGCCGGATTTCAGCGTGCGCCGCGAACTGGCCGCCGGCACCCTGGTCAGCGTGCTCGACAGCTTCATCGAACGGCGCGGCAGCTTCTACCTGCTGTGGCCGTCGGGGCGCCATATGCCGCCCAAGCTACGGGTGTTCATCGACTTCATGCTGGAACGGGTGTTCAGCCGTACAGGTAGTTGATGTCCTTGTAGGCCAGCGGCGGCACCTGGCTGAGCAGGAACTCGCGCAGCTTGTGCATCTGCCGCGCCTTGGGGCTGCTCTTGAGCCAGGTCATGTAGTAGCCGTCGCCGGTCGACACCGCATGCTTGAACGGCAGCACCAGGCGCCCGGCCCCCAGGTCGGTGCTGGCCAGCACCAGGTCGACCACCGAGATACCCAAGCCCTGCTGGGCCGCCGAGATGCCCTGGTCGAGGGTGTCGAACACCTGGCCCTGGTCGATGCTGATGTCCAGCGCGTCCATGCGGGCCAGCCAGCGCCGCCAGTCGCGCCGGTCCGGTGAGGGATGCAGGAATTCGCACTGGCGCAGGTCGGCCAGTTGCGGTTGCGGGGCCATGTAGTCCGGGTGGCACACCGGGATCAGCCATTCATCGAACAGCTTGACGCTTTCGACATCGGCCGGGAAACGGCCGTTGGCCAGCAGGATGGCGCAGTCGTAAGGCTCGGAATAGAAGTCCACCGTGTCGATGTCCATCCACACGCTCGACAGCTGCACGCTGCAGTTGTCATCGACCTTCTTGAAACCATCCAGTGCCCGCAGCAGCCAACGCACGGTGAGCGTCGACGGGGCTTTCAGGCGCAGGCCATAGCGGTCCTGGCGCAACAGCGCGCAGGCGTTCTCGATGATCTTGAAGCCGACCTTTAGTTCCTGGGCCAGCAGGCGGCCGTGCTCGGTGAGGCTCAACTTCGGGCCGCGACGCTCGAACAGGTCGCAGCCAAACATCGATTCCAACGTCTTGATGTGGTGGCTGACCGCACCCTGGGTCAAGGCCAGCTCTTCGGCCGCGCGGGTGAACGACCCGTAGCGCGAGGCCACCTCGAAGGCACGCAGTGCGTGCAGCGCCTGAATCCGTTCCGACATGATGCCCTCGAAGCATGAGTGAGACTAATAGTAGGTCATAGTTCCACACGTTTTACAACGCGAAGTACGTTTCAGAAAATGCTGCAAAACAATAAAGATAACTGAAAACCTGCCTGCATATGCCTGGAAACTACTTTCAATTTACTGCCTGGGGAAATCATGTTTACGGGTTATGGAAACTGCTATCGCCTGGATGCGCTAGAGCTCGCCGCCGAACATGTGCGCAACACGCAACATTGGACGCACAAAACCATACAGCATTTTCGCCAAACGCTCGCCAACCCGGACTTCCCGTGCCTGTTCGGGCGCAAGGCGGTCGCCGGGCAAACCTGCCACATCCTCTTCGCCCGCGCCGAACAACTGGCCGATGACATCGCCCGGGGCCTGGCCGACTACATCGGCATCATCACCCCCATTCCTGCCAAGCAACGCATCGCCAGCCCGTTGGTGGTGTTTCTGGAAACGGCCGCCGATTGCACCCTGGCCGAGCAGCAGGCACTGGCCTGGAAGGTGCTGCGCGGCGTGCACGCGCGCGACCCGCAACCCTGGCCGCAGGCCATTCCGACCGACCCGCACGACAACGGCTGGTCGTTCTGCTATGCCGGCATGCCGCTGTTCATCAACATGAACTTCCCCGGCCACGAACGGATGAAAAGCCGCAACCTTGGGCCACACATCACCTTCGTCATCAACCCGCGGGAAAACTTCGACGAAGTGGCCAACGCCGCCACCGAAAGCGGGCAGCGCATTCGCGCCCGTATTCGCGAGCGCGTGCGCCATTACAACGACGGGGTCATGCCCGACACCCTGGGCTTCTTTGGCCAGGACGACAACTTCGAATGGAAGCAATACCAACTGCAGGAAGCAGGTTCGCTCAATCCATCGCGCTGCCCCTTTCATGCGCATGCCCATGCAACACCTGACACACTGATCGAGAACTGACCGTGAATACCGCACTGACACTGACCTACGCCCTCACCGTCCTGCTGCTGATCGCCACTCCAGGCCCAGTAGTGGCACTGATCGTCAACACCGCTGCCGCCTCTGGCTCACGCAAGGCCATGTTCACGGCCGTCGGCACCAACTGGGCATCGCTGGTGCTGATCGGCGCCGCTGCCTGGGTCATCCTGACCAGCGCTGCCATCGACAAGGCCT
Organism: Pantoea sp. Tr-811; assembly: GCF_011752535.1. Lineage (NCBI taxonomy): Bacteria > Pseudomonadati > Pseudomonadota > Gammaproteobacteria > Enterobacterales > Erwiniaceae > Pantoea > Pantoea sp. Tr-811. The sequence goes on from NZ_VWXJ01000012.1 coordinate 174,533, forward strand.
GGCTCAGCGGCATGAGCCTGCTGGGCTGCCTGTTCATCGGCTACATCGCCGTCGGCACCCTGCGCGAAAACCTGCAGGCGCCGCCTGCCGAGGACTTGGCGCAAGCGCCCAAGGCTGGCCGCGGGGGCCTGTGGCAAGGCTTCATGGTGGGCATCTCCAACCCCAAGGACATCATCTTCTTCATTGCCTTCTTCCCGCAGTTCATCCAGGTGACCGAATCGTTCGGCAAAAGCATGGTGGTGTTGTCGCTGCTGTGGGTGCTGATCGATTTTGCCGTGCTCAGCCTGTACATCTTCGCCATCGGCAAGATCACTTCGGCGCGCAGCAACCGCCTGATCTCCCTGGCTTCGGGTGTAGCCCTGCTGCTGATCGCCGCCGGCGGCCTGGCCTACAACCTCAAGGAACTGGCGGGCTGACTGCCCCTTGCCAGATCAGGAGCGCCGATGACACCGTCTGCCACAGCCCCGCAGGTTCCGGGCCGCCCGTTGCCGCTGCAGGCCGATTACCAGCGCTTCCTGCAACTGGGCCAGCGCCGCGCCCCGCATACCCTGCATGTGCATGAAAGTGGCTATCGCTCCGGCACCATCAATACCGACGCCCTTGGCCTGCGTTACAGCCATTGCGCCGGCAAGCGCTTTTCGGCCAGCGAGCGCGGTGGCGCCGCGCGGGTCAACCTGCTGGTCGGCGGCTCGACCGCGCTGGGCATCGGCGCCAGTTGCGATGAGCACAGCGTGGCCTCGCACCTGTCGGCGCTGACCGGGGAAGTGTGGTTGAGCCTGGCGGGCTGTGGGCTCAATGCCAGCCAGGAACTGTTGCTGTTTCTCACCCACCAGCACCGTTTGGGCGAGGTTGGCCACGTGGTGCTGCTCAGCGGCCTGAACACCCTGGCCCACGAAGCCTTGGGCGAAGTGCTGGCTGGCCCGCCTGATCTGCAGCAGGCCAGGGCCTATCAGGCCTATCTCAATAGTTTCAACGAAGGCATGCCGGCACTCGGGCCGGCGCCACGGCCATCGCTCTGGCAGCGCCTAGGCCAGGCCTTGGCCCCGCGCCGGCCGCAACCGGCCCCGGCCTGGCAACTGTCGGCCCCGGAAAAGCGCCTGGTCCGCGCAGCAGACAACATTGGCCGAACCTTGCGGCAATGGGAGCGGCTGCTGGCCGACAGCCATGCCACCCTGACGTTCATCCTGCAACCGCTGCTGCCCTGGTGTCGTGAAACCCTGCCGGCCGGGGAACAGGCGATGCTCGCCGCCCTTGAGCAACAACCCAGCAACTTCGACCGCCTCCTCGAAGGCGCATTCGACAGCCAACTGCACATGGCCTTCTTTCGCCGCATCAAGCACCAGGCCGACCCGGTGCCCTGCTACGACATGAACAGCATGCTGAGCAGTTCGCCGGTTTTTGCCAGCGACCTGTTCATCGACCGCTTGCACCTCAACGACCTGGGCAACAATGCCCTGGCCAAGGTCATCACGGCCAAGCTGGGCCTGGCCCAGGACAAATACGGCCAGCGCCGGGTCACCCCGATCAAGCTCGTCTGACAGTTCTTCCCTGGGGTATCGGCAAGCCATTGCCCTTCGCTAGAATAGACCGTCTTTCCGATTCGCCTGAGGCGTACGTGCAGTTGTGATGAATAACCCAGCCGTCCCCCCGAGCTTGACTGCCTGCCAATGCGGCTCATTGTGCGAGGCCCAGCCGTGAGCCGCGCCGCACTGTTGCCCGCGCTGTTCATCTGGCTAGCGCCAATTGCCGCCCAGGCACTGGAAGTGCGCATCGACCCACATGCCGACTTGCTCTACCGCCAGGCCCTGCCGCTGCTGGAACAGGCCGACAACCAGGACGACAGCAATGTGCTGCGCACCTCCTTGGGCAACGACCCGGAACTCAACCGCCAGGGCCAGGCCATGGCCCGCACCCTGCCAAGCGCGGTGGCCTTGCTGAAGAAGTCGGTGGAACTCGGCCACCCGGTCGCCCAGTATCGCCTGGCGCTGTACTACACCACCTACTTGCCAGTGGCACAGATTGCCGATGCCGCCTGCCCGTTGCTGGAGGCAAGCCTGAAGCAGGGCTTTGCCCCGCCCGCCACGGCAATCGCCACCTGGTGTAAGCCCTACAATGCCAGCCCGGCCTACCGGCAGGCCCTGGAGGCGATCCCGAGCATGGCCACGCTGTATGCCGCGTATTACCCGCAACCCGCTGCCCGCTTGTCCTGCAACCGCAGCCAGCCACAGGGCCTGGAGATGCAATGGGGCCGTCAGCGCGATTACCAGGCCGAAGTGTACCGGCTGCTGGGCGATCTCGACCCACAGCACCGCCAGTCATTGCTGCAGAAGGCTGTCGACATCAATGGCTGCGAGTCCGCGCAGCAGCGCTTGACCAGCCAGCGCTGATGGCCCGCAAATCGCAACTACCTGACTTAACGGAGAACCCTGTAGGAGCGGGCTTGACCCGCGAAGCAGGCACCGTGGTGCATGGCACCGGCTAAGCCGGTGTTCGCGGGGCAAGCCCGCTCCTACAAAGGATTGCGGCGCGCCTGCTGGCAATGTTCCCAGCCTGCTGGGCGACAAACCAGCAAGATCGTTCAAGCCATCTGCCCCACCCCTCTGGCATGCTGCCCTGCCAAGCAAACGTGTGTCTCCGCCATCATGCCCAGCAGTCCCCCCCTCGCCCGCCAGGCCTTTGTCCACGGCGCCATCGCCATCCTGCCGTTGTCCCTGGCCGTGGCCCCCTGGGGCCTGCTTGCCGGTTCCATGGCCATCGAAGCCAACCTCAGCGCCTGGGAAGGCCAGGGCCTGTCGGCCATCGTCTTCGCCGGTGCCGCGCAATTGGTGGCCATTGGCATGCTCAAGGGTGGCGCCAGCCTGCTGTCGATCCTGCTGACCACCCTGCTGCTGACCTCCCAGCACCTGCTCTACGGCCTGACCATGCGCCCGGTGCTGTCGAACCAGCCGCTGCGCTGGCGGCTGGGCCTGGGCTTTCTGCTCACCGACGAATTCTTCGCCCTTACCAGCCACTACGACCAACAGCAGTTCAACCGCTGGTACGCGCTGGGCGTGGGCCTGACCTTCTACGTCGCGTGGAACCTGTTCACCCTGGCCGGCATCGTGCTGGGCCAGAACATCCCCCACCTCGACCAGCTGGGCCTGGACTTCTCCATCGTCGCCACCTTCGTCGCGCTGATCGCACCGCTGGTGCGCAACCTCGCCACGGTGGTGTGCGTGGCCGTGTCGCTGTTCTGCTCGGTACTGTTCAGCTATTGGCATTGGGAGACGGCCCTGGTCGCTGCCGGCCTGCTGGGCATGGCGGCGGGTTTTCTCTGCCAGAAATTTTCCGGAGGCCGCCCATGACCTGGTTGCTGATTTTCGCCATGGGCGCCGTGGTGTTCCTCAACCGCTACGCCTTCCTCGAACCGCGCCTGCCCCTGCGCCTGAGTTCCAACGCCCGGCAGTTCCTCGGCTTCGCGGTGCCCGGCATGCTCACCGCCATCTGCGGGCCGATCATCTTCCTGCCCGGCCACCAGCTCGACCTCAGCCCGCTCAACCCCTACCTGCTCGGCGCAGTGGTGGCCGTGGTACTGGTGCTGTTGACCCGCAGCGTGTTGCTGAGCATGCTGGTGAGCATGGTGATCTTCTTCCTGCTGCGCAGCTGGCTGACATGAGCACGCCCCTGCGCGAACAAACCCACCTCTGGCAGGCGCCGGCCCTGGGCGACGTCGAGATGCTGCACGCGCGCTATTTCCAGCAGCGCTTCGCGCCCCATGTGCATGAAGGCTATGTGTTCACCGTGATCGAGTCGGGCGCACAGCGCTTCTGGCACCGCGGCAGCGAGCACCTGGCGCCGGTGGGCAGCATGGTGTTGATCAACCCGGACGAACTGCACACCGGCGCCACGGCCCACGAGGCCGGCTGGCGCTACCGTGGTTTCTATCCTGAGCACGAACGGGTGACCGGGGTGCTGGATGAGCTGGAACTGGGCCGCCACGGCATGCCCCGCTTCACCGCCAGCGTAATCCAGGACCCTGCCCTGGCACTGGCCTTCAGCCAATTGCACCAACGCTCGGAAGCCGGCGCCAGCGCCCTGGAGCAGCAAACCGCCTGGCGCCAGGCGGTGCTGGCGCTGGTCCAGCGCCACGGCCATTGCCCCGAACCCACCGCCCCCGGCAACGAGCCACTGGCCGTGGCACGGGCCCGCGAGCTGCTGGAGAGCCAGCTGGCAGACCCACCTTCGCTGGAAGCCCTGGCCGCTGCGGTCAACCTGTCTCCGTTTCACTTCGCCCGGGTGTTCCGCCAAGCCACCGGCCTGCCACCCCATGCCTGGCTCAAACAACGCCGCCTGGCCCGTGCGCGGGAACTCCTCAAAGCCGGGGTAGCCGCTTCCGAGGCGGCATTTACCCTGGGGTTTGCCGACCAGAGCCATTTGAGCCGACAGTTCAAGCAGGCTTACGGGGTGACGCCGGGGGTGTATCGCAGCGCCTGTTTGCAGGGCTAACGAGCTCGCCAGCCACTGCTACACTGATTGTGCTGATCGGAGGATCCTGCCATGTCCGAAAAAGAGCTCACCACCCTGATTTCGCTGATGAACCAGCGCCAGGCCTGCTTGAGCAGTGCCTGCAAGGAGATTGCCGACTGGATCGACCGGCAGGGCGATGTGCCCGCTGCTGGCAAGATCCGTGCGAGCCTGAAGGCGCTGGAGGCCGATGAGGCGCAGGTTCGCAAGACCCTGACCTCGCTGACCCTCGACCGGCCGCTGCCGCGTTTTCGTAGTTGAGGGTTGATGTGGCGCCTGGGAGATCGGGCGTTGCAGGGTTGGCCCTTCGCGAGCTTTGCTCGCTCCTACGGGGGGGTGGACTGCGGCGCGTGCGTTATGCAGGTATGAAAAAGGGCCGCTATTGCGGCCCTTTCGTCATTCAGTGATCCATGTGCATGTGGTCATGCCCGCCGCCGGCCTCGGCGTTGAGCGGGCGAACCTCTGCCTGCACCTGCACGGTTTCCTTCGCGCCCTTGGCATCTTCGATGGTCAGGGTCAGCGGCACCTTGTCCCCTTCCTTCACCTGCTGGGTCAGGCCCATCAGCATCACGTGGTAGCCGTTAGGGTCCAGGCTGACCGGCTTGCCGGCCGGAAGCGCCACGGCCTGCACCTGCTTCATGCCCATCACGTCGCCGTTCATGGTCATTTCATGCACCTGCACGGTCTTGGCCGCCGGCGAAGCAACGCCCACCAGCTGGCTGTCGCTGCTGGCGGTCAGGGTCATGAACGCGCCGGTGGACGGCTGGTGCGGCACGCTGGCGCGCACCCAGGCGTCGCTCACGGTGGTTTGGGCCAGTGCCGGCAGGGCCAGGCCCAGCAGCGCCAGGGCGGCCAGGCCGCGCTTGATCGGTTGCATCGACATTCAGCAGATCTCCATCAAAGTGACCAGGTCCTCGGCGCATTCCTTGGCATTCAGGGAATGGCCCAGGCTCAGGCGCAAAGTGCCACGGGTATCGTAGACGTAGCTGGTGGACGAGTGGGAGATGGTGTAGGTATCCCCGGCCGGAACCTTCTCGTAGAACACCTTGAACTCCTTGGCCACCGCGGCGATTTCCTCGGGGGTGCCGGTCAGGGCGATGAACGACGGGTCGAAGGCCTTGACGTAGGCGTCGAGCACCTCGGGGCTGTCGCGCTCCGGGTCCAGGGTGATGAACACCACCTGGAACAGGTCGCGGTCGCGGCCACGCAGCAATTTGCGGATTTGCGCCGCCCGCGCCAGGGTGGTCGGGCACACCGCCGGGCACTGGGTGAAACCGAAGAAGACCATCGGCATCGAGCCATAGAAGCTCGACAGGGTGCGCACGTTGCCCTGGGTGTCCTTGAGGCTGAACTTGCGCCCGAGAATTTCGTTGCTCATGTTCTTGCCGTACTTGAACTCAAGCCCCCGGGCCGGGTTGCAGCCTGCCAGCAGGCCGAGCCCTAGAACGCCCATGCCGGCGACAACCGCGCGCCGGGTCAGTCGATCATTCATGAAACCATCCTTTACAGGGAAGGTGCCGGCCCTCGGGACGGGCCGGCGAAAAACCGGGGCATTCTGGCATGACACCCGGTGGGCTTCTACCCGACCAAGGCGGTGATGGCCCGCAGCCCTTTGAATACGGGCTGCGGCCTGTTGTCGCAGGGGTTGAAACCGTAACACTTTGTTGCTAAGGCTTGACCTGAAAAGGTCAGTAGTAGGCGTTCTCTTTCTGACTGTGGTCAGTCACGTCACGCACGCCCTTGAGCTCCGGAACGCGCTCAAGCAGGGTGCGCTCGATGCCTTCCTTGAGGGTTACGTCAGCCTGGCCGCAGCCCTGGCAACCACCGCCGAACTGCAGCACGGCAATGCCATCGTCGACCACGTCCACCAGGCTTACCTGGCCGCCGTGGCTGGCCAGCCCTGGGTTGATCTCGGTTTGCAGGTAGTAGTTGATGCGCTCGTTGAGCGGGCTGTCTTCGTTGACCATCGGCACCTTGGCGTTCGGCGCCTTGATGGTCAGCTGGCCACCCATGCGGTCGGTGGCGTAGTCGACCAGCGCGTCTTCCAGGAACGGCACGCTGACCGCGTCCAGGTAGGCGGTGAAGCTTTTCAGGCCGACCGGTTCGTCGTCGGGCTTTTCTTCGCCCGGCTTGCAGTAGGCGATGCACGTCTCGGCGTACTGGGTGCCCGGCTGGGTGATGAATATGCGAATGCCAATGCCAGGCGTGTTCTGCTTGGAAAGCAGATCGGCCAGGTAGTCATGGGCGGCGTCAGTAATGGTTATAGCGCTCATGGAAGTTCCTCACAGACTTGCGGCCAAGTGTACGCCAACCTGGCCTTTGTACAAAGTCCTAGTATTTAACTCGGGATAGCGCAAATGCCGGGGTTTGCTCCGCTCGCGCCGCCAGCCAGGCCTGCATCCGCCGGTACAGGCCACGTTCCAGCCAGCGGTAGCTGAACCACGACATTAGTCCAATGGACGGCACGCACAGGGCGAACACCAGGTATGGGTTCAGGTGCAGGCGCTGGCTGGCGAACCAGCCGGCGTACAGCACCAGCACGTGAATCAGGTACACCGAGTAGGAGCAGTCGCCCAGCGCCTTGAGCAGGCGGTTGCCCTGGAAGTACGGCTCCAGGGCGATGAACGCCAGCACGATCATTGCACTGGGCACGCCCCAATGCAGCAGGCGTTGGGAGGCGTCCAGGTGATACAGGGCGTAGCCGGCCACGCCCAGCAGCGCCAGCGGCAGCCACAGGCCTTCACGCACCAGGCCACGGCGGTAGGCCACGCCCAGGGCGATACCCAGCAGGAACTCGTAGATGATGCCGTTGTTGTAGAAGCGGCTGAGCACACCCACGCGCCCCAGTACCTCGCCCACCAACAGCAGCGCGGCAGTCACCAGCAGCAGGTGATGGCGCTGGCGCACCAGGAAGGCCAGGCCGAACAGCAGGTAGAAGAACATCTCGAAGTTCAGCGTCCAGCCCACGTTCAGGGTCGGGTACAGGCCATAGCCGCCGGGGTTTTCCGCGGGGACGAAGAACATCGACAGCAGCAGGTGGTGCCAGGTGAACACCTGGTGCGGCATCCATTGGCTGAAGGCCAGCAGTAAGGCGGCCATCAGCGCGGTGTAGAACCAGTAGGCCGGGATGATGCGCAGGGCCCGGTTGAGCATGAACTGGCGTGGCTCGATGGTTTTGTCACAGGTGGAAAGGTAGATGACCAGCCCGCTGATCACGAAGAAGATATCGACGCCAACGGCGCCGCGGTCGGTTAGCAGTTGGCCGATGGGGCCGGTGGCGTGGAAGTCGAAGAAGATTTGCATGAAGTGATGGCAGACCACCACCCAGGCGGCGAACGCCCGCAGTGCCTGAAGCGAATACAGCATGGAATACCCTGCGATTGCCGGTGCATTGAGGCCCGGCGAGCGCACCGCGCTCGTTCGCGGGGCAAGCCCGCCCCTACATTGTAGGAGCGGGCTTGCCCCGCGAATTGGGCTGCACAGCAGCCCCCGAACCACCCATCCCTTCCGACCGCAGCGTACCCGGAAAGGTCAGCCGACCCGATCAGAGGTTCTCATAGCGGTTCATGTCCAGCACCCCGGCCTCCACCGGCTCGGTTTCCTTGATATAGGTATTGAGGTCATGGAAATAGCGCCAGAACTGCGGGTGGCTGCGGCGCACGCCCCAGCGCATGACGATGCGCTCGAACTTGGCCGTATCGTCCTTGGCGTACTCCATGTCCTCGACGAACTCCGGTACATCCTTGGCCGGAATGTTGAAGATGAAGTTCGGGTAGCTGCTGAGCACGCCCGGGTACAGGGTCAGGGTGTCCAGCCCCGGCTGGTAGCGGTAGGCCTCACCCAGCAGAAACGCCACGTTGCTGTGGGCACGGTTGCGCAACAGGCTGTAGACCTGGCGCTGGCCGCCCTCGCCCTCGATGCGCAGCATGGTCGCCTCGGGCAATTGGCCAATCACCTTGAGGCCTGCGGCCGGGCGCGAAACCAGGCGGCTGAGCGACTGCTCGACGTTGCGGAACTCCTCGCTCATCTGCGGCCGTGAGCAATAGGCCCCCGTGCAGCGGTTGATCGGGTCGGGCGCGGCATTCAGGCTGGTGGTGCGCTGCAGCAGCTTCAGGCCAAAGTCGCGGATGGGGTCGCGCGGGTCGAGCTTGATACCGCTGGGGGTGTCGGTGTCGATGTCTTCATAGTCCAGCCACATCTTCACCTTGCCGCTGTTCTGGTACCAGCTGCCCAGTATCTTGGCACGCTGGTCGGCCGGCATCAGGCGCAGGAAGTTGACCTCGGCGCCGTTGCGGATCAGGTCGAAGTACAGGCGCGTCTGCAGCTGGTGCGACACATTGCCGAATACGTCGAAGTTGACCGCCAGCTGGTAGTAGGTGCGCTCCAGCAGCGGGTAGTCGAACAGCCAGGTGGTCAGCGGCACGTCACCGATCAGGCCCTTGCTGACCGAGGCGCTGTCGAAGTGGCGGAAAATGCTCAACAGCGCGTTGTCATTGCCGGCCCACAGGGTCGCCCAGCCCGGTGCGGGCATGTCGGCATAAGCTTCGCGGCGCAGCTTCTCGTATTCGTTGCGCTTGTCGCGGTAGGCGTGCCACAGGTTGAGCACGCTGCCCACGTCGTCGATCTGCCCCGGCATGGCCAGCAGCGGCGTGGCTTCGCCGCGGTACTTGGCGTCGGTGATGTAGCGGTCATGGGCCGGTTCCTGGAACAGTGCCCAGAAGTTGTCGCGAATCACGTCGGTGGCAATCTGGCCACGGCACACCGGGCCACGGATGAAGGTGCGCACGAAGTATTCGGCGTTATCCAGCATGAACTGGTAGCGCGCCACCGCCGGGATCGCCTCGAAGGTTTCGAACGGGTTGGCCCGGTGCCGAGGGCCATAGCCCGGCAGCGAGGTGGCGTGCCAGTCGCCGGCATAGAACAGCTGCTTTACCCGCTTGAGCTTCTGCGGGCCCATCGGGTAGGTGATGTGGGTTTTGTGCACGATCACGCCCTGCACCGGAATCAACCGGTAATAGAACTCGGTGCCGGGTGGGTCGTTCGGGCGGCGGGTGGCGATGATATCGGCCGGTTGGCCACTGGGCGTGCGCGAGCGCACCCACTGGAAGAAGTGGCCCTGCTCGCCGCCAACGAAATAGATGTGCGCCAGGAACAAATGCTCGTACAGCCAGCGGCCGACCAGCGCCTCGGTGGAGCCCGGGCGGTTGAGCAGTTCCTCCCATTGGGCGATTTGCCTGGCCTCGGCCGCGCTGGGCTTGATCGGCTGGTACTCGACCGGCGCGCCGGCGGCCAGCCAGCGGCGCATGGTGTCATATTCCTTGTCGGTCAGCCCGGTGACCGCCAGCGGCATGCCCTCCTTGGGGTGTGCGCCGGCGTAGGCGTCGAACTCATGGGGCAGCGGGCACATGTTGTTGCGGTTGAGCCCCAGAACGATCTCGTCGGGCAGCTTGGCGTTGGGCGTGAGCGGGGTTTTGTGGCCCAGCTCCAGCATGCGCGCCATCAGCGCGGCCTGGCTGCCCTGGTTGTCGAGCACCGAATAGAAGCCCTTGCGGCGCCAGGCGCCTTCATCGTGGGCGTCGTAGAACAACCGCGTGGGCGGCACCGCCTGGCTGCGCTCACCCTGGTACACCGGCACCTTGGTGGCACCGCGCACCGCGCCCTCGGGGCTTTCCAGCTTGAGCTGGCAGGCGGCGTCATTGCAGGCGTGGCAGGCCACGCATTTCTCGGTGAAGATCGGCTGGATATCCCGGGTGTAGGATATCGCCGGGCTCGACTGGGGGGCTTGACCGAACGCCACGCCACTGAGGAACAGGGCGAAAACGCTGACAAGTAAACGATGCACCATGTGCGGAAAGTCCTGGGTTCTGAAAGCCATCACGATTATCTGGTCGTCCTTGGGTGCTCTTGGCTTTTTAGCATCTGCATCCAACATGAGCAGTTTTCATGCAAATGGCCAGTGCGCCTAAAATCCGCGCAGCTTTGTTATGATTCGGCACCTTCTGATATTTGCCCGACCAGGTAGTTCCTATGTCCGACCGCAGCGCTCGTCTCCAAGCACTCCAGCACGCACTCAAAGAGCGCATCCTGATCCTCGACGGCGGCATGGGTACTATGATCCAAAGCTATCGCCTCGAGGAACACGACTATCGTGGCACGCGCTTCGCCGATTGGCCAAGCGACGTAAAAGGCAACAACGACCTGCTGCTGCTCAGCCGCCCGGACGTGATCGCCGCCATCGAGAAAGCCTACCTCGACGCCGGCGCCGATATCCTCGAAACCAACACCTTCAACGCCACGCAGATTTCCCAGGCCGACTATGGCATGGAATCGCTGGTGTACGAACTGAACGTGGAAGGCGCGCGCATCGCCCGCCAGGTGGCCGACGCCAAGACCCTGGAAACGCCCGACAGGCCGCGTTTCGTGGCCGGCGTGCTCGGCCCTACCAGCCGCACCTGCTCGATCTCCCCCGACGTCAACGACCCCGGCTACCGCAACGTCACCTTCGACGAGCTGGTGGAAAACTACGTCGAGGCCACCCGCGGCCTGATCGAAGGCGGCGCCGACCTGCTGCTGATCGAAACCATCTTCGACACCCTCAACGCCAAGGCAGCGATCTTCGCCGTGCAGCAGGTGTTCGAGGACGACGGCATCGAACTGCCGATCATGATTTCCGGCACCATCACCGACGCCTCCGGCCGTACCCTGTCGGGCCAGACCACCGAAGCCTTCTGGAACTCGGTGCGCCACGCCAAGCCGATTTCCGTGGGCCTGAACTGCGCCCTCGGCGCCAAGGACCTGCGCCCGTACCTGGAAGAGCTGGCGACCAAGGCCGACACCCATGTGTCTGCCCACCCCAACGCCGGCCTGCCGAACGCCTTCGGTGAATACGACGAAACCCCGGCCGAGATGGCCGCCGTGGTCGAGGAATTCGCCGCCAGTGGTTTCCTCAATATCATCGGCGGTTGCTGCGGCACTACCCCGGGCCATATCCAGGCCATCGCCGAGGCCGTGGCCAAGTACAAGCCGCGGGACATCCCGGAAATCCCCAAGGCTTGCCGCCTGTCGGGCCTGGAGCCGTTCACCATCGACCGCCAGTCGTTGTTCGTCAACGTCGGCGAGCGCACCAACATCACCGGTTCTGCCAAGTTCGCCCGGCTGATCCGCGAGGAAAACTACACCGAAGCCCTGGAAGTGGCCCTGCAGCAGGTCGAGGCCGGTGCCCAGGTAATCGACATCAACATGGACGAAGGGATGCTCGACTCCCAGGCCGCCATGGTCCGCTTCCTCAACCTGATCGCCGGCGAGCCGGACATCTCCCGCGTGCCGATCATGATCGACTCCTCCAAGTGGGAAGTGATCGAGGCCGGCCTCAAGTGCATCCAGGGCAAGGGCATCGTCAACTCCATTTCCATGAAGGAAGGCGTCGAGCAGTTCAAGCACCATGCCCGCCTGTGCAAGCGCTACGGCGCAGCCGTGGTGGTGATGGCCTTCGACGAGGTCGGCCAGGCCGACACCGCCGCGCGCAAGAAGGAAATCTGCCAGCGCAGCTACGATATCCTGGTCAACGAAGTGGGCTTCCCGCCGGAAGACATCATCTTCGACCCGAACATCTTCGCCGTCGCCACTGGCATCGAGGAGCACAACAACTACGCTGTCGATTTCATCGAGGCCTGTGCCTACATCCGTGACCACCTGCCCCACGCGCTGAGCTCGGGCGGGGTGTCCAACGTGTCGTTCTCGTTCCGTGGCAACAACCCGGTGCGCGAAGCGATCCACTCGGTATTCCTCTACCACGCGATCCAGAACGGCTTGACCATGGGTATCGTCAACGCCGGCCAGCTGGAGATCTACGACGAGATCCCGGCCGTGCTGCGCGAGAAGGTCGAGGACGTGGTGCTCAACCGCACCCCGCACGGCACCGATGCCCTGCTGGCGATTGCCGACGACTACAAGGGCGGCGGCGCAACCAAAGAGGTGGAAAACGAAGAGTGGCGCTCGCTGCCCGTTGAAAAGCGCCTGGAGCATGCCCTGGTCAAGGGCATCACCGCCTTCATCGTCGAGGACACCGAGGCCTGCCGCCAGCAGTGCGCACGCCCGATCGAAGTCATCGAAGGCCCGCTGATGAACGGCATGAACGTGGTCGGCGACCTGTTCGGCGCCGGCAAGATGTTCCTGCCGCAGGTGGTGAAGTCGGCCCGCGTGATGAAGCAGGCCGTGGCCCACCTGATTCCGTTCATCGAGGCCGAGAAAGGCGACAAGCCCGAAGCCAAGGGCAAGATCCTCATGGCCACGGTCAAGGGCGACGTGCACGACATCGGCAAGAACATCGTCGGTGTGGTGCTCGGCTGCAACGGCTACGACATCGTCGACCTCGGTGTGATGGTGCCGGCCGAGAAAATCCTGCAAACCGCCCGTGACGAGAAATGCGACATCATCGGCCTGTCGGGCCTGATTACCCCATCGCTGGACGAAATGGTGCATGTCGCCCGTGAAATGCAGCGCCAGGACTTCCACCTGCCGCTGATGATCGGTGGCGCCACCACCTCCAAGGCGCACACCGCGGTGAAGATCGAACCCAAGTACAGCAACGATGCCGTGGTGTACGTCACCGACGCCTCGCGCGCCGTGGGTGTGGCCACCCAGCTGCTGTCCCGGGAACTGAAACCAGGCTTCGTCGATAAAACCCGCGCCGAATACGTGGACGTGCGCGAGCGCACCGCCAACCGCAGCGCCCGCACCGAGCGCCTGAGCTATGCCCAGGCGGTGGCGGCCAAGCCCAAGTACGACTGGGCTGGCTACCAGCCGGCGGTGCCCTCCTTCACCGGCGTCAAGGTGCTGGAAAACATCGACCTGCGCACCCTGGCCGAGTACATCGACTGGACGCCGTTCTTCATCTCCTGGGACCTGGCCGGCAAGTTCCCGCGCATCCTCACCGACGAAGTGGTCGGCGAAGCCGCCACCGCGCTGTACCAGGATGCCCGCGAAATGCTCGACAAGCTGATCGAGGAGAAGCTGATCAGCGCCCGTGCGGTATTCGGCTTCTGGCCTGCCAACCAGGTGGCCGACGACGACATCGAAGTGTATGGCGCCGACGGCCAGGCCTTGGCTACCCTGCACCACCTGCGCCAGCAGACGATCAAGCCCGACGGCAAGCCGAACCTGTCCCTGGCCGACTTCGTCGCGCCCAAGGCCAGCGGTGTAACCGACTACGTGGGCGGCTTCATCACCACCGCAGGCATTGGCGCCGAGGAAGTGGCCAAGGCCTACCAGGACAAGGGCGACGACTACAGCTCGATCATGGTCAAGGCCCTGGCCGACCGCCTGGCCGAAGCCTGTGCCGAGTGGCTGCACGAACAGGTGCGTAAAGAGCACTGGGGTTATGCCCGTGACGAGCACCTGGACAACGAGGCGCTGATCAAGGAGCAGTACAGCGGCATCCGCCCTGCCCCGGGCTACCCGGCGTGCCCGGACCACACCGAGAAGGCCACCCTGTTCCGCCTGCTCGATGGCAGCGCCATCGGCGAAACCGGGCCAAGCGGCGTGTTCCTGACCGAGCACTTCGCGATGTTCCCGGCGGCGGCGGTTAGCGGCTGGTATTTTGCCCACCCGCAGGCGCAGTACTTTGCCGTGGGCAAGGTCGACAAGGACCAGATCGAGCAGTACAGCGCACGCAAAGGCCAGGACATCAGCGTGAGCGAGCGCTGGTTGGCGCCTAACCTGGGGTACGACAACTAACAGCGCGTCGGCCTCTTCGCGGGGCAAGCCCGCTCCTACAGGTGAATGTGTAGGAGCGGGCTTGCCCCGCGAAAGGGCCCGCCCAGGCAACATCCCACCCATTGCCTACACTGTCCCTGATTGCCTCTGATGCTTCAGGAGCCACCATGGACGACCCCACCCAGGGCAAGCCCCCAACCTTCTGGCAGATGCTGCACAGCATCCTTGCTGCCGCCTTCGGCGTGCAAAGCGGCAAGAACCGCGCACGCGACTTCACCCACGGCAAGGCCAGCCATTTCATCGTCATGGGAACGCTGTTCACCCTGGTATTCATCGCCGTGCTGATCGGCCTGGTGCAACTGGCCCTGCACCTCACCGCCCATTGACGCCCTGAAAAAACAAAACGCCTGCAGGATCCCTCCCACAGGCGCTCTGCGCTGCATCACGGTCTTTACAAGAAGTCTACTGATGGCTGACCCAGTACACGGCAGTGATCACCACCAGGGCAATCAGGCAGAGGATCGCCCAGGCATCGACACTGCTGTCAGCTTTGCGGACTTTGGTAGAGTTTCCCATTGCATTGCCTCTTGTAGTGGTTATGGGAATGCACTTCACAACCAGCAGTTAAGACGAGCAATGCCCTTTGCTCAAGCAGGGTCTTTCAATATTCGACCGGTGACGTGAGAAACGGGTACTGATAGCCCCGTGGCCGCCCTTTTGCACTGTAATGCTGGAAATCGACACCGTAGTCGTCCCGTTCCAACAACTTCAGCCAGCGCCTGGCCTTGGCCTGGTCAACAGGTTGCAACGCCGGCAGCACATGCTCGCGCCGGCCATCGCGGTTGATATCCAGGCCCAGGGCGTCGTCATGCAGCATCACCATGGCCCAACCGCCAAGGGTGGTGTGCCCGCCCATCAGCACGTCAAGGCGCCCGTCGATGCGTGCGCGCAGTGCCTCGGGCGAGCTGTTGATGGCACTGAACACCACATCGCGCCCAGGCTTGCGCCCGGCCTCCTCGAACGCCTGCATGGCGCCCAGGGCCATCTGGTCGTTGGCCGACCACACCAACCGGGTGGCCGGGTAGCGTTGCAGCAGCTGCTGCGCCTGCTGGTAGGCGCGCTCGCGGTTCCAGCCGCCGTACACCACCTGGCGCAGGCGCACCTGGGGAAAGTCGGCCAAGGCCCGGCGCATGCCGGCCTCGCGCAGCTGCGAGGCCGGCGTGGTCTTGACCCCGGCGAACGCCACCAGGTCGAACGGCCCGTTTTCGCTGCGCGGCAACAGGGCGACCATGGCATGCAGCATCTTGTACCCGGCCTGCTCGTCGTTGGCGGTGAGCGTACCCAGCACCGGCGCGTATTTGTCCGGCTGGGCCTGGATGCTTCGGGCCTGGCTGCTGGTGAGCCCGTTGTTGACCAGAAACAGCTTGACCCCCGAGCCCTGGGCCAGGCGGATGATTTCCGGCGCCACGTACTGCTCGTTGACCAGCACCAGGTAGTCGGGCCGCCGCGGGCCCTCCAGGGCCGAGCGCGCCTGGCTCATTGCCCGCGCGGCGTCACGCTCGCTGTATTCCACCCGCAGGGTCATGCCCAGCTCGTCGGCAGCGGCCTGCATGAAGCGCGAATAGCTGGCCCAGAACGTCTCGCTGGGCTGGCCGGGATTGAGGAACACCACCGAAGCGGCCTGAGCGCACGTTGCCAGCGGCAGGCTCAGGCACACGCTTTGGCACAGCGCCTTGAGCATGGAAAATACCTTTTCAAACAGACTCGCCAGTATAAACCCCGCGCGCCAAGGGGGTAACAAATGCCAGTCAGTCTCACTTAGTTCGTTTGGTTCTTTTCATATGCAAAAACATCACTTTAGCGCATAAACCCAACCTGCTATCGTTCCCCGGCTCCGAACCGGAGTGCGCGGCCGTGCGCGCGAATAGCTGCATGCAGCCTGAGACAGGACTTTTATGTACGTATACGACGAGTACGATCAGCGGATCATCGAGGACCGCGTCAAGCAGTTCCGTGATCAGACCCGCCGCTACCTGGCCGGTGAGCTGAGCGAAGAAGAATTCCGCCCTCTGCGCCTGCAGAACGGCCTCTACATCCAACGTTTCGCCCCGATGCTGCGCGTCGCCGTGCCGTATGGCCAGCTGAACGCCACCCAGGTTCGCACCCTGGCGAAGATCGCTCGCGACTACGACAAAGGCTATGCCCACATCTCCACCCGCCAGAACGTGCAGTACAACTGGCCGGCGCTGGAAGACATCCCGGACATCCTTGCCGAGCTGGCCACCGTGCAGATGCACGCGATCCAGACCAGCGGCAACTGCCTGCGCAACACCACCACCGACCAGTTCGCCGGTGTGGCCGCAGACGAAGTCATCGACCCGCGCCCATGGTGCGAAATCGTCCGCCAGTGGACCACCTTCCACCCGGAATTCGCCTACCTGCCGCGCAAGTTCAAAATTGCCGTCAACGGCTCGAAGGAAGACCGCGCCGCCATCGAAGTGCACGACATCGGCCTGGAGCCGGTGCGCAACGCTGCCGGTGAGCTGGGCTTCCGCGTGCTGGTCGGTGGTGGCCTGGGCCGTACCCCGGTGGTGGGCTCGTTCATCAACGAGTTCCTGCCGTGGCAGGACCTGATCAGCTACCTGGACGCCATCCTGCGCGTGTACAACCGTTACGGTCGCCGTGACAACAAGTACAAGGCGCGGATCAAGATCCTGGTCAAGGCCCTGACCCCGGAAGTGTTCGCCGAGAAGGTCGAGGCCGAAATGGCTCACCTGCGTGGCGGCAGCACCACCCTGACCGAAGATGAAGTGCAGCGCGTTTCGCGCCACTTCGTCGACCCGGCCTACCTGGCCCTGGACAACCTCGACTACAGCGCCGAAGACGCCGAATTCCCAGGCTTCGCCCGCTGGCGTTCGCGCAACACCCGCGCCCACAAGCGCCCTGGCTACGTCGCCGTCACCCTGTCGCTCAAACCCACCGGCGTTGCCCCGGGCGACCTGACCGACAAGCAGCTGGACGCCGTGGCGGACCTCGCCGAGCGCTACAGCTTCGGCTTCCTGCGCACCTCCCACGAGCAGAACATCATTCTTGCCGACGTCGAGCAGCGCCAGTTGCACGCGCTGTGGATGGAACTGCGCGAGGGCGGCTTCGCCACGCCGAACATCGGCCTGTTGACCGACATCATCTGCTGCCCGGGCGGTGACTACTGCTCCCTGGCCAACGCCAAGTCGATCCCGATCGCCGAATCCATCCAGCGCCGTTTCGACGACCTGGACTACCTGTTCGACATCGGCGAAATCGACCTGAACATCTCCGGCTGCATGAACGCCTGCGGCCACCACCACGTCGGCCACATCGGCATCCTCGGCGTGGACAAGAAGGGCGAGGAGTTCTACCAGGTGTCACTGGGCGGCAACGCCGCGCGCGACGCAAGCCTGGGCAAAATCCTCGGCCCATCGTTCGCCCAGGACGCCATGGCCGATGTGATCGAAAAGCTGATCGCCGTGTACGTCGAACAACGTACCGAGGAAGAGCGTTTCATCGACACCTACCAGCGTATCGGCATCGACCCCTTCAAGGAACGCGTCTATGCAGCGAATCATTAAGAACAACCAGATCGTCGACGAAACCTGGCACCTGCTGCCCAAGGACTTCTCGTTCGACGAGCTGAGCAACTGCGACGACTACATCGTCCCGCTGCAGATGTGGCGCGACCATGCCCACGTGCTCAAGGCCCGCGATGGCGGCCTGGGCGTGTGGCTGGACAGCGACGAAGAAGCGGAAGAAATCGGCGAAGACGTGCAGCACTTCCAGGTCATCGCCCTGAACTTCCCGGCCTTCACCGACGGGCGCAACTACTCCAATGCGCGCCTGCTGCGTGACCGCTACGGCTTCAAGGGCGAGCTGCGCGCCATTGGCGACGTACTGCGCGACCAGCTGTTCTTCATGGCCCGTTGCGGCTTCGATGCATTCGCCATCCGTGCCGACAAGGACCCGGAAGACGCGCTGCAAAGCCTGAAGGACTTCTCGGTGACCTACCAAGGCGCCACCGACGAGCCGCTGCCGCTGTTCCGCCGCCGCTGATCGTCGTCACCCGCAGTGCCTGACAGCCCGCCCAATCGCGGGCTGTTTCATTTTCCGCACAAATGCTAAGGCTTTAGCTTCACCTGCCGATAACCGGACGAACGTTCCAGAAATCGCAGGGAGCGATATGAACCCGATCTCCGTTAATCTGCCACAAATGCTGACGCAACCCGCCACCGCGGGCGTGTCCATCCGCAACGCCGAACCCGTCGCCGCAACGCCTACCAGCAACACGAATGTTGACCTGAGCCAGGCCAACCGCAGCCCCGCACCGGACACCTACAACCGCAATGGCACCCTGGGGGACGGCCAGGTACGGTATATCTGGGAGCAGGATGGCATCGACAAGCTGAGCATGCGCATGCTCAGTGCCGTGCAATCCAGCTCCGCAGCCTCGCGCTTTCAGGGCCTGGGTGCCGCCTTGCTGGAGCAACTGTCTACCAATGGCGGCCAGCGCATCTCGCAATCCGGGCTAGCCATCGCCCTGGGCACCACGGGCGAGCCTGCACTGCTGGGCCTGCAGCAAGCCAGGCTGCGCCAGTATGCGAGCGACAGCGTGACGTTCACCCTCACCAGTGCATCCGGCGCCACGGTATCCCTGGGCCTGTACAGCAGCGACAACGGCCTGGCCGTGGACGCCGACGTACAAGGAGGCAGCTTGAGCGCCGACGAACTGAAGAGCCTGGCCGCACTGGCGGACAGCTTCCAGTCCGCCGTCGATGGCCTGACCGCAGAACCGCCAACCCTGCAGCTGGGCAACCTGGTCAAGCTCGACCCGTCCTTGTTCACCGGCATGAAGCTCGATGCCAGCATTCACACTGCCAGCGGTAGCCTGCAGACCTTCGCCCTGAACATCGATGACCAGACCCGCAGCCTGTCGCTCAAGAGCCCGTCAGGCGAGGTCAAGATGCATTTCGACACCCAAGGCGGAGCACTCCTGGGCAGCCAGTCGCAACGCCAGGCCGCCGTGGCCAACTACCTGGAGCAGTTCGATGCGGCGCAGAAACGTGGCAATGGCGACGAAAAAATGATGGGCTTGTTCAAGGATGCCTTCCGTCAGCTCAATAGCGTGGATGACACCGGCACGCAGTCAGCCCGTCATGACCTGCCCTCGAACCGGATGAGCCGCCTGCTACTGAGCGGCCTGGCGGACTTCGATGCATCGCTCAACCAGACCGAACAGCAGATCAACCCAATGCACCGGGAGGAAGTGGATCACTTCGACTACAGCGTCTCGCAGTCGACCAGCCTCAAGGGCGGGACCAGCAACCTCACGGTGCAACAGGATCAACAAGCGACGCTCAAGGCCGCCTGGCATAAAGGGCTCAACCCGCTGACAGACCTGGTGCTCAGCCTCGACAGCAAGTCGCAAAACTACCGCTACCATGAGGTGGATGACCAGGCCAGCAGCAGCACCCGCCTGGCATTTGCCAACAACCGCTTGGTCGAAGCCACTGCCACTCAACAAGCCAGCAAGCAGGAGCGCGTGCGTACTTACCAGGAAGCCGAACTGCTGTCGGATGTCACCACCACGTCTGACGCGGAGCAGTCACGTAACCTGCTCGACATGCTCGAAGACCTCATCGGCCAAGACCGCCAGGCTCGGCGCATGGGCATCGCCTCCGGCCTGGAGCAGCAGCTGCAAGCCCTGCAGCCGCTCTGGCTGCTACAGGCCGACCCAGCGCAGATCCGCGAGTGATCGCCCCTTCCCGTGGTGCCGCCTGGTCGGCAACACGGGAGGTTTTCCTCTGCCGCTCAATTCGTGAGTGCGGCGCAAAGGTGCTTCGACTCACCAGCCCTTAATCACCTGCCCTGAACCCTGCACACTGATCGCCACTCGATATCAGTTCGAACGAGCCTGGCTTGTCATTCACCCTCAGGAGCACGCCCCATGAACATTCCATCCTTCGGCCTCGGCACCTTCCGCCTCACCGGGCAAACCGTCATCGACTCGGTCAAGGCCGCCCTGGCACTGGGCTACCGGGCCATCGACACCGCGCAGATCTACAAGAACGAGGCCGAAGTCGGCCAGGCCATCGCCGAAAGTGGCGTGCCGCGCAGCGAGCTGTTCATCACCACCAAGATCTGGGTCGACAACTATGCCGCCGACAAGCTGGTGCCCAGCCTGCGCGAGAGCCTGAACAAGCTGCGCACCGACCATGTCGACCTGTTGCTGATCCACTGGCCGGCCCCCGGTAACGGCGTGGAACTGGCCGAATACATGCAGGCCCTGGCCGACGCCAAGCGCCTGGGCCTGACCCGCCAGATCGGCGTGTCCAACTTCAACATCGAACTGACTCGCCAGGCCATCGCCGTGGTCGGCCAGGGCGAGATCGCCACCAACCAAGTCGAACTCAGCCCCTACCTGCAGAACGCCAAGCTTGCAGCGTTCCTTGAAGCACAAGGCATCACCGTCACCTCGTACATGACCCTGGCCTACGGCAAGGTGCTCAACGACCCGCTGCTGGCGCAGATCGCCGCCAAGCACAAGGCCACCGTCGCCCAGGTGGCACTGGCCTGGGCCCTGCAACTGGGCTATGCGGTGATCCCCTCCTCGACCAAGCAGGAGAACCTGGCCAGCAACCTGCTCGCCCAGAGCCTGCGCCTGGATGCCGACGACATGGCACGCATCGCCACGCTCGAACGCAACGGCCGCGAAGTCAGCCCGGACGGCCTGGCACCAAGCTGGGATTGAGCACGGCGCCCTGTTGGTCAGCAGGTTGTCTGGCAGGGCATGGGCAACGAAAAAGAATTGGACTACAAAAGGCAGCGAAAACATGCAGTTCGCTTTGTGCCAGACTCCGGAACGACCTCACTCCAGGACTGCCACCATGCCCTCCACTGATGCCTTTTTGCCCTGCCAACGCTATGATGCCTCCCATGCATACAATCTGTTTCAGGTTGTCTGGAGGTATCTGCCCATGGCCGTCAAAGCCAAACCTGTCAGCGAGCGCGAACTGGACGCCCTGGAAGCATCGATTCCAGCGCTGGCCAGCGAAGCCACGCATTCCGCCCACCTGCGCGCTTTGCAGGCAAGCCCGCGCGGTGTGCTGCGCACTGAGGATGGCAATCTCGTTCGCGTGTCCGCAGACGGTGCCAAAACCATCGTCGCCAAGGCAAAACCCCGGCGGAAAGTCAAAGTTGGCGAAACAATCAGCGTGAGGAAGGTCAGCGAGACTCCTACAGCGTGAAGGCGCCGAGGCTTCGGGTGTTTGCCGGCCCCAATGGCTCCGGCAAGAGCACGATCAATGCCCAGTTGCCTGCACCCCTGACTCGCATTTTCGTCAATGCCGATGAACTGGAGCGGGAAGCCAGGAACACGGGGTTCATCGACCTGGCTCCGTTTGGCCTCATGGTTTCTCTGGCTGAGTTGGTGTCATTTCACCTCGACCATTACCTGATCCGCGAGCGGCACTTGACCGACCAGGCGGCGAAGCTTGGGCTGCAAGGTTTCAAGGTGGATTATCGGCAGGTCGAGATCAACTCCTACTTTGCCTCCGTACTGTCGGACATGATTCGCCAACGCCTGCTTGAAACCGGTGTCAGTTTCAGCTTCGAAACGGTCATGTCCCACCCCAGCAATGGGCCCGCACAGACAAAACGCGCAATCCTCGGACAGATCCCGCAGCCTTTCCAGCGACGCTTGGTTTTGTAACATTCAGTTTCATGTTGCCCACGGACAGTAGCCAGCCTAACGCATCCCAACGAGGCTCTTTCCGTGCTGCAACGTCTGTTCTGTTCCCTGTCCCTGCTGACCCTGGCCATCTCCACCGCTCACGCCGCCGACGCGCTCGACACCCCGCGCCTGGCTGGCATGGACAACTTCCGCGACATCGCCGGCACCACCACTGCCTATACCACCAGCCATGACGGCACCATGAGGGCTGGGGTGTTCTACCGTGCCAACGCCCTGACCCCGACCGCCGCCGACCTGGCCATCCTCAATGGCCTTGGCATCAGCGACGTGTTCGACCTGCGCACCGCCAGCGAGATTGCCGCAACCCCCGACACCCTGCCGGCCGGTGCCAGCTACACCAATATCGACATCATTGGCAGCACCACCTCGGGCTCGAATATCACCAACCTCAGCTTCACCAGCGCGGCCCAAGCCCGGGCGATGATGGAAGAAACCAACCGCGCCTTCGTCAGCGACGCCGGCATGCGCGGGCAGTTCGCCGTGCTGTTCAATGAACTGGCCAGCGCCGATGGCGCCGCGCTGTTCCATTGCACCGCCGGCAAGGACCGTACCGGCTGGACCGCTGCCGTGTTGCTGAGCATCGCCGGGGTCGACCAGGCGACGATCATGAGCAACTACCTGGCCACCAACGACTACACCGCCGCCCGCGTCGCCGCCACCCTAGCGGCGATGCCCGCGAGCATGGCGCAAATCTACGCGCCGTTGCTGGGCGTGGAAGCCAGCTACCTGCAAGCCGGCCTGGACGAGGTAACCGCCGAATACGGCAGCATGGACAACTACCTCAAGCAAGGCCTGGGCCTGTCGCAGGAAACCCTCTACGTGCTGCGCGGCAAGATGGTCAGCTACGCCAGCCTGCCAGGCGAAGCCGGCCTGCTGGGCAACGCCGCCGCTGGCGCGCAGTTGCTGCGCCAGCTGCAGGAAAGCCCGCTGTCGGGCACCTACAGCGCCTACAACTACTACCTGCAGTCGGCCATCGACGCCGGCACACTCGGCGGCGTGGAGTCGACCGTGGGCGGCCAGCTGCATGCCGATGCCGCCAGCTACCTGCTGCGCCAGGGCGCGATGATCGACCGCGCGGCGGCGCCGTACGCCGACGGCGTCGACCTCAAGGTCGGCCAGTCGCGCCTGTGGAGCACCGCCCTGGCCGGCTACCTGGGCACCGACGGCTCGGCCCATGCGGCCAGCAGCAACGAACACAGCCAGGGGCTGATGATCGGCCTGACCCAGCGCTTCTCCGAGCAGCTAAGCGCCCGTGCCGGGTTTGGCTACAGCAACGGCAATGTCGGCAGTGCCGGCGGCGAGGCGGACACCGACCTGACCTTCCTCAGCCTGGGCGCACGCTTTGCCCCGGGTAGCCTGGAGCATGGCCTGTTCATCGATGCCCAGGCCAACGCCGGCTGGCTCGACTACTCCAGCAAGCGTGAACTGGGCGGCGGCCTGGGCACCACCAAGGGCGACAGCCACGGCACCCTGGCCGGCGCCAGCCTGGCGTTGGGTTACCGCCTGCCCACCGGCGGCATGGTCCTGGAGCCAAGCCTTGGCCTGCGGGTCAGCCGC
Source organism: Pantoea sp. Tr-811 (assembly GCF_011752535.1). Taxonomy (NCBI): domain Bacteria; kingdom Pseudomonadati; phylum Pseudomonadota; class Gammaproteobacteria; order Enterobacterales; family Erwiniaceae; genus Pantoea; species Pantoea sp. Tr-811. Next base: position 198,090 of record NZ_VWXJ01000012.1, read on the forward strand.
GTAGACCTGAACGGTTTCACCGAGAAAGGCAGCGAGCTGGCGTTGCAGGTAGACGACCTGAAACAGACCCGGCGCGCCGCAGTGGCCAACCTCAAGGCCTCGCTCGCACCGATCGCCCTGGGCAGCTGGCAGCTGGTGCCAGGGGCCGAGGTGGGTTACGAGCATGCCCTGGGCGACCATCAGGTCGACAGCCAAGGCCATCTGCTGGGGCTGGACGTGGAGCAGCGAGCGGCCTTCGACAACCGCGACCAGTTCACCGGTGGCGTGAACCTGATGGCCAACCTGGGAGCGCTGAGCGTGGGCGCCGAGGTCGCGGCCATGGGCGGTGGCGACAGCCATGGGGTCAGTGGCAGCCTCAAGGCCAGTTACGCCTTCTGAGTGCGGGCGGGGCCGCTTTGCGGCCCATCGCGAGCTGCGCTCGCTCCTACCGGGGCCTCCTCCTACCGCCGCCGAACCAACGCCGGGCTCACCCCAAACGCCTGCTGGAAATACTGGCTGAAGCGCCCGGCATTGCTGAAACCATGCTGCAAGGCCACCTCGGCCACCGAACCGCCCTCCCCGCGCTCCAGCACCTGGCGCGCCTGCTCCAGGCGCACCTGGCGCTGATACCCGACAATCGACGTTCCGGCAAAACGCCGAAAGCCATCTTGCAACGCCCGCAAGCTGACATTGGCCAAGCCCGCCAACTCGCTACCACTCACCAACCGCGCCGGGTGCTCCTGCAGGTAGGCCATCGCCAGCTTCACATGCCGCGGGGCAATCGTCGGGGCCGGGCGGCGCAAGGCCTCGCTGTAGTTGTGCGGCCAGGTTTCCAGCAAGGCATCGATCAGCATCTCGCGCAGCCTCGTGGGCATCAGCAGGCCGCTGCCCAGCAGTTGGTCGAATTCAGTGCCGGTGGCCAGTTCGAGCAAGGCGCGAATGCCCTGGAAAGCCGCCTGGTTCAAGTCCACCACCGGGGCAAAGCGAATCGCGGCCGTCAGCGGCCGCCCCAGCAGCACCGACAACCGCTCGGCAAACAGCCCACGGCGAATCGACATGCCACACTGGGCGTGGTTCTCGGCCATGCGCACCGAACGGATGTCGAGTTTGTCGACCGCCAGCCCCACCTGGGCCCCGCCAATCGATTCGCCGCGGTGCTCGAAGATGATCGTGCCGGCGGTGGGCAGCACGAAGGTGATCTCATCCTGTGGCGCGGGCAGCACGATGCGAAAATCGCCCTGGTAGTGCATGCGCCGCACGCTCATGCCGTCGAAGCGCCCGTACACACCGCCAATGGCGATGCCCTCGCCCAGCGGCGGCATGTCGGCATAGAGGTTGCCATACAGCTGGGTGAACAGTGCGGCGAACTCGTCGCTACGCATGTTGCTGGAGCGGAGCATGAACTGCTTGCGGGTCGTACCGGGGGTCACCGTATCGCACACCTTGTGCCACGAAGGGGGACCGGCACCCTAGCATGGGCACATGACAGCCGCGTGACGCCTCAGCCCAGCCAGCGCACCAGGGCAAAACCGGCAAAGGTCATCAGCAGCGACCCCACCACATGCGCCGACACCGTGGCCGCGGCCCAGCCGTAACGCCCGTGCATGAGCATCGACAGCACTTCGGCGGAGAATGTCGAGAAGGTGGTCAGGCCGCCGCAGAAACCGGTGGTAATCAGCAGTCGCCAGGCCGGGTCGAGGTTGGGCCAGCGCAGGAAATACGCCATCGCCCCGCCAATGACGAAGCCGCCAATCAAATTGACCAGCAACGTGCCCAGGGGCATGCCTGGGAACAGCGCGTTGAAGCGCAGGCCAAACCACCAGCGCAATACACAACCGGTACTGCCGCCAACGATTACAGAAAGAAGAGAAAGGTACATCGGGACACTCCACAAGGAATCGGGAGCCCTGTGGGTAAACGGCAGGCATGGCCTACGCGCCCTGTCACAGGGTGTGCGTAGGCATCATCAGCGCTAGGGCGGTTCAAGGAGGAATGCCATCTCCTGAAGCCGTGATGCTAATGTGCCCTGCCCGGCAATGCAATGCTCGGCACCTGAAAACCTGCAAGCCCGTGCCTTTCACCTCGGGGCTTGCAGGTGATCCGGTGGCGTTGCTAGCTCAAGTCCAGCGCTGGCGTCAGGTCGCCCAGCAACGCCTGGCCGCGCCCGGCCATCGCCTGGTCGCGAGCGGCCAGGCCTTCGAGTTGTTCAAGGTCGAACACGCGGGTGATCAGGCGCAGGATCGAGGTGGTGTCATAGACCGTGTGGTCGACCGTGCCCTTGCGGGCGAACGGCGAAACCACCAGCGCCGGAATGCGCGACCCCGGGCCGAAGCGGTCGCCCTTGGGCGGCGCCACGTGGTCCCACCAGCCACCGTTCTCGTCCACGGTGATCACCACCACCATGTTCGGCCACTGCGGGCTTTCCATCAGGGTTTTGACGATGCGCTCGATGTGTCGGTCGCCCGAGGCCACATCGGCGTAGCCGGCATGCAGGTTGAGGTTGCCCTGGGGCTTGTAGAACGTCACCGCTGGCAAGCGGCCGGCGGCAGCATCGGCGAGGAAACGGTTGGTCGACGGGTCTTCGCCAAGCCCACCATCGCGCAGGCGTTTGCTGCGCTCCTCGGGGTGCTCCGGGCCAAGCTGCTGGAAGTAGTTGAACGGCTGGTGGTGGTACTGGAAGTTGGGGATCTTGGGGATGCCACCCGAGTCCTTGAACGCATCCAGCGTGGCCTGCCAGCCGCCGGCGTACCAGGCCCAGTCGACCTTGCGCTTGTTCAGCTTGTCGCCGATGTGTTCGTGGGTTTGCGGCACCAGCACGTTGGGCAGGTCGGGCTTGGAATAGTCCGGGCGCTCGGGGTCGCGCAGCCAGGTCGGCCAGTACGGCGGCGCCAGGGTATTGACCGCATGGCCGTCGGGGGTGATGGCGCTGGGGCCGAACTGCGGTGGGCCGTCATGGGCCTTGTTGGGCGAGCCGGCCAGGGGCTTGAGGCGAATGTCCAACGGGTCGTCGCTCTGCAACTGGGCGATCTGGCTGCGCGCCGGGGAGTTGGCAGCATCCGGGTAGAACGGCGCGCGCCCGGCCACCAGGAACTGGTGGTTGAGGAACGAGCCACCGAAGGCGGCCTGGAAGAAGTTGTCGCACAGCACGAACTGCCGGGCCAAGTCCCACAGGCGCAAGTTGTAGCGCGTCTGTGGGTAGTAACCCATGGTCAACGCACCGGCGTCGGACCAGGCAGCGAAGCCGTCATTCTTGCCGCCATTGATCTGTAGCTGGTTCTGGTAGAACACGTGCCAGAGGTCGCGGGTTACCAGGCCCAGGGGTAGGTCCTCACCCTTCGGGCCCTTGAGGGCGAAGGGTGCATTGGGCAATGCGCCCTGGTAGTCGATGTCCTTTTCGTAAGTGATGCCATCGACGGTCTGCGGGCCTACCTGCAAGGTGCCGCCGAAGGTCGGCGGCAGGGTGTCGAACAGGGTGCCATCACGGTCGCGCTGGGCATAGGCATCCTTGCCCAGTTGCGCCAGCGGGCTTTGCACACCGGGGAAGTCTGCGAACAGGTTGTTGAAACTGCGGTTTTCGGCGTAGATCACCACCACGGTCTTGACCTTGTCACGCAGCGCCCGGTCCAGCGCCGCGCCAGTTGGCTGCGGGCGGGCCGCCTCGCCTGGCGAGCTTTCCGCCCGGCCGCAAGCGGCCAAGCCGGCACCCGCACCCAGCAGTGCCAGGCCGCCGAGAAAGCCACGCCGCGAGGGGCCAAGGGGTTGCTCGTCAATGTCCTGCTGGGTGTCCTGATCGGGTGCGTCGTGCATCGCCTGCTCCGCTGGATGTGACAATTTGTTTCGGCGCAGGCTAGCGATGCCCCATGACAGTTTTATGTCTCCTCATCTCCCGCCCCCTCGCCCCCGTAGGAGCGAGCGCAGCTCGCGATGCACCGCACAAGCGGTGCCCCCCCAAAAAAAACTCAATCATCCCCCTTCATCCTCCCCCAAGCCCGCCCCAGCCGCTCGGTCGCCTGAACAATCTCCTCAGCGCTAAGCGAAGCAAACCCCAGGCGCAAGGCATTCTCCCTCTCACCAAGGGGCGAAAACTGCCGGCCACTGCGCACCACCAGGTTCAGCTGCAGCGCATGGGCAACCAACTGATCGACGTCGATGGTGTCATCGAACCTGACCCACAGCGCCTGCCCGCCTTCTGGCTCGCGCAGCACAATGCGCTCACCGAAGGCCGCGCGCAGGCAACCGGCCAAGGTTTCCCAGCGCCTGCGGTACTCAGCGCACACCCGGCGCAGGTGCTTGCTCAGCTCGCCATCGATGATCAGGTCCGCCAGCATCCGTTGCATCACCGCATCGCCCTGCCCCAGCATCACTGCTGCCTGGCGCTCCAGCACCTCGACCACCTGCGGTGGCGCCACGATGTAGCTGCAGCGAAAGGTACTGCCCAGTGCCTTGGACAACGAGCCGACGTAAATCACATGGCGCTGGCGGCGGTCGCTGGCCAGCGGCGGATAAGGCTGCCCGGCATAATGGAATTCATGGTCGTAGTCTTCCTCGATCACGCAGAAGGCGTGTTGCCGCGCCAGCTCCAGCAACTGCTGCCGGCGCCCGGCGTGCAGGCTGACCGTGGTGGGAAATTGATGGTGAGGGGTGATGTACATCGCCCGCACGTTGTGCAACCGGCACAACGCATCCACCTGGTCGACCCGGCACCCCTCCTCGTCCAGGTCCACGGTCACCAGCCGGGCACCCAGCTGGCGGAAAATTTCCCACGCTGGCGGGTAGCTCAGGCGCTCGATCAGCACCGTGTCCCCTGGCTTGAGCACGGCTCTGGCCACCAGGTAGAGGGACATCTGCACGCCTTGGGTCAGGCAGATATGTTCGGCACCGATGTTCATGCCGCGCTGGTGGCGCAACATGTCGGCCAGGGCGCCACGCAGGTAGCGGCTGCTGCTTTCACTGCCATGGCGCACGGTATTGCTGGCGAAGCTGCTGCGCAGCGCCTTGCGGTAGTAGCGGTGCAGCACGGCCTGCGGCAGCAACCGGTGGTCACTGGTGCCATTGTCGAAGAACAGCGCGCCTGGCCGGTCGCAATGGGCCGTCACCTGCTCGCCGTGGGCGAAATAGGGCGTAGCGAGCGCCTCGTGCAGCGCCAGGGCGAAGGGCGGCCCAGCCGCTGGCGTGGGCGAGGCGGCAGGCGCCAGGTGCTGGCTGACGAAGGTGCCACGGCGTTGCTCGCTGTGTAGCCAGCCCTTGGTGGCGGCCTCCTCATAGGCAAGGATGACCGTCTTGCGATTGACCTTCAGCAACTGCGCCATTTCGCGGCTGCCGGGCAGCAGCTCACCCGGGCGCAATCGGCCGTCGGCAATGGCCGCCACCAAGCCTTCGGCGATTTGCCGGTAGGACGGCCGCTGCCCGGCGCGGTCGAGCTTGAGCAGCGGTTGCCATTTGCGCATCTGGACCATGTCAATTAACCAGAACTGGAGGTTCTATGGGTCCAGCACTATAGCAACAATGAAACCTCCATTCGCCAGGAGGTGCCCTATGCCACGCCGTCATGTCATCACCTTGTCGCCTTCGGGCCAGCGCTTCGAAACCGGCAGTGAGCTGCTGCTCGACGGCATGCTTGCCAGTGGCCTGCCCGTGCCGTTCTCCTGCCGCCGCGGTGCCTGCGGGTCGTGCAAGGTCAAGCTTGTGTCGGGCCAGTATCGGGACACCCTGCGCAGCGAAGGCGCCGCCCTGCCCTCCTACCCCTTGGCCGACGATGAGCTGCTGTTGTGCCAGAGCCACGCCTGCAGCGACCTGTGCCTGGAAATTCCCGGCTGGTCCCTCGACACCCCGGCCCTTGCGGCCCAGGCGCGGGTGCTGGGCCAGCGCCCGCTGACTGACGATATCGTTGAGCTGGTGCTGCTGCCTGAGCAGGCGCTGGACGTACGCCCAGGCCAGTACCTGCGGTTTCGCCTGGCCAATGGCGACAGCCGCTGTTTCTCGGTGGCCAACCTGCCCGCCCAAGACCAAGGGCAGCTGGTGTTCCATATTCGCAAGGTCCGCGGCGGCCTGTTCACCGAGCACCTGCTGCCGGCACTCACACCGGGCGACCGGCTGCAGCTCGAAGGCCCTGTGGGCGCCTGCACCTGGCAGCACGATGGGCGCCGGCCGCTGGTGCTGTTCGCCACGGGTACCGGCTATGCCGGCATCAAGCCCTTGCTGCTCACGGCGTTGGCCCGGGGAAGCCAAACCGTGTTGTACTGGGGCGGTTCATCGCCTGCTGACTTCTATGACCGAGCCTTTCTCGACCAGGCCTGCCGCGCCCATGCGCAGTTCCAGTGGCACCCGGTGGTAGCGGGCCGGGTGCAACACGTGGCTCTGGCCCAACCGCACAGCTGGAGCGACACCCAGGTGTATGCCTGCGGCAACCCGGCAATGGTCGCCCAGGCCCGCGAAGCCTGCCTGGCGGCCGGGGTGGCGCCGCACCGTTTCGTCGCCGAGGCCTTCGTGGCCAGTGGCGCGCAGCAAGCTCAGGTTCCACCCACCGTAGCGCGCCACCCGACCCTGGAAAAGGTCGGCCCACGCTATTCGCTGGACGGCATGCTCGCGGCGCGCGAGCACTCCATGCGCGCTGTCGCGGCCATCGCCAGCCAGTTGCAAGTAGGCATGACCACCGCCCAGGCGCTGGAGATGGCCGCGCGCACTTTGCAGGGGATGGGCGCGTCGCACACCTGGCACCCCACCTACATTCGCTTTGGCGACGACACCGTGCGCACGCCCCGGGAGGGCATCGACCCTGGGCGGGTGTTGCGCCCTGCCGACATCGTGGTGGTCGATATCGGCCCGGTGTGGGATGGTTATGAAGGCGACTACGGCGACACCTTCGTGTTTGGCGAGCACGCCCTGCACCAGGCATGCGTCAAGGCCCTGCACGAAGTCTTCGACGAAACCCGCCAGGCCTGGGGCCGAGGGCTCAGCGGCCGGGCGTTGTATGATGCGGCAGCGCGCAGCGCCCAGGCCAGGGGCTGGTGCCTGGAGCGCAACCTGGCGGGGCATCGCATCGCCGACTTTCCCCATGCCTTGTATGGGCAGGAGAAACTGGCCGAGCTGGACATTGTGCCGAGCGAGATGGTGTGGGTGCTGGAGATCCAGCTGTGCCACCCCAGCGAGCCGGTGGGGGCGTTCTTCGAGGATATATTGATCGGGGAAGCTGGGGGGCGGGTGGCTGAGGTGGCGTAGCCCGGCGAAAATCCTAACCATCTGATTTACCGCCTATTTTTTGTAGGAGCGAGCGCAGCTCGCGATGGGCTGCAAAGCAGCCCCAGCACTATGAGCCGCGAGGCTGAAACCCTGGGGCCGCTGCGCGCCCCATCGCGAGCTGCGCTCGCTCCTACCGGGGCGGCGCTGGCCGGGAGATGGGCGCTTGATCGGCAACCCAGGGTTGTGGTGTAGGTCAAGCGCCGGTGTTCGCGTATCAGGCAAGCGTAGCCACCCTGCCCGCACATCGCACAACAGTTCGATAATCGCACAAATTCCACCAAACCCCCTCTACTGTTGCCCAGTCTTGCGGCACGCTATAGCCCACAACAGCAAACAACGCCAAGCGCTGATTCACCGTGGCTTCACGCGGCGGTAGCCAGCCCGGCAATCCATACTCCAGGAAGAACCAGGAGCTCGCTTTGATCAATAAAACGTTCGAGTCCATCGCCAGCGCGGTGGAAGGCATCACCGATGGTTCGACCATCATGGTCGGTGGCTTCGGCACGGCTGGCATGCCGTCCGAGCTTATCGATGCCCTGATCGCCACCGGTGCCCGCGACCTGACCATCATCAGCAACAACGCCGGCAACGGCGAAATCGGCCTGGCTGCCCTGCTCAAGGCGGGCAGCGTGCGCAAGGTGGTCTGCTCCTTCCCGCGCCAGTCCGACTCCTACGTCTTCGACGAACTGTACCGCGCCGGCAAGATCGAGCTGGAAGTGGTGCCACAAGGCAACCTGGCCGAGCGCATCCGCGCGGCAGGCTCAGGCATCGGTGCATTCTTCTCGCCGACCGGCTACGGCACCCTGCTGGCCGAAGGCAAGGAAACCCGCGAGATCGACGGCCGCATGTACGTGCTGGAAATGCCGCTGCACGCGGACTTCGCGCTGATCAAGGCGTACAAGGGTGACCGTTGGGGCAACCTGATCTACCGCAAGGCCGCGCGCAACTTCGGCCCGATCATGGCCATGGCCGCCAAGACCGCCATCGCCCAGGTCGACCAGATCGTCGAACTCGGCGAGCTGGACCCGGAGCACATTATCACCCCGGGTATCTTCGTCCAGCGCGTGGTCGCCGTTCCCGGCACCGCCGCTTCTTCGATCGCCAACGCTGTCTGAGGCCTGCCATGACCATCACCAAAAAGCTCTCCCGCACCGAGATGGCCCAGCGCGTGGCCGCAGACATCCAGGAAGGCGCCTACGTCAACCTGGGCATTGGCGCTCCAACCCTGGTGGCCAACTACCTGGGCGACAAGGAAGTGTTCCTGCACAGCGAGAACGGCCTGCTGGGCATGGGCCCAAGCCCCGCGCCCGGCGAGGAAGACGATGACCTGATCAACGCCGGCAAGCAACACGTGACCCTGCTCACCGGCGGCGCGTTCTTCCACCACGCCGACTCGTTCTCGATGATGCGCGGCGGCCACCTGGACATCGCCGTGCTCGGCGCCTTCCAGGTATCTGTCAAGGGCGACCTGGCCAACTGGCACACCGGCGCCGAAGGTTCGATCCCCGCCGTGGGCGGCGCGATGGACCTGGCCACCGGCGCCCGCCAGGTGTTCGTGATGATGGACCACCTGACCAAGTCCGGCGAAAGCAAGCTGGTGCCGGCGTGCACCTACCCGCTGACGGGCATCGGCTGCGTCAGCCGTATCTACACCGACCTGGCCGTGCTGGAAGTCACCTCCGACGGCCTGAAAGTGGTGGAGATCTGCGCCGATATCGACTTCGACGAGCTGCAGGCGCTTAGTGGCGTGCCGCTGATTCGGTAATCAGCCCTGGCGTTCGCCTTGATATTTTCAGCGCCTGTGAAATCGAGCGCCGCGCGGGCGGCGCTCGATTGCATAGGCGCTGAATCTTACGGACTCAATCTCTGACACCACCAACAAACTTGGCAGTGCGGATCAACAGCAAGCAATCGGCGTGTTCTGGGTCATAATCGGCGCTCTACCCAGGAATGGAATGCCATGAATCCTTACTTTCAAGAAGTCATCGACCTGCACCTACTGATCGAGGCGCTGTTCGCCAGAGGCGAGGGCCAGGTTGGGGCGATGATCGAGCGCTTCACAGCAGACTTCACCATGGTCACGCCTACAGGTTTGCAGGTTGGCCTGCAGGATGTGGCAACCCTGTTCGCAACGCGTGCCGGCGGCCAGCCAGGGCTGACCATCGAACTCACCGAACTGGAAACCCTGGCACAGTGGCCGGAGGGGGCAGTGATCCGCTACCGGGAGACACATCGGCTGCCCGGCCAGGATGCCAAGACACGGATCTCGACCGCGCTGTTCAGCCTCCAGCGTGGTCACGTGCTGTGGCAACACCTGCATGAAACCTGGGCGGCGTGATTTTCCCCTTGAGCCTCAGCCAAGCCGATGGCAGAGGTAGGCCTGGGGGCTTGTGCCAATCGCGCACGACCGTCTTGTGGGTACGACGCAACATCGCGTCATGCGCCAAAATCTTCGCGGACTAACCTTTCAGGAATAATTGGCCCGAAATAGGCGTAGGAGCGAGCAAAGCTCGCGATGCGCCGCGCGGGCGGCGCTCGATCTCGTAGGCGCTGAAAATTTCACGGCGAACACATCCGCCCATTACAACGTCCCGGTCTGGCTGTACGCAGCTAACGACCCAGCGCCCGCTCCAGCACGTCATAAATCTTCGCATCCCCCGATTGCGCAACATTGAAGCGCAGGAAATCTCCCGCCGTCAGGGACTGGCTGAACGCATTGCCGGGCGCCAGCACGACACCTTCATTCAAACAAGCCCTGGCCAGCGTTGCTGCATCCTTCCCTTGCGGGAGCTGGCACCAGAGGTACATGCCTGCCTGGGGAATCATCCAGGGCTTGATACCGATGGCCTGCAGCCTGGCGACCGTGCTGTCCATTTCCTCGGCCAAGCGAAGACGCACACTTTCCATGTGTTTTCGGTATCCGCTGTCGGTAATGGCGTGATGGATGATGTTCGCGGCCAGGCGCCCAGCGCCGAAGGTGGTCGCAATCTTGAGATCGACCAGGCTCTCGATCCATTCACCGCGAGCGGCGATGTAGCCGCATCGAATCGATGCGGAGATGGTCTTGGAAAAACTGCCGATCTGGATGACGCGGGAAAGGCCATCGAAGGCGGACAGGCGTGGCGCGGGCGTATTCTCGAAATCGCCGAAGATGTCGTCCTCTACGATCACCAGGTCAGAGCTGTCCGCCAGCTTCAGCAGCCTGTGGGCGGTGACTGGGGATAGGCTGGCCCCGGTCGGGTTGTGGATACCGGAATTGGTTATGTACAACCGCGGCGCGTGCTTGAGCAGGGCCGTGCCGAACGCATCGATGTCTGGGCCGGTCCTCGTGTAGGGAACGCCCACGACGTTCACCCTGTGGGCTTTGAGTAGGGCGTGGAAGTTGAAGTAGCAAGGGTCGTCGACCAGGACCGTGTCTCCCGGCTCCAGCAGAAAACGGAAAATCAGATCGATGGCGTGGGTGCCGGAATCGGTGAGCAGGATATGTTCCAGCGGCGCTTCGATCCCTATGCCTGCCAGCCTTCGCGACAAGAACTGCCTGAGTGGCGGGTGTCCAAGCGGTGAAGCATATTCAGCCAGCTGCACTGTGTCGCCACGGGCCGCGACCCGCAGCGCTTTACGCATGCCCGCCTCGTACAGCCAGGACGGGGGTAGCCAGCCGCACCCTGGCTTCAATCCATCGCTGGCGCTCTCAAGCGACTGGCGCGAGATCCACAGCGGGTCGACGGCACGATCGAGCCGCGGGCCGAGTTCGGTGAGTGCCAGCGGCGCCACGGGGCCCGCCACGTAGAAGCCGGAGCCCGGCCGAGAGCTGAGCACTCCCTCTGCCATCAACCGTTCATAGGCCTCGATAACGGTCGACACCGACACTTGCATGGTCCGGGCCATTGCCCGAACGGAGGGAATTCTCGCACCGGGTGCGTAGGTTCGAGAGGCTATCCTGGACTGGATTTCGCCCATGACCGTTCGAATTCGCGTTCCGCTCCGTTTCATCGCACTCTCGACTGTACTGGATTGATAGGCATAACAGTTCGGCTCAACTGTATTGGATTGTACGTGGCCTCGGTGAACCTGTCAGTGGTGTACTGAGGTCTTGCTTATCGAGGACTCAGCGATGGAAAGATCAACAAGCGGGTGGATCAACGGCTTCATCGGCGTCGCCATTTTTGCCGGCTCGCTACCGGCAACCCGTGTGGCCGTGGCGGCCTTCGAACCGACGTTCCTGACCTGTGCCAGGGCAACGATTGCCGCCCTGTTGGGTGCGCTTTTTCTGCTGGTGCTGCGCCAGCCCCGACCTGAACGTGGTGACCTGTCGTCGTTGGCGATAACAGCGCTTGGGGTGGTCATCGGTTTCCCGCTGCTGACAGCACTGGCCCTGCAGCATGTCACCTCGGCCCACTCCATCGTTTTTGTCGGGCTGCTGCCGCTCTGTACCGCAGGGTTCGCCGTTCTGCGCGGCGGTGAGCGACCTCGGCCGCTGTTCTGGTTGTTCTCGCTGATAGGTGCCGGGCTGGTCGTAGGCTATGCGTTGGCCAATGGCGGCGAGGCGTCGGCAGTGGGTGATCTGTTGATGATGGCTGCGGTGATTGTCTGTGGGCTGGGTTATGCGGAAGGGGCGCGTCTGTCGCGGACATTGGGTGGTTGGCAGGTGATCAGCTGGGCATTGCTGGTGGCGTTGCCGTTCATGCTGCTGCTGACTGTCGCTAATTTTCCCGCACCTGATACCTTCGCCGAGGTCAGCGCCCCTGCGTGGTTCAGCTTCGGCTACGTTTCGTTGTTCAGCATGCTGATCGGATTCGTGTTCTGGTACCGAGGGCTGGTCCAGGGTGGTATCGCGGCCGTGGGCCAACTGCAACTGCTACAGCCGTTCATGGGGCTCGGACTGGCAGCGCTGCTGCTGCATGAGGACGTCAGCGGGATGATGGTCGTGGTCACGCTGGGTGCGGTCATCTGTGTTGCCGGTGCCAAGAAATACGCTCGGTGACGATCCATACCTTGGGGTTAGCGCGGTGTTCGGATGTGTTCGCCGTGAATTTTTCAGCGCCTATGAGATCGAGCGCCGCCCGCGCGGCGCATCGCGAGCTGTGCTCGCTCCTACGTTTGTTTCGGGCCAGTGACGCCTGTGCCAATCGCGTCATGCGCCAAAGCCTTCGCGCACTAACCTCACAGGAATAATTGGCCCAAAATAGACGTAGGAGCGAGCACAGCTCGCGATGCGCCGCGCGGGCGGCGCTCGATCTCATAGGCGCAGACGATGTCACGGTGAACGTCCGCAATGGGTCCAGGCTGTGTGAAAACGCCAGTAAGTACGTCGAGTAGCGAAAGAAGCTGGGACCCCCTGTAAATTCAGCAGATCTAAGTGCAGATCTACCTCAGTCGGGCACCAGGCGCGACCTGTGCTATCCGGGCCGCGGCAGCGGCCCAGATAGCCGTATACGTACGCATAGAACGCTTGGACTCATGTCCTGATCGCTTCAATCAGCCCAGCGATGCCGAAGATGCTCATCATTCGTTTGAGATTGTAAGCAAGCACGTGAAGGCTCATTTCGGTGCTTACCCTCGGTAGAGTTTTGGTCAGGAAGTGAGTGCTTCCCATCCAGTATTTAAGCGTTCCGAAGGGATGCTCCACCGTTTGCCGGCGAACTTTCATCTTTCCTGGATCATGCTCCAATCGGATCTGCACGGCTTCGACTACCGTTTCATGCTCCCAGCGCTTCAACCGGCGTTCCTTACCCGTCGTACACTGCTTCTGCATGGAGCAACTTTGGCAGCCAGAGAACCAGTAGGAGTGCAGCAACATGCCGTCTTCCACCGAAGAATGCCTGCGGGTCAGTAGTTGATCCGCAGGGCATCGGTATTCATCCGATGCAGCGATGTAGATGAAATCCTGCTTGCCGAATCGGCCTTCCGCTTTGCTGCTTGATGTCAGCGGCTTCGGGACAAAAGTGGTGATCCCGGCCTGCTCGCAAGCAAGGATCTCCGGACCTTTGTAATAGCCTCGGTCGGCGACCACTGTCAGCGACTCAGCACCGATCTCTTCGCGTGCCTGGTTCGCCATATTGCTCAGCTGCGTTCGGTCATTACCAACATTAGTGACTTCATGAGCAATGATCAGATGGTGTTTGTCATCGACTGCTGTTTGTACGTTGTAGCCAACCGTGCCAGTACCTCGGCCACTCGTGGCCATTGAGCGTGCATCAGGATCGGTAAGAGAGATTTGCTGATCTGGGCTGGCGTGAAGCTGCGCCTCAATGTCCTTGAGTTTTTGCATCTGCTGTT